>JAFAZJ010000192.1 GCA_019239835.1 Alphaproteobacteria bacterium | reverse complement strand
CCGACCTGCATGCCCATCGAGGCGACCGAGGTGTCGGGGTTGAGGCCGAGCTCGGCGCGCAGCGCCTTGGGCATCAGCGACAGGCTGTGGTGTTCCGCGCCGTTGCGCAGGAAGACGCAGCGATGGCCGCGCCAGGTCACCGTCTCGGTGACGGTGAAGCCCATCACCTCGGTATAGAAATCGGTCGAGGCGCCGACATCGGCGACGAACAGGCTCATCGGCCCGATATTGGTGATCTTGAACGGCCGCTTCAGGCGTACGCCCTCGACCACGTGGTCGCCCTCGCCGATATCGCGCACGGCATAGCCGGAATGGATGTCGATGCCCTTGCTCAGCGCATCGCGGATCTCCTCGGCCTCGGAGATCTGCGGCAGCGCGGGCGCCTCGCGAAAGCCGCGATAGTACATCTCGACCGGCTTGCTCCGGCTGTTCCAGCCGATCTGCTCCATGCCGTAGTAGAGCTCGACGGTGTGGCCGTCGGGGTCGCGGATATAGGTGTGCCAGTTGCTGCCCGGCATGTCGCGGCCGACGCGGCGGATCTCGACGTCGCGGTCACGGAAATAGTCGGCGGCGTGGAACACCTCGTCCATCGAGCCGACCTGCCAGGTGATCTGGTTGACGGTGATATCCTTGGATACCGCGTCGTCGCCGAAGATCGCGCCCAGGGTCTTGTGCGCCAGCAGGAAGGCGTGGTGGTCGGCGCCGTTCGACATGAAGACGATGCGCGGATCGGCGAGCTTCTTCGCCACCTCCTCGCGCCCCGGGATCTTCGACAGGTCGCGCTCGTCGGTGATGCGGAAGCCCAGCAGGCGACCGTAGAAATCAATGCCGGCGCTGATGTCGGCGACATTGAAGCCGAAGTGGCCGAGCCGCCGGATCTTGAACGGCCTGGGATAGCTGACGCCGCCGACGCTGTACTGGTTGGATGGATGGGCCATGATTGCCTCCTCGCTCAGACTCCGAGATAGACTTCGCGGATACGCGGTTGCTTCGTGAGCGCGTCGGGCTTGCCCGAGGCGACGATTCTGCCCTGTTCCAGGACATAGGCGCGATCGGCGACCTCGAGAGCCTTGCCGACATTCTGCTCGACCAGCAGCACGGCGACGCCCTCGGCGCGCACCGATGCGATGATGTCGAACATGTCGTCGACGATGGCGGGCGCCAGGCCCAGCGACGGCTCGTCGAACAGCATGATGCGCGGCTTGGCCATCAGCGCCCGGCCGATCGCCACCATCTGCTGCTGGCCGCCCGATAGCAGGCCGGCATCCTGCAGGCGCTTCTCGCGCAGCACCGGGAACAAGTCATAGACCCGCGCCAGCGACGCATCGCGCGAGGCACGCGCGGCCGGCCGATAACCGCCGATCTCGAGATTCTCCTCGACCGACATGCGGGTGAACAGGCGGCGACCCTCGGGCACCAGCGCGATGCCCTGCTCGCAGACCTGATGCGGGCGCAGGCGACCGAGCTCAACGCCGTCGAGTCGCGCCGAGCCGCGCCGGATGCGCAACAGGCCAGCCACGGCGTTGATCAGTGTCGTCTTGCCGGCGCCGTTGGGGCCGATTACCGAGACGATCTCACCGGCATCGACGTCGAGCGAGACGTCCCAGACGGCGGGAGCGTCGCCGTAGGCGACGTGCAGGTCGCGCAGCTCAAGCAACATGGGCTTTGCCCAGGTAGACGGCGACGACGCGCGGGTCGCGCATCACCTCGCGCGGATTGCCCGATGCCAGGGTCGCGCCCTCGTTCATGACGACGACGCGGTCGGAAAGCTGCACGACCGCGCGCATCAGGTGCTCGACGAAGACGATGCTGGCGCCCTGGTCGCGGATGGCGCGGATCAGCGCGATGGCGCTGTCGATCTCCGCCGGGTTCAGCCCCGACAGAACCTCGTCGAGCAGCAGCAGCCTGGGCCGCGTCACCAGCGCGCGTGCCAGCTCGAGGAACTTGCGCTCGTGCAGGTTCAGCTCGGCCGGCAACGACGCGGCCTTGCCGGCGAGATCGGTGAAGGCCAGCCAGTGATGCGCCTCGGCATCGAGCGCCGCGCCGCTGAGTCCGGTACCGCCGAACATGGCCGCGAGGCGCACGTTGTCGAGCACTGTGAGGCCGGCGAATGGGCGTGGGATCTGGTAGGTGCGGGCGATGCCGCGCTGGGCGATGGCGTGCGCTGGCTGGTGTCCGATCTCCTGCCCATCGATGCGGATCGAGCCGCCGTCGAGCGGGAAATGCCCGGTGATCATGTTGATCAAGGTTGTCTTGCCCGAGCCGTTGGGGCCGACAAGACCCAGGATCTCGCCCTGGCGCACCTCGAGGCTGACGCCGCGCAACGCGTGCACGCCGCCAAAGGATTTGCGCACGTCCTGGACGACGAGCACCGGCGCATCGCTGCGCTTCGGCGCTGCCTGCGTCGCGATCGGCGCGTCAGGCGGCGTTGCGCGAGTCACCGGCCGCCGGCGCAGCTGCTTCAGCACGGTCGGCACGATGCCCTCGGGCAGCAGCAGGATGGCGACGATCAGGACCAGGGCGACGATGCCGCGGCCGATCGTGGCCTGGTCACCGCTGGTGAAGGTGTAGAGCGAGGCCGCGATCAGCACCGCGCCCACCGCCGGGCCGGCCCAATGACGCGCGCCGCCCAGCACGCTCATCAGCACGACGTAGAGCGGCACGGTGATGCCGAAGGTCTCGCTGACGGTGAGGAAGCCGACATAGGTGGCGTGCACGCCGCCGACCACGCCGGCGATCGCGCCCGACAAGGTGAAGGCCAGCAGCTTGTAGGTGAAAGTCGGCACGCCCTTCACCTCGGCAACGTCTTCATCATCGTGGATCGCGAACAGGCCCATGCCCAATCGCGAGCGCGAGACCCACCACGCGATGGCCAGGCTGCCGACACAGACGATCAGGCCCAGCAGGTAGAGCGTGCCCGAGGGCGAACTCGATATGACGCGCGGCAAGGGCACGCTGCTGGTCAGCACGCCGGCGCCGCCGTCGATCGGCGTGTTGAGGATGATGGTGGCGACGATGAAGGTCACCGCCAGCGTCAGGAGCGCGAACAGCTCGCCGCGCAGGCGGCGCAGGCGGAACACCACGGCACCAATGCCGGCGGCGAGCAGGGCCGCGACGCCGGCAGCCACCGGCAGCGCGGCGAGGAACGGCACCTCCATCTTCACCGTGAGATGCGCCGTGGCGTACATGCCGGCGCCGAAGAAGGCGGCGTGGCCGAAGCTGAAATAGCCGGCAAAACCGCTGAGGATCGCCCAGCTCGTCGCCAGCGCGATCCAGTAGAACATCAGGTAGAGAAACGATTCGTAGAACGCCGGCAGGCCGGCGACCGGCAGCGCCGCCAGCATCACGATGACGCTGCCGACGCCGAGCGCGGGCAGGGGGCGCACGCCGGTCATAGCCATTTGGGCTGCCACAGCAGCAGCACGATGAGGATGGTGAACGATACGACCGGCGCCCATGCCGGGCTGATCACTGCCATCGCCAGCGACTCGGCGGCGCCGATCAGGATGCCGGCAAGCAGCGCGCCCACGGGATTGCCCAGTCGGCCGATGATCACCACGGCGAAGACCACGCCCAGCCAGGCCCAGATCTGCGACGGCGCCAGGGTCGAGACCAGTGCGATGAAAGCGCCGGCGACGGCGGCGTAGGCGGCGCAGACACCCGACAGCAGGAACGACAGCAAGCGGTGATTGATGCCGAACGCGGCGGCGATGTCGGCATCCTCCGCCGTGGCGCGCAGCGCCTTGCCGACATAGGTCCAGCGCAGCCAGGCCCAGCTGGCCCAGGCCAGCCCGACGGCGACGATCAGCGCCACCAGCTCGAGCCACGGCACGTAGAACGGCCCGACTTTCAGCGAGACGCCAGCATAGTGCGTCTCGTAGCGGCGGAAATCGGCGGTCCAGATCCATTGCAGGATCGACTCGACGATCACGCTGATGCCGAAGGTCACCAGCAGCGAGGTGAGCTCGGTGACGCGGAAGACGACGAACACCCAGTGCTGCAGCATGCCGAAGACGAAGAACACCGGCACGATGATCAGCACCGCCCACCACGGATCGACGTGCCACACCGTGCCGAGGTGATAGACGAGATAGGCGCCGAGGAAAGCGAGCGCGAAATGCCCGAGATTGACCAGGCGCAGCAGACCCCAGCTCAGGCTCAGGCCCAGCGCCACGAGGGCGTAGAGCCCACCCAGCATCACGCCCGAGATCAGCGACTGGCCGAGCAGCGTCAGGCTGGGCATTGCACGAGCCGTTCCCCTTCTCCCCGCGCAGGCGGGGAGAAGGTGCCGAGCGTGGCGAGGCGGATGAGGGGCTTCTCGCGCAACGATGCCGGCCTTTGCCGTTGAGGCACCGTGAAGCCCCTCATCCGCCCTTCGGGCACCTTCTCGCCGCCTGCGCGGGGAGAAGGGAAGGTCTCAGGGTGAGGACGGAGTTCACGGCGCGATCAGCTTGACGCCCGGCGGCGCGAAATTGGCCGGCCAGACCACGACCCATTTCTTGTTCTGCACCTGCTTGACCATCTGCGCCGCGGGGCCGTGGTTGTTGGGTCCGTTGAAGTCGATCTTGCCGTAGATCGTGTCGGCGCCGTTCTTCTTCAGCCACGCCGCCAGCACCTTGTCGTCGAGGCTCTTGGCGCCGTTCACCGCCTGCTCGAGGATCTGCCACTGCGTGTACATGCCGGCGCCCTGCGCATCGAGATCTGTGTAGGGCACGTTGGCCTTGGTGGCGCGCTCCTTGTACGTCGCCGCCAGCTCGGGCACGTCCTTGCGATCGGTGAACGGCGGCGCCGGCTCGAGGAAGGTCGAGGACAGCGCGAGATCGCCATCGGGCGACACCGCCAGCGGCCCGGGCGCAGGATAGAGGTGGAAGTGCCGCTTGGGCACGTAGTCGAGCTTGCGCAACGCCTCGAGCAGCAGATTGCTGTCGAGGCCCAGCGCGCCGAGCCACAGCATGTCGGCGTTGGCGTCCTTCACCCGCGCGGCGATGGCGCCGAAATCGCGCGTGCCGAATTCGTATTCGAGATAGAGCGCGACATTCAGCCCGCGCGCCTTGGCTTCGTCGCGCGTGCCCTCGGCCATGAACTGCGCCGAGGGGAACTTGCTGGTCAGCACCGAGATGCTCTTGGGCGGCGTCTTGGTGCTCGCCATCGCGTCGAGCAGCACCTTGGGATAGCTCTTGTTGGGCTCCGGCCCGAACGGCGTGGCGGGGAACGCCATGTCGTAGGTGAGATTCTTGGGAATCCCCATGCTGCTCTGGATGTAGACCTTCTGGTAGCGCTGGGCGACGCCCATGCCGGCGAGGATCGGCGCCGTCGCGTAAGGGCCCTGGATCAGGTCGACCTTGTCGACGGTGATCAGATTCTCGTAGAGGCTGCGCGTCACCTCGGGCTTCGATTGATCATCGAGCAGCACCCATTCGACCGGGCGGCCGAGGAAGCCGTTGCGCTTGTTGATCATCTCGACCGCGATCTCGCCGGCGATCTTGTGCACCAAAGCGGTCTGTCCCAGGGGCCCGGTCAGCGACAGCGTGCTGCCCACACGCACCGGCGTGCCCGATGGCGCGGCGCGGCCGACACCGCTCAGCGCCAGCGATGTCACGCCCGCCAGCCCACCCAACACGAAACGGCGACTCGATTTCGTCCGCATGACTTCCTCCCGCGGCCGTTCAACGACGGCCTTTGTGCGGATCGTGGCGCGGTGAAATAGGTTTGTAAACGGTAAATCGATTATCACTAATAATATCGAAAAGCAGTTGCGGGTCGGCCAATCGTTACCTATAGGTGAGTCCGTGACCCAGACCGTCGCGCCCAAGACCCTCGTCGAAGAGGTCTATCTGCGCATCCGCGCCAGCATCCTTGCCGGCCGGCTGCTGCCCGGCCAGAAGCTGAAGCTCGCGCTGCTGTGCGAGGAGCATGGCGCCAGCCTCAGCATCGTGCGCGAGGCGCTCACGCGCCTGTCGGCCGAGAAGCTGGTGCGCTCCCAGCCGCAGCAGGGTTTCACCGTGACCTCGCTGTCGCCCGCCGGTCTGCGCGACCTGACCTTCGTGCGCATCCAGATCGAAAGCATCGCGCTACGCCGCGCCATGGAGCTGGGCGGCGTCGAATGGGAAGCGGGTGTGCTCGCCGCGCACCACGTGCTCGCCAACACGCCGGTGCATGCGGGCGACGATTCCAAGCGCCTGAGCGAGGCCTACGCCGCGGCGCACGCGTCGTTCCACTTCTCGCTAACCGCGGCCTGCGACAGCCCGCTGCTGCTCGACTACCAGCGCACGCTCTACGACGCGTCCGAGCTCTACCGGCGTCTGTCCTATCTGATGACGCGCGAGCGGCGCGGCGTGCGCGACAAGGCGGGCGATCACCGCCGGCTGATGGAGGCGACCCTCGCGCGCGATGCCGATCGCGTCATCCGTCTGCTGACAACGCATTACGAGGCGACGACGCGCAATCTCATCGATTCGGGAATTCTCGACAGCGAGCCGCTCGGCGACGCCGCTTAAGCCAACGACATCGGAGACGGGCAATGGATCTCGGCATCAAGGGCCGCAAGGCGATCGTGTGCGCCTCCTCGCAGGGGCTGGGCGAGGCCTGCGCCACGGCGCTGGCGCGCGAGGGCTGCGCGGTGGTGATCAACGGCCGCGACCAAGCCAAGCTCGAGACGACGGCTTCGAAGATGCGCGCCGCGACCGGCGGTACGGTGACACCCGTAGCCGCCGACATCACCACCGAGGCCGGGCGCACGAAATTGGTCGGCGCCTGTCCCGAGGCCGACATCCTGATCAACAATAACGCCGGCCCGCCGCCGGGCAAGATCGCCGACTGGGATCACGCCGCCTGGATCGCGGCGCTGGAGGCCAACATGCTGGCGCCGGTGCTGCTGATCCGTGCCGTGCTGCCGGGCATGCGCGCGCGCAAGTTCGGCCGTATCGTCAACATCACCTCGGCGATGGTGAAGTCGCCTCGGCCGATGATGGGCCTGTCGACCGCGGCGCGCGCCGGGCTCACCGCGCTGGCCAAGTCGATGTCGGTCGACGTCGCCGCCGACAACGTCACCATCAACAACATGCTGCCCGAGCGCATCGACACGCCGCGCCAGCAATTCATGGCCCAGCGCATGGTCAAGGAGCAGGGCATCACGATCGAGGAGGCGCGTACGCAGATCGCCGCCTCGATCGCCGCCAGGCGCATGGGCCGGCCCGAGGAATTCGCCGACGCCTGCGCCTTCCTGTGCAGCGCCCAGGCCGGCTTCATCTCCGGCCAGAATTTGCAGCTCGATGGTGGGTCGTACCCCGGCCTGATCTAAGCCGGTCGCCGCGCCGGCGTGTGCGCCGGACCCTTCAGCTCGATCTGATTGCCTTCGGGATCGTTGAAGTAGATCGACGGGCCGTCGCCCTCCGCGCCGTAGCGGTCGACTGCCTCGCCGGGATCGATGTTGAAGGGCTTCAGGCGCGCCGCGATGTCCTTGGGATCGAACGGATCCACCCGGAAGCACAGGTGATCCATGTTCTTGCCGGTGCGCGGCTGATCGTTGCCCACCAGGTCGAGCAGGCAATCGCCGGCGCGCAGCTGCACCAGGCTGATGCGATCGAGCCGGCGCTCGACCTTGCAGCCCAGCGCCTGTTCATAGAACGCGATCATCGCCGGCATGTCGTGCACGCGCAGCACGACGTGATCGATGCGGCGGATGGTGAAGGACATAGGCGCCTCCTTGCGGCCGGGCTCACTCTGCCATGCCTTGTTGGTGCCGTATTGCCTTCCTTGAATCGATTGTCCGATCAACAGGGAGTGAACGCTGCTCGCGCTGCGCGCCCTCGCCTCGCTGTGCACTGTTGCCCTGGCGGTCAGCGCCGCCGGGCTGGCGGGGATTGTCGGCCGTGGCGACTGGGAGCCGGCTTTCTACAATCCCAAGCCGCTGACCGACGATTTCGTGCTGCCGATGCCCTGCGGCGGTGCGATGGCGTTCCGTCGCGTCGAGGTGCCGCGGCCCGATCCCAAGCGTCATCGCCGCCTGGTGGTGCTGGGCAGCGACGATCCGCGCTTCGCCGTCTCCGAGGGCAGTCGCGAGGAGCCGATCGAGGGCGCCTTCACCGACCGGGCCGATCCCAAGCGCCGCTACTTCTATCTCGCGAAGTACGAAACCACCGCGCTGCAGATGGCGGCGCTGCGCGGCGATTGCGCAACGCCGGCGCGCGAGCGTCTGCTGCCGGCCACCGGCGTGACCTGGTTCGAGGCGGTGCAGGCGGGGCAGAACTATTCCGAATGGCTGATGAAGCACGCGCGTCAGCGCCTGCCGCAGGAAGACAACGCCATCGGTTACGTGCGCCTGCCGACCGAAGCGGAATGGGAATATGCCGCGCGTGGCGGGCTGGAGGTCTCGCCTCAGGATTTCGCGGCGCGCACCTTCCCGATGCCCGGTGGCATCGAGCAATATGTCTGGTTCCGCAGCACGCGCTCGTCCAACAGCGAGTTGCAGATCGCCGGCGTGCTGAAGCCCAATCCGCTGGGCCTGCACGACATGCTGGGCAATGCCGACGAGATCGTGCTCGAGCCCTTCCGCGTTGTGCGCCAGTCGCAGGCGCGCGGTCAGGCTGGTGGCTACACCATCCGCGGCGGCAGCTACCAGACCGCCGAGCCCGACATCCGCTCGTCGTATCGCCAGGAGCTCATGCCGTTCGACGAGAAGGGCGCACGGCGTGCGCCGACGGTGGGGTTCAGGCTGGCGCTGGTGACATCGGTGCTCTCCTCGCCGGCACGCTACGACGAGCTGCGCCGCATGCCGCCGGTGCCGACGCCCTCGCCCCTGCCAAGCCGGCCGGGGCTGCAGCCGGCCACGGAGAATCAGCGACGGTGACGGCCTCAGACCAGCCGATAGACGTGCTCGGGCTCGTGGCGGCCGCGCACGGTCTGCTCGCCGACGAAGACCGGCTCGACGCCCAGTGACTCGCGGTCCTGCAGCATGCCCAGTGTCTCGCCGCTGATCAGCACGATGACCTCTTCCGCCTCGGCCATGTGCTGCTTGCCCAGCTGCTCGAAGCGCTGCGCGACGTTCACCGTGTCGCCGACGACGGTATAGTTCAGGCGTCCCGGCGCACCGATATTGCCGACCACCGCGGGACCCGAATGGATGCCGATGCGTACGCGGATCGGCGCCAGACCGTCTGCGCGGCGCCTAGCGTTGTCCTCGCGGATCAGGCGGGCGATCTCCAGCGCGGCGCGGCAGGCGGAATCGGCGTGGTCGGGCATGCGGCGGATGCCGCCCCACACCGCCATCACGCAATCGCCGATGTATTTGTCGATCACGCCATGCTCATGCTCGATCGCGCCGCCCAGCATCTCGAAATGCTGGTTCAGCAGCTCCGCGCTGTTGAGCTCGTCCATCTCCTCGGCCTGCGGCGTGAAGCCGACGATGTCGGTGAACATCACCGTGATCACGCGGCGGCGCGAGACCAGCGTGTCGGTGCCTTCCTCCATCAGCCGCGCGACGAGGCGGCGCGGCACATAGAGGCCGAACCATTTCAGCGCACCATGCGCCTTCTCCAGCGCCTCGCCGGCATCGTCGAGCTCGCGCAGGCGCGACTTCACGCGCGGCACGGTCTGGAAATCGAGCCGCTCCAGCGCCTCCGCCGCGGTCCCCAGATCGCGGATCGAGCCGCCGATGCGCACGCCCATGATGACGGCCAGCAGCAGCGCGCCCAGCAGGGCGGTGCCGCCGCCGATCACGCCCCAGCGCAAGCGCTCGAGGTCCTGCGTCGCCACCTCGATCGGGAAATAGCGTCCGACCAGCCAGTTGCCGCCATAGACCACCACGTCGCGGTACAGGAAGACCCACTGCCTGCCATTGACCTCGACGATGTGGCCCGAGCCGCTCAGCCCCGGATTGAGACGGCTGCGCACGGCAGGCTGCCAGATCGCCGCCAGCACGGGATCGCCCAGGTTCTCGATCGTCGGCAGCGGATGGGTTTCATCGAGCGCCAATCCGCTCGGGCTGACCAGCCGGCGATGGGCGAGGACGTATTTTCGATCGATGAGGATGAAGCTGCCATCCTGGCCGCCCAGCTCCGGGTCGGACACCTGGCGCGAGAGATCGCCCATAGTGACCGCGGCGATCACGCCGCCGAGGAAGGCATTGTCGTCGCGGCGCACCGGCACGCGCACGTTGAGCATCGGTTGGCGCAGTTCGGGGTTCCAGAAGATGTCGCCCCAGGTCGGCCCCACTTCCGAGAGCATCTTGGTGAAGCGCTCGTAGCCGCCGGGCACGTCGTAGACCGACATGGTGTCGAACAGCACCTCGCCGTTGAGACGGCGGGCGCGATACGTCGTCAGATCGAGGCCGACGAATGCCGCCCCCGAGGTTTGCGGCAGTCGCTCGACGGCGGTGGCCAGCACGTCGGACATCGCCGCCGGCGAGGTGATGTCGATCCGGCCCTTGGCGGCGAGGCGGGCGATATAGGCCATCTGGTCGGCGACCGGATCGAGGCGGTCGCGCAGCACGCGGACCTCGGCATCGAGGATGCGCCGGCTGCGATCGAGCAGCAGCCGCTCGGTGGCGTCGCCGGCACCGAACACGGTCCAGGCGAAGGACGCGGCGGCGATGCCGGCAATCACGAGGAAGCCCAGGATCAGGGCCGTGACGATGCGCACACGCATGCGGCGGGCCTTGAGCCGTGCGCGCAGGGCACGACGCGCACGTTCGGTTCGATCGCCGACGTTGAGGATACGGCGCAGGCGGCCTTTGCGGGTTCCCTGGTCGAGCGGCAAGAAGGCTCCAGCCGGTAGCGGCACTCCACCTTAACATGGGGCGCCGCTGAAGGTGCCGCCCGCCCCCTCACCTACATGTGCGAAAACAACGCCTTGCCGGCCACCGGCATCTCGGCGCGCAGGATGGTGCCGCCCGGCACCTTGCGGCTGGATCGCGAGACGACGCAGAACAGCGAGCGGTTGGCCTCGCCGCCGAAGGCGATGTTGGTGCAGAAGATGTCGTCGCCGGCATCCAGCACATGGGTGGGACGGCCCAGCGCATCGAAACGCCAGACGCTGGTGCTGGGCACCGCGATGACCACGCCGCCCTCGGAATCGAGCGCGACGCCGTCGGGCCCGGCGTGGCTGCCCGAGAGCTGGATGAAGCGGCCGACCTTGCTGACCGTGCCGTCGGGCATGATCGGCAGGCGCCAGATCGCGTTGTCGCGGGTGACACCGACGTAGAGCACGTTCTCGTGCAGGTTCATCACCAGGCCGTTGGGGCTGGGCACGGTGTCGACCAGCCGATCCAGCCGGCCCGTCGTGTCGTAGCGATAGACCCGGCCGGTGGGATCGTGCAGCCCGGTCTGGCCCTGGTCGGTGAAATAGAGATCGCCGTTGGCGGCGAAGAACAGGTCGTTGACGCCCTTGAAGCTCTCCGACTTCACGGTGTCGATCAGCGGCGTGACCTTGCCGGTGGCAGGATGGAGCAGGACGATGCCGCGCAGATAGTCGGTGATGAAGACCCGGCCATCCTTGTGGATCTTCAATCCATTGGGCCAGCCCTCGTACTCGGTCACCAATGTCCACTCACCCTGCGGCGAGATGCGGAAGATGCGGCCGAACGGAATGTCGGTGACCCAGAGGTTGCCGGCGCGATCGAAGCTCGGCCCTTCGAGGAAGCAGTCGAGCTCCTGGCCGGCGGCATTGAAGTCACCCCATTTGGTGCGCCGCTTCTTGCGGAACTGCTCCGGCATCGCGGTGAAGATCGTGGCCGGGATCGGCTTGGGCGGGGCGTACATCGGCGGTCTCCGGGACTGTCGCGAGCGCCAACGTACTACCTTCCCCCGGAGGGGGAAGGTGCCCGAAGGGCGGAAGGGGGATGTCGAAGACGAACGCCGACTTCGTTGAGGCATCCTCCATCCGTCGCTACGCGCCACCTTCCCCCTCCGGGGGAAGGTAGAAAGTGTGGTACTGCTTGCGCAACGCCAGCGTGGGAGGATCCGATGGTCATCGTGCAGATCAACTACCGCCGCCCCGACATGCCCAAGGCCCAGTGGGACGCCCGCTACACCGACGACACGGCCAAGCCGTTCCTGTCCGTCGACGGCCTGCAATGGAAGATCTGGCTCGACGACGAGGCCGAGCAGCGCTCCGGCGGCATCTACTGCTTCGAGGACCGCGCCGCCGCGCAGGCCTATGTCGACGGCCCGATCGTTGCGCGCATGAAGGCCAACACGGCGCTGGGCGAGCTGCAGATCCGCATGTTCGACGTGCGCGCCCGTCAGAGCGAGATCACCCACGCGCCGGTGCCGGGCCTGGCCAAGCGGATGGCCGCGGAATAGTCCTTCTCCCCGCGAAGGCGGGGAGAAGGTGGCCGAAGGCCGGATGAGGGGCTTCGCGATGCCCCAACAGACATCAAGGCGGATGAGAGGCCTGAAAGCCCCTCATCCGCCTCGCTTGCGCTCGGCACCTTCTCCCCGCCTGCGCGGGGAGAAGGGAATTAGGCGGCGGCGCGGATCGCGGCCTTCTTGACCTTGTCGTCGACCGCCGGCTCGAACTGCTTGAAGTTCGATTCGAAGCGCTGCGCGACATCGCGTGCGGCGCTGTCGTAGGCTTTCTTGTCCTTCCAGGAATTCTTCGGGTTCAGCACATCGTTGGGCACGTCGGGACACGCCGACGGCACCTGCATGCCGAAGTTGGGATCGGACGTCGTGGCCACCTGGGTGAGCTGGCCGTCGAGCGCGGCGCGCACCATGGCGCGGGTGTGCTTGATCGCCATGCGCTCGCCGACGCCGAAGCCGCCGCCGGACCAACCGGTGTTGACCAGCCAGCACTTGACGTTCTGCCGGCTCATCTTCTCGCCCAGCATCTTGGCGTAGACCGTCGGGTGACGCGGCATGAACGGCGCGCCGAAGCAGGTCGAGAACGTCGCCTGCGGCTCCTTCACACCCTTCTCGGTGCCGGCGACGCGCGCGGTGTAGCCGCTGAGGAAGTGGTACATCGCCTGCTCGGGCGACAGCCGGCTGATCGGCGGCAGCACGCCGAAAGCATCGGCCGTGAGCATGATGATGTTCTCGGGCGTGCCGGCGATGCCGCTCGGGCTGGCGTTCGGGATGAAGTCCAGCGGATAGCAGGCCCGCGTGTTCTCGGCGTACTTCGCGCTGTCGAGGTCGAGCAGGCCGGTCTGCGGATCGACGACCACGTTCTCCAGCACCGTACCGAAGCGCTCGGTGGTGGCGTAGATCTCCGGCTCGGCCTCGCGGCTGAGGTTGATCACCTTGGCGTAGCAGCCACCCTCGAAGTTGAAGACCGTGCTCTCGCCCCAGCCATGCTCGTCGTCGCCGATCAGCGTGCGCGAGGAGTCGGCCGACAGGGTCGTTTTGCCGGTGCCCGACAGGCCGAAGAAGATCGCGACGTCGCCCTTGGGGCCGATGTTGGCCGAGCAATGCATCGGCAGCACGTTCTTCTCGGGCAGCAGGTAGTTCAGGATGGTGAACACCGACTTCTTGATCTCGCCGGCGTACCAGGTGCCGCAGATCGCCACGAGCTTGCGGCCGAAATCGCAGACGATGGCGCAGTCGGAATTGGTGCCGTCGATCTCCGGGATCGCCTGGAAGCCGGGCAGCTGCAGGATCGTGAAGTCGGGCTCGAAATCATGCAGGTCCTGCATCGGCGGGCGCAGGAACATGTTCATGGCGAAGAGGTTGTGCCAGGCGGTCTCGTTGATCACCCGCACCTTGATGCGGTGCGCCGGGTCGGCGCCGCCGTAGCATTCACGCACGAAGAGATCGCGGCGCTGCGCATAGGCCAGCATGCGCGCCAGCAGCCCTTCGAACTTCTCGCGCTCCATCGGCTTGTTGGTCTGGCCCCAGTCGATCTTCTTTTCGCTGCCGGGCTCGCGCACGAAGAACTTGTCCTTGGGCGAGCGGCCGGTGTGCACGCCGGTCAGCACGCAGAACGGGCCGCCGGCGGCGAGCACGCCTTCCTTGCGGCGCAGCGCTTCCTCGTAGAGCGCCGGCACCGACAGGTTCCAATAGACATTGTTGAGGTTGTTCAGCTTGAAGGAGGCATTGCCCGAGACGGCAGCGCCGAGCGCGCCGAGGCCATGTTTGCTGATGACCGGTCCTGCCTGATGCACGTGAAGCTCTCCTGGGCTTAGTCGTCGTATGGCGCGACGCGAGGGGTATTCGTTTCCGCCCTTTGGACTAGAGGCGGCGACCATAATGGCGGCGGGGACCGCAATGAAGCTGAAAACACGGCATTTATCGGCATGGAAGTGGAGAAGTTGCCGTTCTGCGACACGCCGCCGCTTCAACTTTCCGCGTGGCGATGTTTTCGCTGACGCACAAAGGACTTGCTGCGTTTGCGAGATGCCTTCAGCGGATCGTCGAGGCGCGGTGACAAATCTCGGGCAGCAGTTCAGGCAGCCGTTGCCCGGGCTCGCCGTACCAACTCGACCAGCGCCTTGCGCGCGGCCTCAGCGTCGGCAACTGGCTTATCGAAGGCCAATCGCGCCACCTGGCCGCGCCAGCGCAAATCGCAGCCGAAGGCGTCGATGCCGGTCATCCGCCACTCGCCCGCCGCGAGGCCCAGCAGCTTGGTGGCGTAGAGGCCCACCGCATCGGCATGGTCCTCGTTCATGTGGCTGACGATGTCCGACTCCCGTTCGATCAGCGCCGCCCACGGGCTTGGATCGACCCTTAAGGCCGCGCCGTCGATGGCGTCGATGCGGCCGAAGCCGGCGACGAAGTGCGCCCGCTCGATGGCGATCCGGTAGAAGTTGAAGTCGCGGAAGTCGGCGTACATCTCTGCGTCGGGATGGCGAGCCAGGAAGCGCTGGCGCAGCCGCGGCTCCTGGCTCTTGGCCGCCACGCCGAAGACCGACAGGCGCGGGCCGGTCAGCGGCTGGTCTAACCCGCCTGTGCCGTCGAACAGCAGGCAGATGCGCGGACTGGCGGCGATGGCCTTGCTGTGCTCGGCCAGGTCGCTGATCAGCAGGATGGGCGACAGATCGTGGTCGAGGGCGGTCAGGGCCAGCGAGGCGTAGGGCCACGGCAACCCGTCGGCTGGCAGCGACGTTGCCAGCGACACGCGATCGAGCCTGCGCATCAGGTCCTGCGCCCGTGTCGCGGGCGGTGTGTCGAGGGGGGCCGACATCCGCGGAAACCTGAATCAGTGGTTTGGTAGGGTCAACTGCTTATATCTGGGGCGGTGCCGACCCCTTCCACCCCGGGTCATCCTGTGGTCAAACGGGGCGACGCGCCCCCAAGGCGCGGCCAGCCCGGAGACAATCCCGTGAAGAAATCGATCGCCCTGGTCGACGACGACCGGAACATCCTCACTTCAGTGTCGATGCTGCTGGAAGCCGAAGGCTTCCAGGTGCGGACCTATAATGACGGCGTCAGCGCTCTGGACGGGCTGAACCAGTCGCCGCCGGACCTCGCGATCCTCGACATCAAGATGCCGCGAATGGACGGCATGGAGCTGCTGAACCGGCTGCGCAAGACCCAGACCATGCCGGTCATCTTCCTGACCTCCAAGGACGAGGAGATCGACGAGGTGCTCGGCCTGCGCATGGGCGCGGACGACTACATCCGCAAGCCGTTCTCCCAGCGGCTGCTGCTCGAGCGTATCCGCGCCCTGCTGCGCCGCGGCGACCACGGCGCGGCCGGCACCGAGGGCGAGGCCAAGGAGGCCGATCGGCTGGTGCGCGGCGAGCTCACCCTCGATCCCTCGCGGCATCTGTGCGTCTGGCAGGGCAAGCAGGTGAACCTCACGGTCACCGAGTTCCTGCTGCTGAAATCGCTCGCCGAGCGGCCCGGCCACGTCAAGAACCGCGACCAGCTGATGGATGCCGCCTACGGCGAGACCATCTACGTCGACGACCGCACCATCGACAGCCATATCAAGCGACTGCGCAAGAAGTTCCGGGAGGTCGACGAGAACTTCGAGCAGATCGAGACGCTGTATGGCATCGGATACCGATACCGCGACGGCTGATCCACCGGAACGGAAACGGCCGCCGGAGACGACGCGCACCAACTCGAACTGGTGGCGGCGCTGGACGACCGACTGGCTCTTCCCGGCGCGCCGTGGCGGCGCCGGCCCTACGCCCACCGATACGCAGATCGCCGGCGGCGCCACCTTGTGGAGCCGGCGCGGCCGCGCGCGACGCTTCTCGCCGCTCACCCGGCGCATCCTGCTGGTCAACACCCTGCCGGTGGCCTTCCTCGCCGGCTCGATCGTCTTTCTCGGCGACTACGAGGACACGTTGATCGACGCCGAGCTCGCCGCGCTCACCCTGCAGGGCGAGGTGGTGGCGGCGGCGATCGGTGAGAGCGCGGTGCGCGGCGGCGAGGCGACGATCAATCGCGTCGATCCCGAAACGGCCCGCCAGCTGATGGCGCGGCTGACGACGCCGATCGGCGCGCGCGGCCGTCTGTTCGGCGAGACCGGCGAAATGTTCGGCGACACCGCCAATCTCGGCGAGCGCCAGCAGCGCATCGTCAAGCAGACCTTGCCGCCGCCCGACATCGGCCCCAGCGACAACTGGTTCCGCCGCTTCGTCGACGATATCGAGCAGCATCTGCGCGCCGGCCGCTCCGATGGTCCCTACAAGGAGATCGCCGATCCCGTGGCGCGCGACTATCCCTGGGTCGAGCAGGCGCTGCGCGGCTACAACACACGCACGGTGCGGCGCGCCGACGATGGCCGCCTGATCCTCTCGGTGGCGATCCCGGTGCAGCGCTACAAGCAGGTGCTGGGCGCCTTGATGCTGCAGCGCGACGATTCCGACATCGCCTACCGCATCCATCTCGTGCGGCTCGACCTGCTGCGCATCGCCGGCGTGACGCTCGCCTGCACCATCCTGCTGTCGCTCTTTCTCGCGCGCACGATCGCGCAGCCGATCACGCGGCTGGCGCGGGCTGCCGACCGGGTGCGGCTGGCGCGCGACTCCAAGCCGGCCATGCCCGACATCGGCAACCGCAACGACGAGATCGGCGATCTCTCCGAATCGCTGCGCTCGATGACCGACGCGCTGTGGCTGCGCATGAACGCCATCGAGAGTTTCGCCGCCGACGTCGCGCACGAGCTGAAGAATCCGCTGACCTCGCTGCGCTCGGCCGCCGAGATTGCCGTGCGCATCGAGGATCCCGAGAAGCGCGCCAAGCTGATGGCCATCGTGCTCGACGACACCAAGCGCCTTGACCGCCTGATCAGCGACATCGCCGATTCATCGCGGCTCGACGCCGAGCTGATGCGCGGCGAGCTGCATGTCGTCGATGCCGAGCAGCTGCTGCGCTCGCTGGTCGAAGCCTATGCGGCGACCACCGCCACCGAGGCCGGCGTGCGCGTCGAGCTCAACACCTTGCGCCAGGGGCCGTTCCGCGCGCTGGGCCACGAGGGCCGCTACGGCCAGGTGTTCCGCAATGTCATCGACAATGCGATTTCCTTCAGCCCCAAGGGCTCGAAGATCGTCGTCGGGCTGATGCGCGAGAAGAACGCGCTCGTCGTCACCATCGACGACCAGGGTCCGGGCATTCCCGACGCCAATGTCGAGACGATCTTCCGCCGCTTCTACTCGGAGCGGCCGACCGCGTCGTTCGGCCGTCACTCCGGTCTGGGCCTGTCGATCTGCCGGCAGATCGTCGATGCCTATGGCGGCTCGATCGCCGCCGGCAACATCAAGGATGCCCAGGGCAAGACCCTGGGTGCGCGCTTCACCATCCGTATGCCCATCGCGGGTTAGCCACAGCGGTATCGCCCTGTGAAATAGCGGGCACTCGCTTTGCGGATGCGTCGGTGCCACATTCCGGCTAGAGACGATCCATGGACCGCAGCGAAACAGTGGCCGCGCTGCGCGTTTTGTTCGACGCGCTGCAGGCGGGCCGCATGGCCGAAGCACTCGAGCGACTGGGCGAGATCCCCGACGCTGCGGTGATGCCCGACCTGTGGCTGGCCTGCGTGCAGGGCGCGGTGATGACCGCGCGCACCGACGACGATCTCGATCTCTACACCGGCGCCATCGAAGCCGCCGAGCGCGCCCTGGAGATTCTGCGTGGGCCGGAGAACGCCATGCGCGTCGGCATGATCGAGCGCTATGCCGGCGAGGCGATGCACGCGCTGGCGCGTCACGACAACGATATCGAGGAATTGCGCACCGCGATCGACCACTACGACCGCTCGCTCAACGGGCTCACCGGTGAGGAGCTGCGCATCGAGCGCGCCGAGGCCTTCTTCCGCCGTGGCTGCGCGCTTAACGACATCGCCCATCACGAGGACGATCCGCGTTACTCCGAGCGCGCCATCGCCAGCTGGGACCAGGCGCTGCCGCTGGTGTCGAAGAAGGATGAGCCCAGGTTGTTCGTGAAGGTGTGCACTGAGCTTGGCCAGGCGCATGCGCGGCTGTCGATGTTCGATGATGACGACGAGCGGCTCGACAAGGCGATCGGCGTGCTCGAGCAGGCGCTGACGGTGCAGCGCGGGCCCGACGTGGCGCGGCCGCTGGCCGAGGCGCGCATGGCGCTGGGCGCGGCGTTGCTGCGGCGGGGCAAGCAGCGCGACAATGACGAGGACCTCAATCGCGCAACGGCAATGCTCGAGGCGGCGGCCAACGGATTCGAACGGCGCGACTCGAATTGGTCGGCGGCGCAGAACAATCTCGCGGTGGCGCATCTGGTGCGCGCCGAGGGTCGCGACGATCCCGAACCGCTGCGCGCCGCCGTCGCCGCCTTCAAGCGCGCCCAGTCGATCCGGTCGCCCAAGACCGATCCGCGCAACTGGATCAACACCCAGCGCAATATCGGCGCGGCGCTGATGACGCTTGCCGAACGCATCGGCGATCTTGCGACCGCCGAGGAATCGGTGGTCGCGCTCGAGCTGGCCGAGAACGAGGCACCCGAGCTGCAGCCCGGCGCGCTGGATGCGATCCGCGAATCGCTCGCCGCCGCACGTACGCTCGCGACGCGCCTGAAGCGCGCCGCCGATCGGCCGGAGTAGCGCTGGAGGAACGTGCGCAAAGGGACGATCATCTGTCATCCCAAGCGCAGCGAGGGATCTTTAACCGACGCAAAGATTCCTCGCTGCGCTCGGAATGACAGGTGCTTGCCGCTCTAACCCAGCACTTCCTTGTTGTGCTCGCCCAGCCGTGGCGCGCGCTGGCGGAATTTCGGCCGTTGGCCGTCGAGCTGAACCGGCAGGCCGATCAGCTTCACGTCGGCCGCCAGATTGGGCACCGGTTGAAGCATGCCCATCGCCTGGGTCTGCGGCTCTGCCAGCATCTCCGGCAAGGTGTTGACCGCCGTGCACGGCACGCCGGCCTCGGTGATCACCTTGAGCCAATGGGCGCGCGGCTTGGTCTTGAGGATCCGCTGGCATTCGTCCAGCAGGTGTTGCTTGTGCTCGACGCGGCCGCGGTTGTTGGCGTAGGCCGGCTCCGCCTTCCACTCGGGCTTGCCCAGCACATCGGCCAGCTTGAGGAACAGCCGGTCGCTGCCGGCGGCGATGACGATGGGTGAGTCGGCCGTCTCGAAGCCGCTGAAGATCACCACGCCGTTGCTGCCCGAGGGATGGCGCTCCGGCACTTCGCCTGTTGCGGCGTAGTTGGAGTAGGGGTTCATCCACCACGCCGTCGCGGTCTCGAACAGCGAGGTCTCGACCAGCTTGCCCTTGCCGGTCTTGCCGCGCTCGATGATCGCGCTCAGCACGCCGATCGCCGCCCACATCGCGCTGCCGTGGTCGAGCACCTGCGTGCCCATGCGGATCGGCGGTCCGCCCGGCCAGCCCGACATCATGCACATCGCCGAGAAGGCCTGCACGATCGGCTCGTAGCCCGGCTCGTTCTTCTTCGGGCCGGCATTGCCGTAGGCGCTGACCGAGCAGTAGATCAGCTTGGGATTGCGCGCCATCAGGTCCTTGGCGCCCAGGCCCATCTTCTCCAGCACGCCGGGCAGCATGTTCTGCACGACCACATCGGCGCCATCGATCACCTTCAGCAGGCGGTCGCGCTCGGCCGGATCTTTCAGATCGAGCACGATCGACTTCTTGTTGAGGTTGATGGCGTTGAACGAGGCGCCGGCGTCCTCCGACAGCAGCTTGCCCCAGTGGCGCGCGTCGTCGCCGATCTTGGGCTTCTCGACCTTGATCACCTCGGCGCCGAGATGTGAGAGGATCTCCGCGCAGAACGGCCCGGCGAGATTCTGCGCCAGCTCGACGACCTTGATGCCCTCCAACGGCAACATCCGCATTCCTCCCGCATCAGTGATTCATCCAACCCTAGCGGCCGCATGCTATCCTTGCATCAGGAACGTGGGAGCCGTTCTCGCATGTCGCGTTGGCTGATCTGCATTGTTGCCATGCTCTTGGCCGGACCGGCCACCGCCGCCGATGTCACGGCGCTGCAGGTGGTCGAGGTCGGCCTGTTCCGGGCGGTGACGACCGGCGAGATGCCCTCGCCCCAGGCGGTGAACGAACGCACCGCCCTGCTCGACAACGTCGTGTTCTACAATCTCACCACCAAGGTTCCCGCCAGGCTGGGCATCCGCTTCGGCACGCGCTTTCGTGTGGTCGGTGCGCCGGCGAATCAGACGGTCATGCTGCGCTCGATCTGGCGCATCCCGGAGCCCGGCATCCAGAAGCCCGAAACCGGCAAGTTCTATCGCGAGAGCATCGCCGACAACGAGAACGTGATCGGCGGGCTCAGCATGCGAGGCTATACCTTCGATGATTACTGGGAGATCCGCTGCGGCGAGTGGCTCCAGGAGGTCTGGTTCGGCGACCGCAAGCTGCTCAGCCAGACCTTCACGGTCGAGGATTGTCAGGGCGTGCCCTCGGCCGCACGTGGGATGGCGCGGCCGGCTGGTTAGGAGGCGCTGGATGTTGACCGGGTCGATCCGCGCGCTCTTCGTTGCCCTCCTGCTGGTTGCCACGCCTTCGATCGCTGCCGATGTCAAAGGCCTGCAGGTTGTCGAGGTCGGGCTTTTTCGTGCCCGCACGACCGGACAGAGTCCTGCGCCACAGGCTGTGGCCGAGAGCACGAACATCATCGAGAACGTCGTCTTCTATGAGCCGACGACGAAGGTGCCGGCCCGGCAGGGCATCCGCTTTGGCATTCGCTATCGGCTGATCGGCACGCCGGCCCGCCAGAGCGTGCCGTTGCGCGTGGTCTGGCGCATACCGGAGCCCGGCATCGAGAATCCCAAGACGGGCATCCACTATCGCCAGGGCTCGTCTGAGTCGATCGGCTTCATCGGCGAGGAGACGATGAACGGCTACAGCTTCGACGAGCCGTGGGAGATCCGCTGCGGCGACTGGATTCAGGAGATCTGGTTGGGCCAGCGCAAGCTGCACAGCCAGACCTTCACGGTCGAGGACTGCCAGGGCCTGCCCACCTCGATGCGCGAGCTACCTCGTTGCGTCGACAACCCAGGAGACGCTGCTGCATGCCGCGCTGGCTGATCTGCCTTGCTGCGATCCTCATCGCCGGGCCGGCTTTCGCCGTCGATGTCACCTCGCTGGAGATCGTCGATTTCGGCCTCTATCGCGCGCGGACCACGGGCAAGCAGCCGGCGCCGCAGGCGGTGAACGGCCAGACGCAGACCATCACCGATATCGATTTCTACGAGACCACGTCGCGTATTCCGGCCAGGACCGGCGTTCGCTTCGGCACGCACTTCCGCGTCGCCGGCATGCCGCCAGACGAGGTCGTGCAGCTGCGCTCGGTGTGGCGCATCCCCGAGCCGGGCATCCGCAATCCCGACAGCGGCATCGTCTACCGCGAGAGCATCTCGGAGTTCACGACGACGACCGGCACGCTCACCATGCGCGGCTTCAATTTCGGTTTCTCCTGGCAGGTGCTCTGCGGCGAATGGGTCCAGGAGGTGTGGTCGGGTGAGCGCAAGCTGCTCAGCCAGACCTTCATCGTCGAGGACTGCCAGAGCGTGCCTACGGCAGCACGTAGAGCAGCAGCGCCGGCAGGCTGATGAACGACAGCAGGGTGGTGATGATGATCATGCCGGCGACATCGGCCGGCTCACGCTCGTAGCGCAGCGCGAAGAGGTAGTTGAAGATCGCCACCGGCATCGAGGACTGGATCAGCAGCACGCCGCGCGCCGCGCCGGTCATGCCGAAGGCCCAGGTCACGACCAGGCCGACGCCGAAGCCGCCCAGCAGCCGCACCAGCGACAGCGCGAAGGCGCGGCCGGGGCGCGTGACGGTGAGCGTCGCCAGCGAGGCGCCCAGCGACAGCAGCATCAGCGGGATCAGCATGCCGCCCAGGATCTCGGTGGTCTTGGCGACGAACTCCGGCGGCTTGGTGCCGGTGAGGATGAACGCCAGCGCGATGATCAAGGTGTAGACCAGCGGCTGGCGAGCAAACGAGCGCGGCGAGAAGCTGCCGGCGGCGATGCTGATGCCGACGGTGAACTGGCCCATGGCGCCGATCGCGAACCAGGCGATGCCCAAGGCCAGGCCCTGGTTGCCGAAGGCCAGCAGGCAGAGCGGCAGGCCGACATTGCCGCCATTGGGGAACATCAGCGCCGGCAAGTACGAATGCGCCGGCAGATTCGCCAACCGCAGGATGATCAGGCCGAGCACGGCCATGCCGACGTAGCAACAGAGACCCGCCGCCGCGAGCGTGCCCAGCGCGTCGGTCGAGATCTGCGCCCGCGTCAGCGCGCTGAAGATCAGGCAGGGCGCGCCGATGCCGGACACCAGCGCCGTGGCGAAGCCGGGATCGAACGGCCGGCCCAGTCGCGCCCAGGTGTAGCCGATGCCAACACAGAGCAGCACCGGCGCGATGATGGTGAAGAGCTGGCCGATCAGGTCGAGGGTCATGAGTCGGCCGCACCATGCGGGCGACAGGGCAGGCGATCAAGCATCGGCGTTGACGCGCCGGATCGCACTCAGCAGGCTTCGCCTCGTGTCGAGCCAGATCCATGCTACCTGTGTTGCCCTACCGGAAGGCGGCGTGCTGCTGCGTGGTGAGTCGGGTGCCGGCAAGTCGGATCTCGCGCTGCGCCTGATCGATGGCGGCGCGCGCCTCGTCGCCGACGACCGCACGGACATCGTTCGCGAGGGCGATCGCCTCATCGCGCGCGCGCCCACGACCATCGCGGGTCTGATCGAGGCGCGCGGCGTGGGAATCCTGCGGCTGCCAGCGGAGAGACTCGCTCTGCAGGCGAGCGTCGTCCTGATCGTCGATCTCGTCGATGCGGCGAGCGTCGAGCGTCTGCCGGAAACGACGCGTGAGGAGTTGCTCGGCGTGTCGCTGCGGCGCGTCTCGCTCGCAGCGTTCGAGGCGTCGACGCCGGCCAAGATCAGGCTTGCGTTGATCGCGTCGGGCTCAGCATCATCGCCGCCGTGAAGAGGCCAGCTGCCCGCAAGCCGAAGCCGTCATCGCGTCGCCGCCCATCGGCACCGACGCGTCGGCCAGTGGTGCTGGTCACCGGCCTGTCAGGTGCGGGTCGCAACACGGCGCTCAACGCGCTCGAGGATCACGGCTTCGTCGCCGTCGACAACCTGCCGCTGTTCCTGGTGCACGACCTGCTGCGTCCGGGTACCGACGACACGCAGCCGCTGGTGCTGGGCATCGACGTGCGCTCGCACGGCTTTACCGCGCCCGCCGTGGTCGACCATGTGCGCGAGCTGCGCGCGCGGCCCGACCTCGACCTGCGCCTGCTCTATCTCGATTGCGACAACGACGTGCTGCTGCGGCGCTTCACCGAGACGCGGCGCGCCCATCCGCTGGCGCAGGAGCGGCCAGTGCTCGACGGCATCGTCGACGAGCGCCGCCTATTGCGGCCGTTGCGCGATCACGCCGACGTGACCATCGATACCTCGCAGCTGGCGCCGCAGGAGCTGAAGGCGCTGATGCTCGGTCACTTCGGCCCGCGCGCCGAAGCCGGGCTGCGCATGGCGGTGATGTCGTTCTCCTACCGGCGCGGGCTGCCGCGCGAGGCCGACCTGGTGTTCGACACGCGCTTCCTCAGGAATCCGCATTATGTCGAGGCTTTGCGGCCGTTTACCGGGCGCGACGACGGGGTGGCGCGGTACGTAAAAGCCGACAAGGACTTCAAGGGTTTTTTTCGTGGCATTACGTCGCTGCTGGAACCCCTCTTGCCGCGCTTCGATAGTGAGGGCAAGAGTTACCTCACCGTTGCAGTGGGTTGCACCGGCGGCCGGCACCGGTCGGTGCTGGTGGCCGAGGAACTGGCGGCTTGGCTACGGCGGCGGGGGCGTATCGTCACCTTGACCCATCGTGACCTGGAGGCAGGCGCGGCGCGGGCAGTGGCGGGGATTGGGAGATCTGGATGATCGGCATCGTGCTGGTAACGCACGGCAAGCTGGCGCGCGAGTTTGTAGCCGCCCTCGAACATGTTGTGGGTCCCCAGAAGCAGGCGGAAGCCGTCTGCATCGAGGCCGACGACGATATGGAAAAGAAGCGCGAGGAGATCCTCGCCTCGGTCTCAGCCTGCGACACCGGTCAAGGCGTGGTGCTGCTGACCGACATGTTCGGCGGCACGCCGTCGAATCTCGCCATCTCGGTGATGGATCGCGCCCGCGTCGAGGTCATCGCCGGCGTCAACCTGCCGATGCTGGTCAAGCTCGCCTCGGTGCGGGTCGATCGCACCATGGCCGAGGCGGTCGCCGCCTGTCAGGACGCCGGCCGCAAGTACATCACCGTCGCCTCACGCCTGATGGCCAAGGACGCCGGCTGATGGCGGATGCCGGCGCCGCCGAAGGCGACAAGCGCATGCTGAAGATTCTCAACAAGCGCGGCCTGCACGCGCGCGCCGCCGCGAAGTTCGTACGCACCGCCGGCCAGTTCGACGCCGCGGTGCGCGTCAGCCATGGCGGGCAGAGCGTTTCCGGATTGTCGATCATGGGCCTGATGATGCTGGCCGCCGGTATCGGCAGCGACATCGAGATCAGTGCCAGCGGCCCGCAGGCGGCCGAGGCGATGGCCGCGCTGACCGAGCTGGTGACGCTGAAGTTCGGCGAGGACTGACGTTCAGGCGGCGACCTTGATGCCGGCCAGGTAGGCGTCGATGGCGTCGTCGGAGAGCGCGGTCTCGTCGGTGAACACGCCGTTCCAGCGCGCACCGTTCCAGAACTCACCGCTGAGCTGCTGCGCGACCGTGCCGGCCTGGGTGGGGGCAACGACGGTGATCTCGGAAGCCTGGACGGTGAGGGCGGCGACCGGGGCGGCGGCGATCATGGTGGCGGCAGCGGCGGCGATCAGGTCGGTGCGGAACATCGGAGGCTCCCTCGGGCTTCGGTGGTGGCCGCCTCAGCGGCTTTTCGATGAGGCCAATCTAGGCGCCACCCGTTTCCACAAAACTGCACCAGCGCTGAGAATGATTTCGTTTGTTTCGCGAGGGTGGCCGTTCCAGGGGGGTGTGAGAGATTGTGATAGATTTTCCGATATGGACCGTCCGCGCGCGTGACGCCGATAACCCGACAATCTCTCACAATCTCTCACACCTCGATGGTCCCGCGGGTCGGCATTCTCATATCAGCATGTCTTTATATCGGCCGCGTTGTCGCTAGCGGGCCGCGCTGATATAGGGCGGCCCACAAATTCAGGAGCCGCGCCATGGCCAAGGACTACGTCGTCAAGGATATCGGGCTGGCCGAGTGGGGCCGCAAGGAACTCGACATGGCCGAGACCGAGATGCCCGGCCTGATGTCGATCCGCAGCGAATACGGTCCCCGGCAGCCGCTGAAGGGCGCGCGGGTCGCCGGATCGCTGCACATGACGATCCAGACCGGCGTGCTGATCGAGACGCTCAAGGCGCTGGGCGCCGACGTGCGCTGGGCCTCGTGCAACATCTATTCGACCCAGGACCACGCTGCGGCGGCGATCGCTGCCTCGGGCACCCCGGTGTTCGCCGTGAAGGGCGAGTCGCTGAAGGAATACTGGGACTACACGCATCGCATCTTCGAGTGGGGCGACGGCGGCACGCCCAACATGATCCTCGACGACGGCGGCGACGCGACGTTGCTGGTGCATCTGGGCATGCGCGCCGAGAAGGATCCGTCGCTGGTCGCCAAGCCGACCAACGAGGAGGAGGAGGTGCTGTACGCCGCCATCCTCAAGACCAACAAGGAGAAGCCAGGCTGGTACGCCAGCCTCGGCAAGAACATTCGCGGCGTCACCGAGGAGACCACCACCGGCGTGCACCGTCTCTACGAGATGGAGAAGGCCGGCCGCCTGCTGTGGCCGGCGATCAACGTCAACGATTCGGTCACCAAGTCGAAGTTCGACAACCTCTACGGCTGCCGCGAATCACTGGTCGACGGCATCCGCCGCGGCACCGACGTGATGATGTCGGGCAAGGTGGCGATGGTCGCGGGCTTCGGCGATGTCGGCAAGGGCTCGGCCGCCTCGCTGCGCCAGGCCGGCTGCCGCGTCATGGTCTCCGAAGTCGATCCGATCTGCGCGCTGCAGG
>JAFAZJ010000132.1 GCA_019239835.1 Alphaproteobacteria bacterium | reverse complement strand
GAGGCGGGCATCAACTATTTCGACACGGCCGCGCTTTACGGCGACGGCGAGTCCGAGCGCAACCTGGGCCGTGTGCTGGCCAAGCTGAAGCCCGATGTCGTGGTCGGCACCAAGGTGCGGGTGGCGGCGGAGGATATGTCGCGCATTGGCGCGGCGATCGGCGAGGCGCTCGATGCCAGCCTCAAGCGCATGGGCCGCGATTCGGTCGATCTGTTCCAGCTGCACAATCCGATCGAGACCAGTGGGCGCGCCGGCTCGATCAAGGTCGAGGCGGTGCTCGACGAAGTGGTGCCGGCGTTCGAGAAGCTCAAGCGCGCCGGCAAGATCCGCTTCGCCGGCATCACGGCGACGGGCGAATCGGGCGCGTTGCGCCGCGTCGTCGACGCGCAGGCCTTCGACACCGCGCAGGTGATGTACAACATGCTCAATCCGAGCGCCGGCGGGCCGATGCCGCCCAACGCGCCGGGCCAGGATTACGGTCGCCTGCTGGAGCACACCAAGAAGGCGCGCATGGGTGTGATCGGCATCCGCGCATTGGCCGGCGGAGCATTGAGCGGCAGCGAGGCGCGCCATGAGCTGGCGATGCAGGTTGTCGAGCCGATCGGCTCGGGCCGCGATTTCCGCAGCGATGTCGAACGCGCGCGCCGCTTCGAGATGCTGATCCGCGAAGGCTTCGCCAACAGCCTCACCGAGGCGGCGATGCGTTTCACCATCTCCCATGACGGCATGACGACGATGATCATCGGCTACTCGACGCTCGACCATCTCGAGCAGGCGATCGCCGCGGCCGAGAAGGGCCCGCTGCCGCGTGCCGCGCTCGAGCGGGTAGCCGCGCTCGGCGCGCAACGATGAGCTTCAAGATCCCGGAATCGGTGCTGGTGGTGATCCACACGCCCGATCTGAAGGTGCTGATGATGGAGCGGCTCGACTGGCCGGGCTGGTGGCAGTCGGTCACCGGCTCGCGTGAGACGCACGACGCGTCGCTTGCCGACACTGCACGCCGCGAGGTGCACGAAGAGACAGGCCTCGATGTCGGCGAAGCGCTCAGCGACTGGGCGCTGATCAATCGCTACGAGATCTACGGCCGCTGGCGTCCACGCTATGCCCCCGATGTAACGCATAACGTCGAGCACACGTTTGGTGTCGAGGTTGCGGCGCCCTTCGCGGCCACGCTGCATCCCGACGAACATGGTCGCTACATCTGGCTGAATTGGCGCGATGCGCTGGGCCGCTGCTACTCCGGCACCAACCGCGCGGCGCTGATTACGCTGGCGGAACGGGCCGGCGCAATCTAGGCCGGCCGGCGCACGCGGCGCGACCAGAACAGGCTGACGATGATCAGCACCGCGCCGCCGCCGATCATGCCCAGTGCGATCTGCCCGCCATAGTCGGCGAAGAAATCCTCTTCGTCGGGATTGCGCGGCTTGAATATCGGCGGCGGTTTGCGGATCCGCGGATCGGGTCGGTCGAGAATCGGTGGCCGCGCCGAGTCGAAGCGCCGCGCGCGCTCGCCATTGGCCGACAGCAGCCGGTCGACGTGATCGCGCCCGTCGGTCTGCATCCAGTCGAACGCCGCGCCGTCCTTTTCGTAAGGCACCAAAGTCTCGATCAGGATCGCCTGACCCCCCGTGACGGTCCAGGCGCGCAGCGACGCCATTTCTTCCAGCGCGCCGTCGATTCGGATGAGCACCGCGTCGGCCGACATCACGGCGCGGTCGGAGCGCTCCATCAGGCCGATATAGCCGTACTGATACTCGGCGGTGCCCTGCGGCACGCCGTCGGCGGCTCTCTTCAGGACCGCGTCGCGGCCGGCGATCGGCCGCCCGGCGACGACACCGTTGAGGAACGTCACGCGGCCACGCTCGGTCGATCCGGCGGCCGGATCGTGCAGGGTCTGGACCACCTCGACCGGCGTCGAATCCTTGTCCTTGCGCCATTGCTTCAGCTCGTCGCAGGGCGCCATGCGCCGCAGGACCTTGCGATCGCCCGCCAGCTTGTCGAGCGCTTCGATCAGCAGATTGTCGCGCTCCTCGGTGGCGTCGAGGTCGCAATACTGGAACGGCGCGGGGATCGAGATGTCGCGCCCGCCGACCTGGACACGCTCGGTCTTGGGAGACTCCTGCTGCGCCAGCGTGGGAACGCTCCAAAGCGCACCCAGCACAAGCAACGCGCCAACGCGACGAAGGACTGCGGCGATCATGGCGCCAATATAAGCGCACGCTTAACGCAGTGCGATCTCCATGTGGTGATTGACCCAGAGGCGCAGGCCGATGATGTGGTCATTGACCCCGTTGATGCGCTGGTAACGGTAGCCGATGCCCGCCTTGAGCCAGTTGGTCACGTCGCGGTCGAGCGAGATGGCGATCAAGCGATCGTACGCGTCGGCAATACCCGGCACAGCCACCGTGTCGCGCAAGGTACCGGAGAGCCAGAATGCCCATGGCGTGGACTCGACGCCCATGCCGAGCGTGACGTAGTTGGTGATGCCGGGATTGCCATTGGGATTGCGCAGATGCACCCACTCGGCGAGGGGCAAGAACTTGGTCGCGTTGCCCCACAGGGTGGCGTCGAAGCTGTACTGCAGCGCGGCACTGTAGCCGGTCTCGTCGCGCGTCTCGGTGCCGGCGGTGAGCCCGGCCGGACTGGCGCGCAACAGGCGGAAGCTCAGCCTGTAGCTGAGGTTCGGCAGGAAGTCGAAGTCGCCGCCCGTCAGCGCCAGCACGACGTTGTCCGGACGGTTGGTGTTGGCGATGCCGCCATCGCCGAAGCGCAGGTCGCCCAGCCGAAGGAACGAGGTGTCGGTAGCGCGCGGCGTGGTGAAGATCGAGTGGTTGAGGAACGTCGTGTCGGCGAAGAAGAACTGTGCCGCCATCTCGTGCTTGCCGAGGCCCTGAGACTTGAGGTCGGGTCGGATCGCCATGCCGAAGCCCAGCATTTCGGTGACCTGATAGTTCTGCGTGAAATTGACCGCAGCAATGCCGCGCAGAACCTTCTCGTCGTGAAGCAGCGCGAAGGACGGGTTGAATTTGCCGGCCCGCAACGCGACGACGTCGAAATCGAGCTCGGCGTAGAGTTCCTGCATGTACATGCCGAAGCCGCGGAACCACGCGTCGCGGCCGGGCAATGGCGGCCGCAGCGGCTCGGCGACCGGATGCAGGTACAAGCTCAGCCAGTCGGTCGCGTGTATGCCGATCACGAACTCGCTGTGCTCGACGTAGAGCTGCTTGATGCGGTTGCCGGGATTGTCCGAGCCGGCGGTCCAGTCGAAGCGCAGCTGAATGGCCAGGTCGGCTTCGATCCAGGGGCCGCGATGCTGCGGCTTGTCCTCGGCGCGCGCCGCGCTCACGCCGGTCATCAGCGTGAGTGCGATGGCCGCGACCGCCGTCGTCCGCCCCATGCCGGCCCCCAATCCCGTTGGTGGACCGTGCTAACAGGCGAACCTCACGACTCCATGACGAGCGCGGAAGAATGCGTCGCGGTCGCCTAGTTCTTCGCCATGCCGGCGACCAGCGCTGTGACGTTGTGGCGGAACATCTTCTCGTAGGTGTCGGCGGGTCCGCCGGCAGGCGACAGCGCATCGACGTAGAGTTCGGGGCCGACGCCGCCGCCGGCCTCGCGCGCGATCTGCTCGACCAGCTTCGGGTTCGACATGTTCTCGATGAAGATCGCGCGGATGCCTTCGCGGCGGATCTGCTGGATCAGGGTGGCGACGTCGCGCGCAGAGGCTTCCTGCGCCGTGCTGAGCCCCTGCGGCGCACGGAAGGTCACGCCATAGGCGCGGGCGAAATAGTGGAAGGCGTCGTGGCCAGTGATGACGCGCCGCTTCGTCGCCGGCACGGTGTCGATCTGCTGGCGCACCCAGGCGTCGAGATCGGCGAGTCGCTTGTCATAGGCCTCGGCGCGCTGGCGGTAGTCCTGCGCAGCGGCGGGGTCGGCTTCGGCGAGTCCCTTGGCGATGGTGGCGACGTAGCGGCGTCCCAGCGCCACGTCCTGAAACATATGCGGATCGGTGGCGGCTGCGGCGCCATGATGCTGCTCGCCGGCGAGATAGCGCTCGCGCGGCACATCTGACGTGGCGACGACGCGCCGGCCACGGAACGACGCGGCACGCGCCAGCCGGTCAGCCCATGGCTCGAAGCCCAGCCCGTTGGTCACCAGCACCTGGGCTGCGGCGACGGTGCGACTGTCGCCTGCGGTCGGCTCGTAGCTGTGCGCGTCCTTGTCGGCGCCGACCAGGGTGGCGAGCTCGATACGATCGCCGCCCACCATGGCAACGAGGTCGGCGAGTATGGTGAAGCTGGCGACCACCTTCGGCTTCTTCTGCTGGCCGAAAGCCGGCAGCGCCGCCCATGCGCCGCCGATCGCGAGGGCGGCGCCGAACCGCCGCCTGGTCGTTGGTCTCATCGGTCGACGGTAATGTTACGTTATAACGTTAGTCAAGCGCCAGAATGGTTGGCGCGTGGCCGGTATGGGCGAAGAAGCGCCCCAGATCGGCACCGCTCAGGCCCACGGTCATGGTGTTGACAAGGGGATGCGCCCAGGCGCGCGGCGCCTCGAGGATCACGCGATCGACCGCCAGCCGCACGGCGTGCGCGGTGTCGTTGACCAGCGAGAAGGGCGTCACCGAGCCCGGCCGCACGCCGAGATACTTCATCAGCCGCTCGGCGCTGCCGAACGAGGCGCGGCCCAGGCCGATGCGCTCGCCGAGCTGCTTGAGGTCGATCGGCCGGTGCGCCTCGGCCACCACCAGCCACATCTCCTCGCGCTTGTTGCGCAGGAAGAGGTTCTTGATGTGCACGCCGCTGCGCAACGGCGCGTGCTGCGCATTGACGCGGCTCGACTGCTCGACGGTGAAGACCGCTTCGTGCTGAACCGTCTCGTGCGGGATGCCGAGCGTGGTCAGGAGCGCCAGCAGGGTCTGTGGCGTGGTCGGCAGGTCGTGGCCGTCGGGTGTTTCGCTGTCCATGGGCGGCTGCTTAGCAAGCTTGCCAAGCCGGAGGAAAGCCGGTATCTCCCGCCCCCACCGCACGGAGCGCGGGCGTAGCTCAGGGGTAGAGCACGACCTTGCCAAGGTCGGGGTCGAGGGTTCGAATCCCTTCGCCCGCTCCAATTTCTGCTGGTCATGAATATGAGGGAGTTCGGCTTGGCCGAACGCTCTCACGATGCCGCCGCTGCCGCCTCCAGCAGCGCGTGGCCGACCGCAGGTTGGCTCTTGGCCAAATAGCCGTCGTTGGCGGCCGCAGCGGCAACGATCCCCTGGGCGGCATCGACCAGCACTTCCGCGTACCACAGGGTGTTGGAGCCATTGTGCCAAAGCGTGCCGTCGCCGCGCACGATCCAGCCCATCGCATAGTCGCCACCGAACGGCGGCGTGTGGAGCATCTTCCAGGATTCGGGCTTGAGATAATCCGTGCGATCCCGATGTGCTGCGAGGTAGCGCAGCACGTCCTGCAAACTCATATGCACACGCCCGGCTGGACCCAGCACGGCGGGATTGTCGCTCACGGCGCCGCCAACCGGATAGGCAAGGCGAGACTGGCGGCCACCCGACCAAGCGTGCCCGACAGGTTGGTCGGTCGCGCCCGCATGACCGGGCGCGCCGAAGCCGGCGGTCGACAGCCCGAGCGACTGGAACAGACGCGTTCCGATCAGTTCCTCCCAACTCCTGCCGAGCTTCACCTCGAGCATCGTGCCGGCGACGATGTAGCCGTTGTTCGAATACGAGTACGTGCTGGTCATCGGGCCGAGCGGCGCCATCGCCAGCGATTTTCGGACGTGCGCCTTCCGCTCCTCGCGAGCGTCGGCGATTTCCCGCGAGAATCGCAGGCTATCGGCCAGCGGAAGATTCCCGGGCAAACCGGAGCGATGGCACAGCAAATGCCGAAACGTCACCGTGCGATAGGCGTCGCGCATGTCCGGCGCGACGGCGCCGAGGATGTCGCCAATTGTCTCGTCCCAACGTACCTCGCCGGCATCGACGAGGCGTGCGACGAGCATCGACGTCATCGACTTGGTGATTGAGCCCAGGTGCCAGATGTCATTCTCCCGAACCGCGACGCCGGTCTCGATCGCGCGCTCGCCGTCCACCCATACATGTGCGGCGAGCCCCTTGCGTGCCGAGGCGGCAGCCATTGCGGGCGATCCGGCGGTTGTCCGCAGCTCGACCAGGCGTTCTCGCGTCAGCGGCCGGGGCGGCGGTGGAGGCGCGAGTGCCGCCTCGCCGCGATCGAAGGCCAGCGAAAAGGTGGCGCCGTTCTGGCGCCATTGGCCCTCGATGCGATCGGCCGATACGCTGCGGCCGGCGAATACGCCCTTGATGGTCGGAAACTCGATCTCGATCCGTCCGGCGCTGGACGACGTCACGTGTCCCGGCCTCGGCGCTGTCGCCTGATCGAGGCTGATGAGAGTCACGGTCCCATCGGCGCCAATATCAAGTTTGACACGAAGGCGCTGGGCACCGACCTCGAGAACGCCTGACCAAATGCCGGATATCGCCGAATTCTGGGCTCGAGCGCCGCCGACGTTGGAAGCCGCGAAGACAATCGCCGCTTGAAAGTTCCGACGCGTCATCATGTTCGGCACGTCTCGTCGTACGGGTCAGCTTGGTCACGCCAAATCAACGCCCGCTACCGGCAAGCCTGCGCAAATGGCGGCAACCAATCAAGCAGTTTGTCTTCATTCGCCGCTGACGATTGCTACCCACAGGCGATGCTGGGCGACCGAGCTATCTCAAGCGCTCAAGTTCGCGCGATTCGTGCCATGTTCCCGCGCATCGTGGTAGGTAATCCGATCCATCCTAAAGTGAAGTTTGGACGAGTTTTTTTCGCCATGGAGCATGAGCCATCAATTCGGGTTGGTCGCAGGTTGTCGGCAATTGTTGCCGCCGACGTGGCGGGCTACTCGCGGCTCATGGGGCTCGACGAGGTGGGTACTGCGCGCGTTCTGCGCGAACACCGCCTCATATCCGATGCGCTGGTGACAAAGCATGGCGGCCGTATCGTCAAGACAACGGGCGATGGCTTCCTGCTTGAGTTTTCGTCGGCAGTGGATGCGGTCGAGTGTGCGGTAGCGCTACAGGCCGTGATGGCCGAACGCAACGCCGCCGTCCCGCCGGACCGACGCATGTTGTACCGGATAGGCATCAATATCGGCGACATCCTGATCGAGGGCGACGACATCCTCGGCGACGGCGTGAATGTCGCGGCACGGCTTGAAGGTGTCGCCGAACCCGGCGGCATCTGCATATCCGCCTCCACGTACGATCAGGTTCGCGGCAAGGTCGCGGTCGAGTTTGTCGATCTGGGCGAGCAGAGCCTGAAAAATATAGCGCGTCCAATCCGGGCCTATGCGGTGGCCCGCGGAAGGATGAACCAGCCCCGTCATGGCAGCACGAGGCCGAACCTGCCGTCCGCGCCGCCTCTGTCCATCGTCGTGCTGCCCTTTGCGAATATCGGTGGTGATCCCGAGCAAGACTACTTCGTCGATGGCGTGACCGAGAGCCTGACGACGGACCTGTCGCGCATCAGGGGCTCCTTCGTGATCGCGCGTAACAGCGCGTTCACCTACAAGAGCAAACCAACCGACGTGCGGCAGGTCGGGCGCGACTTGAACGTCCGCTACGTGCTCGAAGGTTCGGTGCAGCGTGGCGGCAGCCGGCTTCGGGTCAACGTCCAGCTGATCGACGCCGAAACCGGCAACCACCTTTGGGCGGAGCGTTTCGACAAGCCGCTTGCCGACCTTTTCGATATGCAGGACGAAATCGTGTCCCGGCTGGCCAACACCCTGGATTCCCAGCTCGTCGAGGCTGAGGCGCGGCGAGCGGAAGAGGTGCTGAATCCGGATTCGATGGATCTGTATTTTCAGGGCAGGGCCTGGCTGAACAAGGGCGTAACCCCGGAATACATGGCGCAAGCGCGCGGCTTCTTCGAGCGTGCCCTGGCGCTCGATCCGGCAAATGTCGACGCCCTTGTCGGCGTGGCGCGGGTCGAGAGTTTTCTGGGTCTCATGCTTCTGGCCGACAATCGTGTCACGCATCTCCTGGCGGCCGAGACGGCGGCGAGCACAGCGCTGTCATTCGCACCGAATCATGCCTTCGCCCACAACCTCCTGGGCCTCGCGCAAATGGGAACGAACCGCGCCGCCCAAGGTATTGCCGAATGCGAGCGGGCGCTGGTGCTGGATCGAAATTTGGCCAATGCGCACGCCGCCATAGGTCTCGGCAAGATTCTGCTCGGTCGTGCCACGGAAACCGAGGCCCATATCCACGAGGCGCTGCGACTCTCGCCACGCGATACCGGTGCCTTCCGGTGGATGCATATCGCCGGCCAGGCCAGGCTGCTGCTCCGTGCCGATGCCGAAGCGGTCGCCTGGTTCCGCCGCAGCATCGAGGCGAACCGCAATTTTACGCTCGTGCATTTCCATCTCGCTGCGGCCCTGGCGTGGCTCGGGCAACTGGACGAGGCGCGGACAGCAGCACGGGCGGGAATTGCACTTGATCCGGGGTTCACCCTCCGCCGCAACCGTGAGACCGCGGCCAGCGACAATCCGAGATACCTCGCCGAACGTGAGCACATCTTCGAAGGGATGCGCATGGCGGGAGTGCCAGAGGAATGAACCTCTCTCGCCGAGGCCATTTTGCCCCGTCCAGCCTTGGTCGATGGGCACCGACCAGGCGGGTGTGAGAGATTGTTGGGTTATCGACGTCACGCGCGCGGACGGTCTATATCGGAAAATCTCTCACAATCTCTCACAACCGCCGGGTCACTGAGTTACTTGAAGTGAACGGCATGAAGCGATTGACCGTTCGGTTCTGGTCTGTATTTTAGCCGCCGCATGCTGAGCATGATCGTCACGACCACCCCGAAACCGACCACCACTGGTGGGTCGGCGAAGGTGCGCGCGCGGTAAACGGAACCAGCAAGCCATCCTTCAAGGCCCCGCCGCTCGACGGGGCCTTTGTCGTTTCAGGGCGCCCGTCTCCGGCTCACACAGGAGAAGCGTCCATGTCTTATGCAGTCGGTATCGTCGGCGCGACCGGATTGGTCGGCGGGCTGATGCGCGCGATCCTCGCGGAGCGCGACTTCCCGGTCTCGACCCTGCGCCTCTTCGCCTCGCCACGCTCGGCCGGCAAGACCATCCGCTGGAAGGACCGCGACGTCGTCGTCGAGGATGCCGCGAGCGCCGACTACAGCGGCCTCGACTTCGTGTTCTTCTCCGCCGGCGGTGCCACGTCGAGGGAGCTCGCGCCCAAGGTCGCGGCGGCCGGCGCCATCGTCATCGACAATTCCTCGGCGTGGCGCTCCGATCCCGACGTGCCGCTGGTGGTGTCGGAGGTCAACCCGCACGCGCTCGCCCGCATCCCCAAGGGCATCATCGCCAATCCCAACTGCACGACCATGGCGGCCATGCCGGTGCTCAAGCCGCTGCATGAAGCCGCCGGCCTGCGCCGCCTGATCGCCAGCACCTACCAGGCGGTGTCGGGCGCCGGCGTCGTCGGCGTGCGCGAGCTGGAGGACCAGGTCAGCCAGACCGCCGCCGGCTCGGGCGCGCTGGCGCATGATGGGCAGGCCGCGAACTTTCCCGCGCCGCAGAAGTGGGCGGTGCCGATCGCGCACAACGTCGTGCCGCTGAACTACCGCATCGTCGAGGACGGCTACACCGAGGAAGAGGTCAAGCTGCGCGACGAGAGTCGCAAGATCCTCGAGATCCCCGACCTGCTGGTGTCGGGCACCTGCGTGCGCGTACCGGTCTACACGGGCCATTCATTGTCGATGAATGTCGAGTTCGAGCGTCCGATCTCGGTGCAGCAAGCGACCGAGCTGCTCGGCAACGCGCCCGGCGTGGTGCTGAGCGACGTGCCCAATCCGCTGGAGGCGACGGGTCGCGACCCGGTCTATGTCGGCCGAATCCGGCGTGATCCCACGGTCGCGCACGGCCTCGTGCTGTTCGCCACCGGCGACAATCTGCGTAAGGGCGCGGCGCTGAACGCGGTGCAGATCGCCGAGGTGCTTACGCAGGCTGCGGCGTCGCGGCCGGCGCGGCGCGTAGCGGGCGGAAGGTAAGCGCGATCGCCACGGCGCCGAGACCGACGCCGAAGGAGCCGACATAGAGCCAGTTGTAGGCGTGGAAGGTGTCGAACACCAAGCCGCCTGCGACTGGCCCCAGCGCCATGCCGAGGCTGGCCATCGCCGAGACGCCACCGAACAGCGTGCCCATGATGCGCGGCCCGAAATAGTCGCGCACCAGCACGGCGTAGAGCGGCATGACACCGCCATAGGCAATGCCGAAGACGACGCTGAGCGCATAGAACTCGCCGAGCCGGCCAACGAAGAGATACGTACCGGCGGCCGCGGCCTGCACCAGCAGTCCGGCGACCAGGGTCGGCTTGGCGCCGATGCGGTCGGCGGTGAGGCCCAGCAGCAGGCGGCCGCCGAGACCCGAGAGGCCGGCGAGGCTGTAGACCGAGACCGCGGTCATGGCGGCGATGCCGCAGGCGCTGGCGTAGCTCACCATGTGGAAGATCGGGCCCGAGTGCGCGGCGCAGCAGCAGAAATGCGTGAGCGCGATGGCGATGAATTGCGGCGTGCGCAACGCCTGGCCGGCACTCAGCGTATAGCCGTCGGACGCAGCGCCAGACCCGGCTGAAGCGGCGGCCGAGGGCGGGCGGCGGATCACCATGGCGGCGGGAATCATCAGCACCCAGAGCGCGATGCCGATGATCATCATCGCCGTGCGCCAGTCATAGGCGTCGAGCAGGTAGCGCGTCGTCGGCGCCACGATCAGCGGCGAGGAGCCCATGCCGGCGGAGATCAGCGCCACGGCGAGGCTGCGGTTGTTCTCGAACCAGCCCGAGGCGGTGGCCATCAGCGGCGCATAGAAGGCACCGGCGGCGCTGCCGACGATCACGCCGAACATGATCTGGAACTCGAGCAGCGAGGAGGCGCGGCTGGCCAGCACCAGGCCGATTCCCTGCAGCACGGTGCCGGCGAGCACGACGGCGCGCGTGCCGAAGCGATCCGACAGCACGCCCCAGATGAAGGCGGAGAAGCCCATGCACAGGAAGTCGATGGTCATCGCGCCGGACACGCCGGTCTGCGACCAGCCGGTGGCGGCCGACAGCGGGTCCTTGAACACCGCCAACGAGAACATCGAGCCGACGCTGAGACAGGTCATCAGCATGCCGGCGCCGACGACCGCCCAGCCGTAGGACAAACGCATGGCCCGCACTCCGTTCCCTCGACGCGTTCTTGGCCCGACTACGGGGTCAAAACACGGCCACGTCAAGCAAAGCGCCCGCCACGAGGTTTAGTATTCCTCATGCCGTCGCGCGATGTCATGATTGTGCGGCGTCACCCACGGCGGAGGCAGGGATGCGTGGTTCCTGGTGGCTCTGGCTAATCATCATCGTGCCGCCGGTCGTCGTCGGCAGCTACTACACCTGGCGGCGCTATCGCCACTGGTTCCGCTGACGCCTAGGAACGCAGGAACGCCAACAGTTCGGCGTTGAAGCGTTCGGGATCCTGCAGCATCGCGAAGTGACTGACAGCCGGCATGGTAACCAGCCGGGCACCGGGAATCGCGGCCGCGAGTGCGGCGGTGTGCTCCTGACGAATGATCTCGTCATATTCGGCCCCAGCCACGACGGTCGCGACGCGAATGCGCGAGAGCTGCTCGGTCGTCCATGACGGGCTCGAGCTCCACATCCGTCGCAACCCGGCGACAAGCTTCGGCCAGTTCGCCGGCGCAGGCGACAGGCCGGCATACTCGACCCGGCAGCGCTCGGCGTATTGGATGAAGGTCGCGGTCTGCGGACCCTCCGGCCACAATCCGCCGAGATTGAAGTTCGCGCCGAAGGCGAACAGGCGAGAGAGCCGATCGGGCCGACGCATCGCCATGTCGAGGCCGACGATAGCGCCGTCGCTCCAGCCGACAATCGCCGTGCGCTCGATCTTCAGCGCGTCGAGCAAACCCAGGACATCGTCGGCCAGTAGCCGATAGGACAGCGGCTTGGTCCCTGATGTGCTGCGACCGTGGCCGCGCGTGTCCATCGCGATCACCCGATGTCGCGCCGCCACATCGGCGATCTGCCGACCCCAGTAGTTCGAATGCGCGAGCCCGCCGTGCAGAAACAGCACCGGCTCGCCACCGCCGAACTCGCCGCGCCAGATCCTGATGTCGCTGATCGAGACGAGACCGGCGACCCTGGGCACCGGTAACGCCGGCGTCGGCGACAGGATCTCCCATCGCTGCGGCCTGCTGCTCGCCGATCGGCCGACGGCGCAACCCAGCAGGGCGAATGCCGCCGTGCCGAAGCGACGGCGGAGTAGGCCGCGCGTCGTCAGGGCGCGGGCGCGAAGCTGTCGGCGCGGGCGACTCGCCAGGGCTCGACGTAGCGTGGATCATCGGTGCCGCGCAGGATCTCGCCCGGCTCGAGGAAGCGATAGAGCCGGTCGAAGCTCTTGACCTTGTTGGGCGCGACGCGCTGCGAGAAGTGTCTGGGCTGCAGCTGGCTGGGATGGTCGAGGCCGGCGGACGCGACGACCTCGGCCAACGCCTTGATCGTGGAGTTGTGGAAGCGATAGACGCGTTCGGACTTGTCGGGCACGTCGAGCGCGCGCTGGCGCAACGGGTCCTGCGTCGCCACGCCGGTCGGGCAGCGATCGGTGTGGCAGCTCTGCGATTGGATGCAGCCCACCGCCATCATGAAGCCGCGCGCGGCGTTGCACCAATCGGCACCCAGCGCCATGTTGCGGGCGATGTCGAAGGCCGAGGTGATCTTGCCGGCGGCACCGATGCGGATGCGATCGCGGATGTTCAGGCCGACCAGTGCGTTGTGCACGAACAGCAGGCCTTCGCGCAGCGGCATGCCGATATGGTCAAGGAACTCCAGCGGTGCGGCGCCGGTGCCGCCCTCCGCGCCGTCGACGACGATGAAGTCGGGATAGATGTTGGTCTCCAGCATCGCCTTGCAGATACCGAGGAACTCCCAGGGATGGCCGATGCAGAGCTTGAAGCCGACAGGCCGGCCGTCGCTCAGCTCGCGCAGCTTCTGGATGAAGTGCACCATCTCGAGCGGCGTGGAGAACGCGGAGTGGCAGGGCGGCGAGATGCAATCCTTGCCCTGCGGCACGCCGCGGGTGACGGCGATCTCCGGCGACACCTTGGCGCCCGGCAGCACGCCGCCATGGCCGGGCTTGGCGCCCTGCGAGACCTTGATCTCGATCATCTTGATCTGCGGCGTGGCGACGGTCTCGCGGAAGCGCTCCTCGCTAAACGTGCCGTCGAGGTTGCGGCAGCCGAAATAGCCGCTGCCGATCTCCCAGACGATGTCGCCGCCATTCTCCTTGTGGTAGGGGATGAAGCCGCCTTCGCCGGTGTCGTGATAGAAGCCGCCCTTCTTGGCGCCGGTGTTCAGCGCGCGGATCGCATTGGCGCTCAGCGAGCCGAAGCTCATCGCCGAGATGTTGAAGATCGAGGCCGAGTAGGGCTGCTTGCAGTCCGGCCCGCCGATCGAGACGCGGAACGGCTCCTCCGAGGGATGACGCGCGACGATCGAATGG
>JAFAZJ010000016.1 GCA_019239835.1 Alphaproteobacteria bacterium | reverse complement strand
TTGATCTCGGCCAGCGCACGGCGTGCGCTGTCGACCTTGCGCACGCCGAGGTCGGCCGTGCGATGGATCACCTGGCGCTGCAGGTTCGACAGGCTGACCGTGTCGTGATCGATCACGCCCAGGGTGCCGATGCCGGCAGCGCCGAGGTATTGCAGCAACGGCGCGCCCAGGCCGCCGGCGCCGACGACCAGCACCCTGGCCTGGCGCAGCTTGGCCTGACCGATCCCGCCGATCTCCGGCAGGATGATGTGGCGTGCGTAGCGCTGGAGCTGGGCTTCGGTGAAGTCCATGCCGGCGCTTATAGCACGCCACGCCTTGTCCTGATGCTCAGCGCTTGGGCTTGAAGAACGGCACTTCGTTCATGATCGCGTTGGTCTGCGAGACCAGAGCGCCCAGCTCGGCGCTCTTCTTCATGAATTCCTGCCAGCCCGGATCGGCCTGCATCGCCGCGCGCCTCTTGGCGCGGTCGGCGACATCCTCGTAGCACCAGATGTGGACGTAGCTGTTGACCACCCCGGTCTCGGTGACGGCGTAGAACACCGGCTGGCCGAGATGCTTGGTCTGCGGCCCCCAGCCGTACTGCTCGTAGACCTTGAGATGGGCGGCGATGGTGCCCGGGCGGCAGACATAGGTACGCATATCGAAGATCATTGGCGTTTCCTCCTGGAAGCGTTGAACGAACGGAGCCTAGCAGTATCCCCTTCTCCCCGCGAAGGCGGGGAGAAGGTGCCGAGCGCCAGCGAGGCGGATGAGGGGCTTCTCGTGCAACGACAACGACCACGGCTGTCGAAACTCCGATAAGCCCCTCATCCGCCCTTCGGGCACCTTCTCCCCGCCTGCGCGGGGAGAAGGAAGATGTCAGTACCCATCGAACAGCGTGGTCGAGAGGTAGCGTTCGGCGAAAGAGGGCACGATCACGACGATGCGCTTGCCCTCGTTCTCCTTCTTGGCGCCGAGCTCGAGCGCGGCGGCGATGGCGGCGCCGGAGGAGATGCCCACCGGCACGCCCTCGACCGCGGCAACCTCGCGCGACGTGGCGAAGGCGTTGGCGTTGGCGATGCGGATCACGCCGTCGATCACGCCCTTGTTGAGGATCTCCGGAATGAAGCCGGCGCCGATGCCCTGGATCGGGTGCGGGCCCGGCGGGCCGCCCGAGATCACCGCACTGTCCTCGGGCTCGACCGCGTAGACCTTCAGGTTGGGCAGACGTGGCTTGAGCACCTCGCCGACACCGGTGATGGTGCCGCCGGTGCCGACGCCCGAGACGAAGATGTCGAGCTGGCCGCCGGTGTCCTTCCAGATCTCCTCGGCCGTGGTGCGGCGATGGATGTCCGGGTTGGACGGATTCTGGAATTGCTGCGGGATGAAGCTGTCGGGGATCGTCTTCAGCAATTCCTCGGCGCGCGCGATGGCGCCCTTCATGCCCTTCTCGCGCGGCGTCAGATCGAGCTCGGCGCCGAGGAACTTCAGCATCTTGCGCCGCTCGACCGACATCGATTCCGGCATGGTGAGGATCAGCCGATAGCCTTTCGCCGCGGCGACGAAGGCGAGGCCGATGCCCGTATTGCCCGAGGTCGGCTCGATCAGGGTCGACTTGCCCGGCGTGATGCGGCCGGCCTTCTCGGCCGCCTCGATCATCGACACGCCGATGCGGTCCTTCACCGAAGCCAGCGGGTTGAAGAACTCGAGCTTGGCGACGATGTCGGCCTTCACACCGCGCTTGGCCGCCAGCTTCGACAGGCGCACGAGCGGCGTGGCACCGATGGTGTCGACGATGCTGTCGTAGATACGGCCGCGGAATTCGGGCGTGGCGGACATGGCTCTCCCCTCCAGTCTTGGCCGGACTCTACTGTCATTCCGAGCGAAGCGAGGAATCTTTCCGAAAAGATCCCTCACTGGCGTTCGGGATGACGGGCTGAAACGAAAACGGCGGCCCGCAGGCCGCCGTTCGTGTTGTGCGTTTTCTCAGTGCTTACGGCTGCGGCGCGTCGGCCGGGTCGCGGCGCTGCGAGCGCTCGGCATCGCGCTGGTCGCGCTCGGCGCGCAGCTTCTCGGTGATGTCCTCGCCGGTCGCCTGGTCGACAACCTTCATGCTGAGCTTGACCTTGCCGCGGTCGTCGACGCCCAGCACCTTGACCTTCACCTGCTCGCCTTCCTTGACCACGTCGGTGACCTTGGCCACGCGGCGCGGCGCCAGCTCGGAGATGTGCACTAGGCCATCGCGCGCGCCGAGGAAGTTCACGAAGGCGCCGAACTCGACCACCTTCACGACCTTGCCGTTGTAGATCACGCCGACCTCAGGCTCGGCGACGATGCCCTTGATCCAGTCGAGCGCGGCCTGCGCCGACTTGTTGTCGACGGCGGCGACCTTCACGGTGCCGTCGTCCTCGATGTCGATCTTGGCACCGGTCTGCTCGGTGATCTCGCGGATCACCTTGCCGCCCGTGCCGATCACTTCGCGGATCTTGTCCTTGGGAATGTTGATCACGGTGATGCGCGGTGCGTTCTGGCTCACCGACTCGCGCGCACCGCCCAGGCCCTTGGCCATCTCGCCCAGGATGTGCATGCGCCCATCCTTCGCCTGCGCCAGCGCGACCTTCATGATCTCCTCGGTGATCGAGGTGATCTTGATGTCCATCTGCAGCGCCGTGACGCCCTTCTCGGAACCGGCGACCTTGAAGTCCATGTCGCCGAGATGATCCTCGTCACCGAGGATGTCCGACAGCACGGCGAAGCGCTCGCCTTCCTTGATCAGGCCCATGGCGATGCCCGCCACCGGCCGCGTCAGCGGCACGCCGGCATCCATCAGCGACAGTGCGCCGCCGCAGACCGAAGCCATCGACGAGGAGCCGTTGCTCTCGGTGATCTCCGACACGACGCGGATCGTGTAGGGGAACTTCTCCTTCGCCGGCAGCACCGGGCGCACGGCGCGCCAGGCCAGCTTGCCGTGACCGATGTCGCGACGGCTGGGCGAACCCATGCGCCGCACCTCGCCCACCGAGTAGGGCGGGAAGTTGTAGTGCAGCATGAAGTGCTCGCGGTACTCGCCCTCGAGCGCGTCGATGATCTGCTCGTCCTGGCCGGTGCCGAGCGTGGCGACGACCAGCGCCTGCGTCTCGCCACGGGTGAACAGCGCCGAACCGTGGGCGCGCGGCAGCACGCCGACCTCGGCCACGATCGGCCGCACGGTCTTGGTGTCGCGGCCGTCGATGCGCTTGCCGGTGTCGAGGATGGCGTTGCGCACGACGTCGGCTTCGAGGTTGTGGAACTCCTCCTTGAAGGCGGCCAGCGCGGCGGCGTCCTCGCCGAACAGCGCCTTGGCCGTGTTCTTCACCGCGCCGACCTTGTCCTGGCGCGCCGTCTTGGCGACCTCGGTGTAGGCCGCGGCGAGCGCCGTGCGCGACTCGGCGTTGAGCTTGGCCTTCACGGCGACGGCGGCGGCCGACGGCTCGGCGAGCGGCCACGGCTCCTTGGCGCAATGCTCGGCCAGCTGGATGATCGCCTCGATCACCTGCTGCATCGACTTGTGGCCGGCGACGACGGCGCCCAGCATCACCTCCTCGGACAGCTCCTTGGCCTCGGACTCGACCATCAGCACGCCTTCGGTGGTGCCGGCGACGACGAGGTCGAGGTCGCTCTTCTCGACCTGCTCGAGCGTCGGGTTGATGACGTACTGGCCGTCCAGGTAGCCGACGCGCGCCGCGCCGATCGGGCCGAGGAACGGGATGCCGCTGATGGTCAGCGCGGCCGACGTGGCGATCATCGCCACGATGTCGGGATCGTTCTCCATGTCGTGCGCCAGGGTGGTGGCGACGACCAGGGTCTCGTTGCGATAGCTCTCGTGGAACAGCGGCCGGATCGGCCGGTCGATCAGGCGCGAGACCAGCGTCTCCTTCTCGCTCGGCCGGCCTTCACGCTTGAAGAAGCCGCCCGGGATCTTGCCGGCGGCGAAGGCCTTCTCCTGATAGTTCACGGTAAGCGGGAAGAAGTCGAGGCCCGGCTTGGGCTGCTTCTCGCCGACCACGGCGGCCAGCACGGTGGTGCCGCCATAGGTACACATCACGGCACCGTCGGCCTGGCGGGCGATCTTGCCCGTCTCGAGCACCAGCTTGCGGCCGGCCCACTCGATCTCTTTTCGGAATACGTCGAACATCACATCTTTCCTTTCCCAATCGACGCCACGCCCCGTGACGCGCGCCGCCCGCCGATCGCCCTATGCGATGACGGGACCGCCGGAGCCGTTTGCTCTCGCCCCTGGCCCGGCGGTTATCCTGCGAAGTCGAGGCGCCGGTCGCGTTACCGCACGGGTAACCGGTGCCTCGACGCGAAACGGCCCCGCCATCATGACGGGGCCGGTACTCCCTAGCGACGCAGACCCAGACGCTCGATCAGCGTGTCATAGCGCTTGCTGTCGCGATCCTTGAGGTAGTCGAGCAGCCGACGACGCTGGCTGACCATCTTCAGCAGGCCACGACGCGAATGGTGATCCTTCACGTGGCCCTTGAAGTGCTCGGTGAGGTTATTGATGCGCTCGCTGAGCAGCGCCACCTGGACCTCGGGCGAACCGGTGTCGTTTTCCTTGATGGCGTAGGTCTTGAGGATCTCGGATTTGCGCTCGGCCGTGACCGACATCGGGAACTCCCGTTTCAGAGGTTGAGGACGCGTACCGGCCGCAGCAGATCACCGTCGATACGGGCGATCGCCACCAACCGCGCCCCGGCCATCGCCCGCACGATCCGCGCAGGCTCGGCCGATCCCTCGGCGGGCGACATCGTCCCGATCGACAGCGCCCCGGCGCCGGCGATCTCGGTCATCGGCAGCGCGACCCCTCCGGAGAGGCGATCGGCCTGCCGGTCCGTCAAGGCCAGCGCCGGGATGTCGTCCAGCGCGGTCACGACGGGCCGTAAATGCCCGAGAAGCGCGGGCTTATGCCCGAAAGGCTGCGGGTTGGAAAGCGAATTCGCAGCCGCCTGCTCCAACGACGCCATCGTTATTGCGTCCTCGATGCAAAATGGACCGCAGACCGTCCGGCGCAAGGCGGCGACATGACCGACGCTGCCCGCCGCCCGGGCGATGTCGCGGGCAAGCGAGCGGACATAGGTGCCCTTGCCGCACTCGACCTCCAGCTCGGCCAGATCGGCCGACGCCCGGGCCAGCAGCACCAGCCGATCCACCCGTACGCGCCGGCTGGCCAGCTCAACCGCCTCACCCCGCCGCGCCAGATCGTAGGCCCGCTTGCCCTCGACCTTGAGAGCCGAGTAGGCCGGCGGCACCTGCTCGATGTCGCCGATGAAGCCGTCGAGCACGGCCCGCAGATCCGCGTCGGACGGGCGGGCGGCCGACTCGGCCACCACCTCGCCCTCGAGGTCATCCGTGGCGGTGGCGCGACCCAGCGCGATGGTGAAGCGGTAGACCTTGCGGCCGTCCATCACCCACTGGACGGTCTTGGTCGCCTCGCCCAGCGCGATCGGCAGCACGCCGCTGGCCAGTGGATCGAGCGTGCCGCCATGGCCGACCTTGGCGGCGTTGAACAGCCGGCGCACGCGGCCGACGGCCGGCGTCGAACCCAGCCCAAGCGGCTTGTCCAGGTTCAGCCAGCCGTCAACTTTCTCTCGCCGCCGCTCCGTCACGCCTTTGCCCCACTGCCCGTACCGCGCGAAAGCGCGACCGGGATGCCACACAATCTTCGCAAGGTCATCGCGCGGCTGCCACCAATCCGGCTTCGCTGCGTTCCCTGATCATCACCCAGTGAGTCAGGGGTTCCCGATGCACCGCGTTCGCCGTTCCCTCCTGCTGGCCGCCTCGACGGCGCTCGCACTGGGCGCCGCGAGCATCGCCCAGGCGCAGGTGCCCGAGCAGCCCGGCTTCTACGCCGGCGCGACCGGCCTGTGGAGATGGAATTGGGGTGATCGCGTCGATCTCGGCGGCGGCCTGAACGCGCGGCCACGCAGCGGCCCGGGCTTCAGCGGCATCGTCGGCTACAAGATGGATTCGCCCTGGGATTACGCGCTGGGCGGCGGCGCGCAGTGGCATCGCAACGCCTCGTCCACGGTGGGCGGCGCGCGGCTCGATACGTCGTCGCGCTACCAGTACCTCGACCTCGAGAGCGGCTACAGCATGAGCATGGGCAACGACACCGCCGTGCGCGTGTTCGGCGGCGTGCGCGGCCTGCACTTCAACCAGGATGCCGTGTCCGCGGCGGCCGGCGTCGAGGCGCATCGCAACGTCTGGGCCGTCGGTCCGCGCATCGGCATCGGCGCCCAGACCTTCTTCACCCAGAGCGTCGGCCTGGTCGGCAGCATCGACGGCGCGCTGCTGGCCGGCAACTTCAAGGAAGTCGGCACGCCCAACGGCAGCGGTTCCTGGCGCCTGGTGCCGGTCATCGGTGGTGAAGTCGGCGTGCAGTATCGCTTCCCCGAAGCCCCCTCGATGGCAATCACCGGCGGCGTGCGCATCGATGCGCTGTTCAACGCCGCCTTCGACGGCGGCATGGCGCGCGGCAGCTATGTGTCGGCCGGTCCATTCATGCGCCTGACCTACAACCTGTCGGCGCCGCACGGCTCGGCGCCCGCCCCGGCGCCGGCACCCGCCGCCGCGCCGTCGGCCGGCCACAGCTACATGGTGTTCTTCGACTTCGACCGCGCGATCGTCACCGACACGGCGGCGAGCACCATCCGCCAGGCTGCCAACGACGCCAAGTCAGGCCGCGCCACGCGCCTCAACGTCACCGGCCACGCCGACCGTGCGGGCGGCGACGACTACAACATGGCGCTGTCGCTGCGCCGCGCCAACGCGGTCAAGGACGTGCTGGTGCGCGAAGGCATCCCGGCGGCGCAGATCGCCGTGGTCGGCCGCGGCGAGAGCCAGCCGCTCATTCAGACCGCCGACGGCGTGCGAGAGCCACAGAACCGGCGTGTTGAAATTGTCTTCTGAGTCATGCAACAGGAACGGGAAAGGCGGCTGCGGCCGCCCTTTTTCGTAGAGTTGTTGCAGGCCGGATACACCCCTGAAAAAACGACGAGAATCCGCGCGACAAACATTGTCTAGCCGTCGGCAATTACTCATTCTCCGCGCCGCAGAACATGCGAGGGAAAAGCCATGTCGATTGCGAAGCGCGTAGTGCTGGGTGCGGCTGCCGCCACTCTCCTGAGCGTCGGCACTGCCCAGGCCCAGGTTCCCGAGATGCCCGGCTTCTATGCCAGCGCGACCGGCCTGTGGATGTTCAACATCGGTGACAGCTTCAATCTCGCGCCGATCGTGCCGCTTGCCGTGCGGCCCGGCAACGGTCCCGGCTTCAACCTGCAGTTCGGCTACAAGTTCGACAGCCCGTGGGATGTCGGCGTCCGCGGTGGCGCGCAGTGGTTCCGTCAGCGCACGGCAACCGGCGTGTTCAACCTGGCCACCGACGCCAACCACCAGAACATCGATCTCGAGGCGGGCTACAGCTTCAGCATGGGCCCCGATTCGGCTGCCCGCGTGTATGGCGGCATCCGCGGCATGCACTTCAACCAGAACGTCGGCATCGTCGGCGGCGGCGCCGTCAGCAACAACCGCAACATCTGGGGCATCGGCCCGAAGCTCGGCATCGGCGCGCGCACCAACCTGACCGAGAACATCGGCCTGGTCGGTGGCGTCGACGGTGCTCTGCTGATCGGCTTCTATCGTGAGTTCGGCATCGGTGCGTCGCCCAACTACACCCGGCTGATGCCGCAGGTCGGCGCCGAGGCCGGCGTGCAGTACCGCTTCAGCGGCATGCCCAGCCTGGCGATCACCGCCGGCGCACGCATCGACGCCTACTTCAATGCGGCAACGACGTTGAACACGGCGACGGTGACAACCACCCGCGGCAATCTGATCGAGGTCGGTCCATTCGTCCGGGTGAGCTACAACCTCCACGCACCGAACGGCGCGCCGCCGCCGATGGTGCCGGCGCCGGTCGTCAGCGGTGGCACTGCGTACATGGTGTTCTTCGATTTCGACCGGTCGAACATCACGCCGACCGCCTCGGAGACGATCCGCAAGGCCGCGGCCGACGCCAAGGCCGGCCAGAAGACCCGCGTCGGCGTCACCGGCCACGCCGACCGTTCGGGCTCGGACGCCTACAACATGGCGCTGTCGCTGCGCCGCGCCAACGCGGTCAAGGACGAGCTGGTGCGCAACGGCATCCCGGCCACGGCGATCGCCGTCGTCGGCCGTGGCGAGAGCCAGCCGCTGGTGCAGACCGCCGACGGCGTGCGCGAGCCGCAGAACCGCCGCGTCGAGATCGTCCTGCAGTAAGCGCGGTTTCAACCCACTCGAGCGAAAGGGCGGCTTCGGCCGCCCTTTCTGCGTTCAGGCCGCGACGCCGCGCGCGCCGAACAGGGCGCTGCCGACCCGTACATGCGTGGCGCCGAAGCGCACCGCGGTCTCGTAGTCGGCGCTCATGCCCATGCTGATCTGCTTGAGCCCGTTGCGCTGGGCGATCTTGGCCAGCAGCGCGAAATGCAGCGCCGGCTCCTCGTCCGCCGGCGGAATGCACATCACGCCGACCACCGGCAATTTGTGCTCCTCGATGCAGGCACGGATGAAGGCGTCGGCCTCGCCGGGCGCGATACCGGCCTTCTGCTCTTCCTCGCCGGTGTTGATCTGCACGAAGCAGGCCGGCCGCTTGCCCTGCTTCGCCATCTCGCGCGAGAGCTCGCTGGCGAGCTTCGGCCGGTCGACGCTCTCGATGACGTCGAACAGCGCCACCGCGTCGCGCGCCTTGTTGGTCTGCAGCGGGCCGATGAGATGCAGCTCGAGATCGGGGTAGCGCGTCTTGAGCTCGGGGAACTTGGCCTGCGCTTCCTGCACGCGGTTCTCGCCGAACACACGCTGGCCGGCGCGCAGCAATTCCTCGACGCGGTCGGCGCCATGCGTCTTGGACACCGCGACCAGGGTGACGGCGGCGGGGTCACGCGACGCGGCGTGCGCGGCCGCGGCGATGCGGGCCTGCACCTCGGCGAGCGCGGCGCTCATGTCGGGCCCTCGCCGCTCATCGCGCGCATCGCCTCGATGCGCTCCAGGCCAAGGCGGGCGTCGGCATTGCTGGGATGATTGGTCTGCGCCTCGACATAGAGCGCGTGCGCCTTCTCGACATTGCCCAGCGCCAGCTGGCAATTGCCCATGTGGCCGATCAGGCGCGGATCGCCGGGCTGCAGCTTCAGCGCCTTGCGATGCAGCGGCTCGGCCTCCTGCGCGCGATCGAGCGCCACCAGCGCGCGGCCGAGATTGGTCAGCACCAGCGGCTCGTCGGGCATCAGCTTGTAGGCCTTGCGCATGGTCGCATGCGCGTCGCCGGCGCGGTCGGTCATCAGATAGGCGATGCCGAGGTTGTTGAGCGCACGCGCGTCGTCGGGATGGCGCTGCAGGAACGGCTCGAGCACCGCCACGGCACGCTGCGGCTCGCCCAGCTCCAGCGCCAGGGTCGTCATGTCGTAGAGCGTGTCGGTGTCGTCGGGATCGGTCTGATGCGCCAGCGCCAGATGGTCGAGCGCGCCGGCGCTGTCGCCCTGCTCGCCGCGCGCGCGGGCGACGTTGCGCGTCGCCTCGGCGAAGGACGGATCGAGCTCCTGCGCGCGACGGAACGCCGCCTCGGCCTCGACCGCGCGGCCCGCGCGCAGCAGCACATGGCCGATGCCGTTGTGCAGCTTGGCGTTGGCGGGCGCGAGCTGCAGCGCGCCTTCGAAGCCGACTATCGCCTCGTCGGAGCGGCCGACCATGTCGAGCGACAGCGCGCGATCGCCCAGGACCGCCGGTCGCATCGGATCGTTGTTCGGCAGATCCACCAGCGCGGCGTCGAACACGACCAGCGCATCGTCGTTGCGGCCCAGCAGATAGAGCAGGTAGCCCAGCGACGAACGCGCCATCACGCGCGCCTGGCGCAGCACTTCGGGTGCGATGCGCTCTGCCGTCTGCGGCCGGTTGCAGATCTGGATCAGCTCGACGTATTCGCGCTCGGCCGCCGCCAGCCGGTTGTTCTCGCGCAACGCCGCCGCCACACGCAGCCGCGCATCGATGTTGTCGGGGCTGAGCCTGAGCGCCTGGCGCCATTCGCGGATCGCGTCGTCGAGCCGGCCGAGGCCCTGCAGCGCGATGCCGTAGTTGTAGCGCAGCATCGGCTCCTTCGGATCGCGGCCGATCGCGCGCTTCCACAGAAGCTCGGCCTCGCGCGCATCGTTGCGCTGCATGGCCGAGACGGCGAGGAAATGCAGCACGTCGGGTCGGTCGCCGATGCTCGCATAGGCCATGCGCAACAGCGGCTCGGCCTCGCTGACGCGGCCCAGCTGCAACAGGTCGATGCCTTGGCGTAGCGCGCCTTCGGCGGCGGGATCGCGGGCGGGCACTGGCGGCGCGGCCATTGCGGACTCGTGCGTGGTGGATCGGATGTGCGCGGGTTGTAGCCCAGCAGGGTCGGACGGGCAACGCGCCGGGGCCTACGTCAATCCAGTGTTTCGGCGATCCAGAAGTCGACCTGGGCGGCGAAATCGGCCTCACACTCCGGCCCGCTCCAGGCCGACGCCTTGCCATCGATCTGCCGGGCGCTGGCCACCCGCTTCAGATGGGTATCCGTGCGGTGGATGGCGTATTTGGTCTTGGCAAAATCGCTTGTCATCAGGATGACCCGGTCGGGCTGATGGGGCGCGATCACCGTGAGCGTCCGCACCGCCCCACTGGTGCCGCGCGTCGTGCCGATCTGCCGGCCGCCGATCTCGTCGTATCGAAAGCCGAGCAACAACCCGTTCTTGAGCGGCACCGTGATCGTCACGTACTCGGCGAGATGGACCCAGCGGCGAAACTTGTCTTCATGCGACGACTGGGCTCGGGCCGCGCCCGCGGTCGCTACGCCCATGGCCGCGCCCAGAACGAAGATACGGCGCGGCAACACGACGCGAATCGGGCTCATGCTTGCCTCCGGGTGTGCTGCGCGAGGCTAGGCCCCCCATCCATCGCGCTCAAGCGACCCCTGGCTTGACCCCCATGATATCTTCATTGCCATGGCCGACGACGATCTCTTCCATCGCGCGATGAAGGATACGCGACCGCTGCGTGGTCGCCGATCGCTCAAGCCCGCGACAACCAAGCCGGCCCCAAAGCCTGCGGCATCCGTCTCTCGCGCGGTCGTGCCGGCTCCGGCGGCGCCGGATTTGCCGGACCTCGATCCTCGGAGCGCCACCGGCCTGGATCGCGCCACCGAGGAGGGCCTGCGGCGCGGCAAGCTCGTGCCCGACGCGTCGATCGACCTGCATGGCCATACGCTGGCCGAGGCCGAACGGGCGCTGGCGCGCTTCCTCGAGCGTGCCCAGGCGAGCGGTGCGCGCGTGGCATTGGTGGTGACAGGCAAGGCGGCGCGACAGGATGAGGGCAACCGTCCCGTTGGCGGGCGCATCCACGCCGAGTTCCCGCACTGGCTGAACCGGCCGGAGAATCGGGGTCGGGTGATCGGCGTACGCCCCGCCAATCCGCGACATGGCGGTGGCGGGGCGTTCTATGTGCTGCTTCGGAGGCCGCGCTAGATCAGCCGACGGCGCGCCGCTTCTCGGCGGCCAGGATGCGCTTCTTGCGCTCGACGCCCCAGCGATAGCCGGTGAGCGCGCCGCTCGATCCCACAGCGCGGTGGCACGGCACGACCAGCGCCACCGGATTGGTAGCGCAGGCTCGGCCGACGGCACGGGCCGCGCCGGGCTCGCCGATGCGCCGGGCGATCTCGCCATAGGTCGCGGTCTCGCCGGCGGGGATCTCGGTCAGCGCCTTCCACACGCGCCACTGGAACGCAGTGCCGACGATGTCGAGCGGTACGTCGGCGGCATCGATCGCCGTCGGCTTGCGGCCCTCGAGACGCGCCATCACCGCCTTGACCTTGGGTGTCAGCGCGCCGGTATCGGGCACGATCTCCGCTGCCGGGAAATCCTCGCGCAAATCGGCCAGCAGCGCCTTGTCGTCGTCACCCAGGCGCACCGCGGCGATGCCCTTGGCGGTGGCGGCGACCAGCACGCGGCCATAGTCGCTGTCTACCGTGGTCCAGGCGATGCGCGCGCCGGCGCCGCCTTTGCGGTACGTCGCGGGCGTCATGCCCAGCACCTGGTCGGACTTCTCGTAGACCCGGCTGGAGGAGCCATAGCCCGCGCCGTACAGCGCCGAGGTGACGTTGTCGCCGGCCTTCAGCGCCGCCTTGAAGCGGCTGGTCTTGCGCGCCGCCAGCCAATCGCGCGGTGCCACGCCCAGCTCGCGCTGGAAGCGGCGGGTCAAGGTCGAGCCGGTCAACCCGACCTGGCGCGCGATGCGCTCCAGCGAGGGCCGATCGTCGGTCTCGGCGTCGAGCAGCTTGCAGGCCTGGGCGACGGCGCGGCTCAGCCCGGCCTCCTGCTGCCAGTCGCGCGGCCGGCAGCGCTTGCAGGCGCGGAAGCCCGCGGCCTCGGCGGCCTCGCAGCTGGCATGAAAATCGACGTTCTTGCGCAGCGGCGGACGCGCGGCGCAGGACGGCAGGCAGTACACGCCGGTCGACTTCACCGAGAAGAAGAAGCGCCCGTTGAAGGCACGGTCGCGCGCCTGCACGGCGCGCCACGCCGTCTCGGCGTC
>JAFAZJ010000005.1 GCA_019239835.1 Alphaproteobacteria bacterium | reverse complement strand
GCGACGACAAAGTGGACCACCTCGGTCTGCACCGGCGCGATGATCCTCGGTGCCGCTGGCATCCTGCAGGGCAAGCGCGCCACGACCCACTGGGCCGCCGCAGCGGCTCTCGCGAAGCACGGCGCAACCTACGCACCCGAGCGCGTGGTGATCGAAGGCAAAGTGATCACCGCCGCCGGCGTCTCGTCCGGCATCGACATGGCGCTGACGCTCTCCGCACGCCTCGTCGACGAGCAAACGGCGCGCGCCCTGCAGCTCGGCATCGAATACGACCCGCAGCCGCCCTTCGACAGCGGCAACGCAGCGAATGCCGACGATGCATTGAAGGCAAAGGCACTGGCCGTGCTCGCCGGCGGCCGCCGCTGACCCACGCCGTCGTCCCGAGCAAGGGCCGAAGGCCCGCCGTCGAGGGACCTTGTGTCAACCCACGCGGTGGCTGGGCTGACGCAAGGCCCTTCGACTACGCTTCGCTCCGCTCAGGGCGACGGATATATCGTTCGTCGGACATCGAGGACTGATGACATGAAAGCCTGCTGGTACGAGCGCAATGGGCCGGCCGATGAGGTGCTGGTGGTCGGCGACATGCCGGATCCGTCAGCGGGGGCGGGCGAGGTCGTGGTGCGCATGAGGAGCTCGGCGGTCAATCCGTCCGACGTGAAGAGTCGCATGGGTGCGCGGGCGAAGATGACGCTGAAGCGTCAGGTGCCGCATAGCGACGGTACGGGTGAGATCGTTGCGGTTGGCGCGGGCGTGCCGGCCTCGCGGGTCGGCGAGCGAGTGTGGGTGTTCAACGCGGCCTATCTGCGCGCCGGTGGCACGGCGGCCGAGCTGTGCGCGCTGCCGGCGGAGTTTGCGGTGCCGCTGCCGAAGGGGCTCGACGATGCGCAAGGTGCGTGTCTGGGCATTCCTGTGATGACCGCGCATCGCTGCCTGTTCGCCGACGGCTCGCCCACCGGGCAGACGGTGCTGGTGTCAGGCGGCGCGGGGGTCGTCGGTCACTATGCGGTGCAGCTTGCGCGCTGGGCCGGTGCGGAGGTGATCGCGACGGTGAGCGGCGAGGCCAAGGCGGCACATGCCCGGGCGGCCGGGGCGCATCATGTGATCAACTATCGCGGCGGGAACGTCGCCGAGCAGGTGAAGGACATCACCGGCGGGCGCGGCCTGGATCGCATCGTCGAGGTCGAGCTGGGCGAGAACCTGCAGCAGGACCTGGCGATGCTGAAGCCCGAGGGCGTGCTCGCCTATTACGGATCGAAGACGCCGACGGCGGAGCTGCCGTTCTATGCCTCGATCGTGAAGAACGTCGTGCTGCGGCCGGTGCTGGTCTACACCATCACGCCGCAGCAGCGTGCGCAGTGCTTCCGCGACATCGAGCGCTGGGTGGCGGGTGGCAACGCACTGTTCAACATCGCCGCGCGCGCGCCGCTGGCGAAGACATCAGAGGCCCATCGCACCGTCGAGGACGGCAGCAAGATCGGCCACGTCGTGGTGGATATCCCCTAGGCTTTTCCACAGCTTGCTGCGGACGAAAAAAAGGGCGGGGGTCAGAGACCCCCGCCTAAAAAACGTCGGAACCTTGGTTCCGACGCCCCCTCTAACCGGGAAATTCGGCGAACGATTTAAGAAAAAACCGTTCAATAACAAGGACTTTTGATTCTTTTTCGGGTCACGTCAACAAGAGTCTAGTTCATACCGGATGTTGTGATCAGGACCCTCGACCACCCACAACCGGTGGAGAATTTGGAACGAATCGGCACCGAAGTGTCCGCTCATTTCACGATTGTAGCGTAGACCCCGACTATGGCGCTCCGATGACGGTCGCCGGCAATTTTCCACCGAGGCGCACGGGCTGGATCGAGCGGGCCAGACCGGTCGCGTCATCGCTCTCGATCAGCACGCCGCACAGGGTGCCCTCGCCTTCCGCCGGCGCCAGACGCTCGCCCGGGATCTTGCGGATGAAGCGCTGCACGGCGATCTCCTTTTTCATCCCGATCACCGAGTCGTAATCGCCGCACATGCCGGCATCGGTCTGATAGGCCGTACCGCCTGGCAGAACCCAGGCATCGGCCGTCGGGATGTGGCTATGCGTGCCGATCACCGCCGAGACGCGGCCGTCGAGGAAGTGGCCGATCGACTGCTTCTCACTGGTCGCCTCGCCATGCACGTCGACCAGGATGAAGTCGGCGGTACCCTTCAGCCGGTGCTTGGCCAGCTCGCCGTCGAGCGCGCGGAAGGGATCGTCGAGCGCATCCATGAACAGGCGGCACATCACGTTGATCACCAGCACCTTCTGGCGCTTGGGCGCGTCGAAGACATTGGCGCCCCAGCCCGGCGTGCCGGGCGGGAAGTTGATTGGCCGCAGCAGGCGCTTGTCCTGCGCGATATGCGCCATGACCTCCTTCTGATCCCAGGAATGGTTGCCGCCGGTGATCACGTCGACCCCCGCGCCATGCAGCTCGGCGCAGATCTTGGCGGTGATGCCGAAGCCGGCGGCGGCGTTCTCGCCATTGACCACGACGAAGTCGAGGCCGAGCTTCTCGCGCAGGCGCGGCACCTCGCGCAGCACCGCATCGCGACCGCTGCGCCCGACGATATCGCCACAGAACAACACCCTCATGACGCCACCTGCCTGACTCGCTGCTCCGTCGTCCTGAGCGCAGCGAAGGACCTTCTCCCAACCGTACCACCGTCAATGGGGAAAGAAGGCCCTTCGACTACGCTTCGCTCCGCTCAGGGCGACGGGGAGGTGAAACCTCCGCCGTCGTCCCCATATTGCCCCGGCCCGGCGGGCTGCGTCATCATGCAGCCAACGGAGGAGTTCGTATGGACGTCGCGACCGAACGCCGGCTGGGCGACCAGATCGCCGCCCTGCTGGCGGCCAACACGACGATGCTGGCCGACAGCGAGTATCGCCAACCGGTGGCGCATTACATCGACCTGCAGCACCTGCAGCGCGAGCGCGACCTGCTGTTCCGCCGCCAGCCGCTGATCGTCGCTGCCTCCTCCGAGCTGGCCCGACCGGGCGATTTCCGCACCGTCGACATCGACGGCATCTCCGCCCTGATCGTGCGCCAGGCCGACGGCCATCTCGCCGCCTTCCACAATGTCTGCCGCCACCGCGGCTGCCGCGTGGTCGACGAGGAGGCCGGCCACAAGGCCACCTTCACCTGCAAGTTCCACTCCTGGGTCTACGGCGCCGACGGCAGCCTGCGCCACATCCCGCAGCAGGAGGCCTTCACCGGCATCGACCGCGCCAGCCGCGCGCTGGTGCCCCTGCCCGTCGCCGAACGCCATGGCCTGGTCTGGCTCGGCCCGATCGAGGGCGGTGCGGTCGATATCGACTCGTTCCTCGGCCCGATGGCCGACGTGCTGGCCGAGATGAAGATTGCCGAGGGCGGCGTGTTCCGCTTCGAGCGCTATCCCGAGCAGCTCAACTGGAAGCTCGTGGTCGACACCTTCCTCGAGCTCTATCACGTGCCGCATTTGCACAACAAAACCGTGGGCCGCTTCATCGAGGGCCGCGGCGGCATCTACGAGCAGCTCGGCAAGCACGGCCGCTTCGTGGCGCCGCGCAAGAGCTACGACGCGGTGCGCCATTTGCCGGCCGAGCAGCGCCAGTTCGGCGACCACATCGTCGGCATCCACCGCGTCTTCCCCAACGCTATCGTCGTGTGGCAACGCGACCACGTCGAATTCTGGACCGCGGCACCCGATGGCGCCGATCCCAACCGCTGCATCGTGCGCACCTGGCTGATCAGCCCCGAGCGCGAGGTGCGCCCGGCCGATCGCGACAAGTGGGAGAAGAACTGGCAGATCCTGCGCGGCACCGTGCAGGCCGAGGACTTCCCGATGGCGCGCACCATCCAGCAGGGCTTCCACAGCGGCGCGCAGGACCACGTGGTGTTCGGCCGCAACGAGCCCGGCCTGCACGACTTCCACGCCTCGCTGGTCAAGGCGATGGCGAACGGCGCGGGTTGATCAGTCGAGCTTCAGGCTCGAGAGCATCACCAGCATGTCGGGCTCGCGCTTCGGAAAGAGCGCGGCGGTGGCGTTGACCGTGACCAGCACGAAATAGCCCTGGCGCATGCCCATGCGCGTGCGGTTCTCGACCGCCACGTTGTTCGCCTTCGACGCGAAGTCGATGGCGTACCACTGCGCCTCGCCGATCGTGACCACGCCGTGCTTGCTGACCTTCGTGCCGGGCCGCTTGGCGATGTCCTGCTGCATGCTGGCGCCCGTGGCCGCGAGCTTGTCGGGCGCGGCGTCGGGATACGGCACCTTCCACACCGCGATGGTGACGTTGAGCTCGTCGTCGGCGGTGTAGGCGTGCTGCGGTGCCGGCTTGGGGTACTTCACGCCGATCTCGATCGGCGTCATCGGCCGGAACCCCTGGGGCAGGTCGAACGTCAGGGCGTTGTCCAACAGGCGGATGGGCTCGGCCCATGCGGGCGCCGCGATGAGCAGCAGCAGGCACAACAGAAACCGCCTCATGTCACGGCCGCCCCTCTCTCGAGCCAGAAACCCGGTCCAGCATACCAGACGCGCGGACGATCGGCGGTCGTCGGCTCGCCGCGATGCAGCGCCGTGATCGGCGGTGTGTTGCTGGTGAGCCCATCGAGCGCCGTCTGCAGCTTTCCCTCGGCCGCGCCATCTCGACCACCAGCGCAGGGATAGATACCGACGCCGCTCACCGACGATGCGGCAAACGACTCGCCGCGCCGCTCGACGCGCAGCATGAAGCCCCAGCCGTAGCGGCCGGTCAGCGGCATGATCAGCACGCCGCCATCGGCCAGCCGGTCGAGCCACAGGGGCGCGGGGTGCGTCGAGCCGGCGCAGACAGCGATGCAGTCGACGTCGAAGCCGGGGTCGTGCGTGCGGCCATCGCCATGCACGACGGTAACGTGCGGCCATGGTGCGAGATCGGCACGGGCGCGTTCGGCGAGATCGGCCTCGTACTCGACCGCGACGACGCGGCCGCTCGTACCGACGGTCTCGGCGAGGATGGCGCTGTAGTAACCGGTGCCGGCCGCGACATGCAGGACGCGCGCGCCGGGCTTCAGGCCCAATCGATCGAACGCCCTCGCCCACAGGCTGGGCTGGCCGTTGTTGATACCACGCGACGCATCGATGGTGACCAGCACGTCGCGATAGAGCTGCGCCGGATCGGCGTCGGGCGAGGTGAAGACCTCGTTGCCGGTCGGGCGCGGCACGATGATGCGCCAGGGGCCGGGACCGAGGAACCGTTCGCGCGGCACGGTCGCGAAGGCTGTCGTCAGATCGGGTGCGTGCGTGATGGGTCCGACGCGCGCAAGCTCCTCGGCGTAGGCCGCGCGGGCCTGCCCGACGTCGCTCATCGCGCGAAGAAGGCGAAGACGCGCTCGCGCGAGTCGTCGGCGACGCGCGGGTCGTACTCGTAGCGCACCGTGTTGCCGGCGACACCCCACAGCGGCACCTGGCGGCCCGGCACGTACTGGGCGTAGTCCCAGCAATGCGCCGCGTTGGGATAGACGTGCCATTCGACCGGCAGGCCGGCCGTTTTCATCTTCTCGAAAAGCGGCACGCATTCGCTGGCGTCGCCATCGGCGTCCTTGCCGCCGAGCAGCGACAGCAGCGGCGTGGCGCTGTCGTTCTGCGGCCACCAGCGCTGGGTCACCGGATTGCGGCAGCGGCCATAGACGCTGGCGACGGCCCGGAAGCGCAGGCCGGCGCCGAACATCTGGGCGTAGCGCGCGCCGGCCAGGGTGTAGGCGATGCGGCCGCCCTGCGAGAAGCCCAGCGCGAAGACGCGGTTGCGATCGACGAACGGCAGGCTCGCGAGATGGCGCAGCGCATCGTAGGCGTCGCGCGTGCGCGTCGGGTAGACCGCGAAGCGCATGTCGTCGCCGCGCCAGTCGCAGGTGCCCTGCTGCGCGCCGCGCTGGGTGAAGCTGTCGAGCACGAAGGCGACATAGCCGCGCTCGACGGCGGCGCGCGTCCAGTAGCGCATCTGGTCGGCGTCGATCGGACCGCAGGTGTGCATCAGCACGATCGCCGGGAAAGGGCCAGCGCCGCGCGGCTTGAGGATCGCCATCATGCCGGAGCGCGAGCTTGTGGCTTCCTCGGCACGATCGGGCAGCCGCAGCGCCTCGCTCGCGTAAGCCGCGCGGCAGGCGTTGCGATAGGATTCGATGGGCTGCGCGGCGCAGCGCGCCTCCTGCTCGGCCGTGAGCGGCGCGGCCCAGGCCGGCGACAGCGCGAACGCCAATACGAGACCCAACAGGAAGCGCATCCCTCCCTCCCGCGTATCTTCTCCCCGCGAAGGCGGGGAGAAGGTGCCGAGCGCGAGCGAGGCGGATGAGGGGCTTGTCGCGCAACGACAGCGATCGGTGCTGTAGAGACTCCGCGAAGCCCCTCATCCGCCCTTCGGGCACCTTCTCCCCACCTGCGCGGGGAGAAGGAACGTCTCACGGCGGCAGCTCGTAGCCGACCGCCGATTCGACCTCGATCGTCTTCTTCACCGCCGGCCGCGCCATCATGCGGTCGTAGTGCGCCACGAGCGACGGGAACTCGCCGGGCTCGGGATTGAGCGAGGTGCGGAAGCGCCAGAACAGGCGGAAGAGATGGATGTCGGCGATCGAGAAGCGCTCGCCCAGCGCCCAGGTGCGCGTGCCCAGCTTCTGGTTGACCAGCGCATAGACAGCGCGCGCATGCTCCAGGCCCTGGCGGCGTGCCGGATGCACTGTCGCAGCGATGAACGACATCCACGACACCGCCTGCGCCTCGGCCTCGACATCGTCCCTGGGCAGCAGGCCCGACTCGGGAAAGCGCTTGGCGAGGTAGTGCAGGATGCCGGCGACCTCGGTCAGCGGCCTGCCGTCGACCAGCAAGGTCGGCACCTTGCCCTCGGGATTGACCGCGAGGTACTGCGGCGTGCGGTTGGTCTTGTTGCGCAGCGAGATCACCTCGGTCTCGAACGGCGCACCGACCTCGTGCAGCGCGATGTGCGGCGCCATCGAGCTGGTGCCCGGACAGTAGTAGAGCTTCAGCATAAAGGACTCCTAGCTGCCCACCGCGATGCCGCGGCGCATGCCCAGGGCGACGATGCGTTGCAGGAGGGCGGGATAGGCGATGCCGCCGTGCTTGGCGGCTTCGGCGAATTCCTCGCCGACAGCGATCTCGGGGTTGGGGTTGGCCTCGATGAAGTACGGCACGCCCTCGGCGCTCAGGCGGAAATCGATGCGCACGTAGCCGTCGAGCACCAGCACGCGGCAGATGCGCTTGACGATGCGCTGGATGCGCAGCGTCTGCTCGGGCGTCAGGTCCTTGGCCGGGCCCTGCACGATGCCGCGGCGCTCCTGGTACTTGGGATCGAACTTCACCTTGGCGGTGGCGATGTTGATGGCGCCGGCCGGCAGGTCGCCGAACTCCATCTCCCACACCGGCAGCACATGCGTGCGGCCACCGCCGCCCAGCACGCCGACATAGAGCTCGCGGCCCTCGATGTACTGCTCGGCGATGGCGTCGGTGCCGATGCGCTCGTGGATGAAGGCGACGCGCTCGGCGAGCTTCTCGTCGCTGTCGACCACCGAGGCCTGGGCGATGCCGACCGAGGCATCCTCGCTCAGGCTCTTGACGATCAGCGGCAACGGCAGGCGGGTGGGCCGGCGCACCTTGCGATTGCGCGGGAAGACGGCGAAGGCCGGCACCGGGATGCGGTGATAGGTCAGCAGCTTCTTCGACAGGTCCTTGCCGCGCGCGATCATCAGGCCGCGCGGATTGCAGCCGGTGTACGGCACGCGCGCCAGCTCGAGATACGAGGCGACGTTCTGGTCATAGGCCGTCTCGCCGTGGAACTGCTCGAGCAGATTGAACACGACATGCGGCTTGAACGATTCGGTGGCCTCGCGGATTGGCCTGAGCTCGTGCTGCACGCCCAGTGCCTGCACGTCGTGGCCGGCTTCACGCAGAGTGCTGACGACGTCGTACTCGGTCTTCCACGGCGCGGTCTCGCGCTCGACGCCGTTGAGCTTGTCCGGCGGGACCAGATCGGGGTGCATCAGCACGATGATGCGCAGGCGCCTCATGGCACAACTCCGTCGCCCTGAGCGAAGCGAAGGGCCTTGCCTCGACACCTGAGGCCGCAGTGGTTGGAACAAGATCCTTCGACTGCGCGACGCTTCGCGTCGCTCCGCTCAGGATGACGGGATGTGGACCATCCCGTCACATCGCGATCCATTCGCGGCGGGAGGGGCTGTAGAGCGAGTGCACGGCGCGCGCGGTCAGCAGCACGGTGAAGTCGGTCTTGAGCTGGCGTTGCGAGCCGTGGGCGCGCAGGCCGAGCTCGCGGCAGCGGTCGATCATCGCGTCGAGCACGGCGTCGAGCGTCAGCTGGTACTCGCCGGTCCATTTGGCGACCAGCTGGCGGATCTCGGCGCGGTGGTGGCGAATGAAGCTCGAGGCGGCTTCCGAGCGCCAGTGCCTGGGATCGCTGGAGAAGATGCGCGTGAGGTCGCGGTCGTAGGTCTTGGGCGTGTCGACGACGTAGAGCGCCTGCTTGTTGCGGTAGTGCTCCTCGAGCGTGCGCTTGTTGCCGCTCAGCGGCTCGACCTTGAGCCGCTTGGTCAGGATCGGCCGCTCGCCGGCGATCGCCTCCATCAGCTCGTCGACGTATTCGAGCTTCTTCAGCGCCGGCCAGTCGGCGTAGCGCCGCCGCCAGTCCGAGCGCGGGCGCAGCCACACCGCAAAGGTCTCGGCAAAATCCTCGTCGGGATGGCTCTGCGCGTACCACAGCCGCAGATGCTGGACGTAGTTCTTGCTCGCGGGATTGGGCCGGTAATATTTCGGATAGCGCATGGTCGAGGGGCCGAACAGCTCCTGCCAGCGGCGACGCCGGTTGAGCTGGAAGGCGTGGCGCACGACGTGGCCAGCCTCGTGCCTGAGGATCTTCATCGCCTCCGGGATCGTGCCGCCCTCGACATCGATGATCTTGCGCCGCTCCAGCCGCATCAGCCGGGGATGGGCGAGATAGAACGGCACCGCGATGCCCGGCGTGGTGTCGGGGCTGAACCACTCGTCGGAGATCCAGGCGTGCGGCTTGAGCGTGATGCCGCGCTGCTCGAGCTCGCCGTGCAGCTCGTTGAGGCAATCCTCCAGCCAGGTGCCCTCGATGCGGACCTTGAGGTCCTTCAATCTCAGCTTGAGCAGTTCTTCGTCGGGCAGCCGGGCCCAGGGGAAATGCCGACGCGCCATATTACGGGCCGGGCTGCTCCAGCGTGGGGGCGCTGTCGGCGTTGGTGGTGCGGTGCAGGTCGCGCACCTCTGTGGCGTCGTAGCGCCGCGCGCGGTGCATCATCGCGCGATTGTCCCACATCACCAGGTCGTGCGGCCGCCAGACATGGGCGTAGACGAACTGGCGCTGCGTGGCGTGCTCGGTCAGGTCGCGCAACAACGCGCGCGCTTCGGGCACCGGCCAGCCTTCGATGCCGCCGATGTGAGCGGAGAGATAGAGCGAGAGCCGGCCGCTCGATTCGTGACGACGCACCAGGCGGTGACGCACCGGTGCCCATTTCACGCGCTCCTCGTCGGTGAAGTCGGTGAAGCCCAGGACGCCGCGCGAGAAGATCTGGCTGTGCACCGTCACCATGTCGCGCACGAGGTCCCGCGTCTCCTGGTCGAGCGTGTCCCACGCCGCGCGCATGTCGGCAAACTCGGTGTTGCCGCCGCTCTCGGGGATCTTGCGCGCCGACAGCGCCGAGTACTTCGCCGGCGTCGGCTTGAACGAGCTGTCCGAGTGCCAGAGTTGGTTGCCGAGGCTGAACAGCCGGCGGCGGTCGTCGCGCGCCAGTACCTTGCCGTTCTTGTCGAGGTTGGAGATGTCGCCGATATCCATGCTCAGCCGGCGATCCTGCGGGGCGGCGATATCGCCGGTCGCCTTCTCCATCGGCCCGAAATTGCAGCTGAAGGCGAATTGCTGATCGTCGTCGATGTCCTGGTCGCGGAACACCAGCACGGCGTAGTGGTCCATGCCGTCGGCGACGGCCTTCACCTCGGCGGGCGTCAGCTTCTTGCGCAGGTCGATGCCCTGGACTTCACCGGCGAAATCCGGGCGGGCGGGGTCGCGGGGGATGATCTTCAGCGTCATGGCACAAGGCTCGCGCGTTCATCGGCCAAAGACAAGCCGTCAAGCCTTGAAAACGTCACGACCCGCCCCGATGTTGCGGCGCACATAACCTGACGGGACACCATGGCCGACCTCCAGCACGACCGCCCCCGCCTCGCCATCCTGCCCGCCCTGATCTTCAGCTCACGCTGGCTGCAGCTGCCGCTGTACCTCGGGCTGATCGTCGCCCAGGGCGTCTACGTCTTCCTGTTCATCAAGGAGCTGTGGCACCTGGTCGAGACCGCGACCAAGATCACCGAGCAGCAGATCATGCTGGTCGTGCTCGGCCTGATCGACGTGGTGATGATCTCCAACCTGCTGATCATGGTGATCGTCGGCGGCTACGAGACCTTCGTCTCGCGGCTGCGGCTCGAGGGCCATCCCGACCAGCCGGAATGGCTGAGCCACGTCAACGCCAGCGTGCTGAAGATCAAGCTGGCGATGGCGATCATCGGCATCTCCTCGATCCATCTCCTGCGCACCTTCATCGAGGCCGGCGGGCTGGGCGGGCCGAAGGCGAACTTCACCGAAGCCGCCGTGATGTGGCAGACG
>JAFAZJ010000308.1 GCA_019239835.1 Alphaproteobacteria bacterium | reverse complement strand
ACTCCGCCATACGGCGCCACCAGCACGGAGCCGGCTGCGTTGACGAAGTGCACCGAGACCAGCCCCTCGGCGGCGGCCATCTCGGCCCAGTCGCCGGTGCGCCCGGTATGGCCGGCATTGCGCAGGGCCACGGCGCTCAGGCCGTTGCGCTTGCACTTGTCGATGCCGATGCGTACCGCCTGCGGGGTCACGGTCTGACCGAAGCCGAACTTGCCGTCGACCACCGCCAGCACCGGTGTGTCGACCAGCACGTCGACCACGACGTCGGGATGGATCACCTTGTCGAGCAGGGTCTTCACGTAGCGCGGTACGCGAATCACGCCGTGGCTGTCATGGCCGGTGAGGTTGGATTCGACCAGGTACTGGCCAATGCGCTGGGCCTCGCCCGCTGAGCAGCCCGCCGCCGCGAAGATGTCGCGGATAAAGTCTTTTAGATTCAACGGTTTAATGATGACCATGGGCCTGGCTCGTCACATCGTGTAGGGGATGGTGAATGGACGTTGAACGGCGTTCAGCCTATATGGAAGTCCCCTTGATGAGGACGTGACCGCATGGTCGCCGAGACGACGCCCAACGCGGCGTTCACCCAGACCGAGACCCAACTGCCGCACCCGGAGCGGGCGAAGCAGATTCTCGCCGCGCATCCCGACGTGCGCACGCTGTTCGAGCGCGACCCGTGGTCGGTGCTGTGGACGCTGCTGCTCGTCGCCGTGCAGGTCGCGATCGCCATCGGGCTGGTGCTGCTCGAAGCGCCGTGGTGGGCGATCATCGTGGCGGCCTATGTGGTGGGCGCTTTCGCCAACCATGCGCTGTTCGTGCTGATCCACGACTACACGCACAACGCGGTGTTCAAGACCGCCGACGCCAACCGGCTGGGCTCGATCTTCGCCAACATCGCGATCGTCTTTCCCGCCGCGATCGGCTTTCGCAACTACCACCTGCTGCATCACAAATATCTCGGCATCCCCGGCCTTGACGCCGACGTGCCGACGCCCGGCGAGGCGCGCTGGGTGGGCAACAGCTGGTGGCGCAAGACGTTCTGGCTGTCGATGTTCTGGGCAGTGCAGGGAATCCTGCGGCCGACCACCGTGAAGGCGATCCGCACCGTCGACGGCTGGGTGGTATTCAACGCGCTGGCGATGGTCGCGGCGATGGCGCCGATCGTCTGGTTCTTCGGCTGGTGGCCGGTCGCCTACCTGTTCCTGTCGACGATCTTCTCCCTCGGCGTGCATCCGGTGGGCGCGCGCTGGATCCAGGAGCACTACGTGTTCAAGGAAGGGCAGGAGACCTATTCCTACTACGGCCCGCTGAACAAGCTGGCGTTCAACATGGGCTACCACAACGAGCACCACGACTTCCCGCAGGTGCCGTGGTCGCGGCTGCCGGCGGTGCGTGCCGCCGCGCCCGAGTTCTACGACCACCTCTATCACCACCGGTCGTGGACGAAGCTGCTGCTCCATGTCCTCTTCAGCCGGCGCTTCCGGCTGCACAACCGCATCGTGCGGCCGATGCCCGAGGGCATGAAGGACGTGGTCGCAGCCTGAGGCGTCACACCTTGACGTGCGCCTGGCGCATGTTGGCGAGATAGCCGCGGTTGTTCGTCGGCGTGATCTGCACTTCGTTGATCACCACGTGCGGCGGCAGGCAGGCGATATAGCGGATCAGATCGCCGCAATCCTCCGACTGCACCATCTTCGCGCGGTCTTCCTTGCTCACCGGCACCGGCCGCTTGTCGAGGATCGGCGTCGCCACCTCTCCCGGGCAGACCACGCAGGAGCGGATGCCGTTGATGCACTCCTCCATGTTGATGGTGTGGCTCATCGCTACCACGCCATGCTTGGCGGCGGAGTAGGCGGCGCCGCTCAACACGCTGGGATTGCGGCCGGCCATCGAAGAGGTGTGGATCAGCACGCCGTCCTTGCGCTTGCGCATCATCGGCAGCACGGCGGTGACGCAGTAGAAAGCGCTCGACAGATTGCCGTCGATCACCTGCTCGGCGCCCGCCGGCGTGAGCTGCTTCCAGGTGCGCTCCAGGATGTTGAGCCCGGCGTTGTTGACCAGGATGTCGCAGCGGCCGAATTTCTTCTCGATACCCGCCGCGATGCGCGTCACCGCGCTAGCCTTCATCAAGTCGCCGGCCTGTATCACGGCCTTGCCACCGGCCTCCTTGATGCTCGCGGCCGTCTCGTCGAGCGGCTCCTTGCGCCGACCGGTCAGCACGACCGTGGCGCCTTCCTTGGCCAGCGCGATGGCGGCCGCCTGGCCGATGCCGCTGCCCGCGCCCGTGACCCACGCGACCTTGCCGTTCAAAACGCCCATGACATTCCTCCCGCAAATGGAAAGCGGCGCCGCAGGGGCGCCGCGTCCGGATCCGTGACGGCGATCAGAGGACCAGCTCGGTCTTGTCGTCGATCAGATGCATGTTGGCCATGTCGGCACAGAGCTTCATGCTCGTGCCATCGCGCGCCCCGGCGTTGGGGTTGACGCGGCCGCAGACATCGATGCCGTTGAGGTTGAAGTAGACCAGCGTCTCCATGCCCATCGGCTCGGTGACGTCGAGCTTCACGTCGAAGGTCTGCATGTCGGCTTCGAGATGCTGGCGCGTCTCGGTCAGGTGCTCCGGCCGCAACCCGAATAGCAGGTTGGGCTTGCCGACATGGGCGCGATAGCGGGCCACACGCGAGGGCGGCACCGCCAGGCTCAGCGTGTCCGACAGCCGGATCGTCAACGCGTCGCCCGCGCCCTCGATCTGGCAAGGGATCAGGTTCATCGCCGGCGAGCCGATGAAGCCGGCGACAAACTTTGTGCGCGGCGAGTGGTAGAGCTCGTTGGGCGGGCCGACCTGCTCGATGTTGCCGCCGTTCATCACCACGACGCGGTCGGCAAGCGTCATCGCCTCGATCTGGTCGTGGGTGACGTAGACCGTGGTGGTGCGCACCTTCTGGTGCACCTTCTTGATCTCGGTGCGCATCTGCACGCGCAGCTTGGCGTCGAGGTTCGAGAGCGGCTCGTCGAACAGAAACACCTTGGGATCGCGCACGATGGCGCGGCCCATGGCGACGCGCTGGCGCTGGCCGCCCGAGAGCTGCTTGGGCTTGCGGTCGAGCAGCTCGGTGATATCGAGGATCTGCGCCGCCTGGCGTACCCGCTGGTCGATGACGTTCTTGGGCGTGCGCTTGAGCTTCAGCCCGAACGACATGTTTTCGTAGACGTTCATGTGCGGGTAGAGCGCGTAGTTCTGGAACACCATGGCGATGTCCCGATCCTTCGGCGGCACGTCGTTGACCACGTCGCCGCCGATGGCGATGTCGCCACCGGTGATCTCCTCGAGGCCGGCGATCATGCGCAAGGTCGTGCTCTTGCCGCAGCCGGAGGGGCCGACGAGGACCACGAATTCCTTGTCGGCGATGTCGAGGTCGATGCCGCGGACGGCGAGGACTTCGTCGTACTTCTTGACGACCTTGCGCAACGTTACCTGAGCCATCGGCGATCAACCCTTCGTGGCGCCGGCCGTCAGGCCCGCAATGTAGTAGTCCATGAGGAAGGCATAGATGATCAGCGGCGGAGCGGCGCCCAGGAGCGCGCCGGTCATGATCTGTCCCCAATTGAACACGTCGCCCTTGATCAGGGTCGTGATGATGCCCACCGGCAGGACCAGCTCGCTGGTCGAGGTGGTGAAGGCCAGGGGATATAGAAACTGAGCCCACGACACGGTGAAGCAGAAGATCGTCGCGGCGATGATGCCGGGCAGCGCCACCGGGATGAAGATCTTGGTCAGCGTCTGGATCCACGTCGCGCCGTCGATCAGTGCCGCCTCGTCGAGCTCCTTGGGGATCGAGGCGAAGTAGCCGATCATGATCCAGGTGCAGAACGGCACCGTCAGCGTTGGATAGAGAATGATCAGCGTCCACCAGTTGTTCATCAGTTGGATGCCCAGGGTCTCGTTGACCCAGGCGAACATCTTGAACAGCGGGATGAACAGCAGCGTCTCGGGGACCAGGTAGGTCAGGAAGACGCCGGTGGCCAAGGTGGCCGAGCCCCAGAACTTCATGCGCGCCAGCGAAAAGGCGGCGATGACACTGATGCACATGGTGATGGTCACGGTGCAGACCGCGACGATCGCCGAGTTCAGGAAGAACTTCAGGAAGATGTTCTGGGTCAGCAGCGTGATGTAGTTGTTGAGTGTCGGATTGAACACCCACCACGGATTGATCTCCGCCGATATCTCCTGGCTGGTCTTCAGCGAGGTGATGAACATGTAGATCGGCGGCGTGAGAAAGAAGATCGCGAACAGGATCAGGAAGAAATACGACCAGCGCAACGCCCAGCGCCGGTCGCGACTCATGCTGCCATACCGGGCGCGCGTCGGCGCGCCGGCAGGGGAAGTGACTGCGGCGTCGGCCATCAGACTTCACTCCCCCGCTTGGTGATGTCGCGCAGGATGAACACCGCGGCGACGGCAAGGATCGGCACCATGAACAGCGACACCGCGGATCCGAGCGGAATGTCGTTGCTCTCGATGCCCAGCCTGAACGCCCAGGTGCCGAACAGGTGTGTCGTGTTCAGCGGATCGCCCTTGGTCAGCACGCGCACGATGTCGAAATTGGCGAAGGTGACGATGGTCGAGAACAGCGCCGTGATGGCGATGATGTTGCGCATCATCGGCAGCGTCACGTACCAGATGCGCTGCCACCAGGTGGCGCCGTCGATCGCGGCGGCCTCGTAGAGCTGCTCAGGCACCGACTTCAGCGCCGCGAGGTACATGATCATGAAGAACGGCGCACCGACCCAGACGTTTACCAGGATCACCGAGAAGCGCGCCCAGCCGGTCTCGCCGAGCCACGGGATCGGCCCGAGCCCGAAGGGCTGCAGCAGCCAGTTGAAGGCGCTGTACGAGGGGTCGAACAGCCACAGCCAGGCAAGTGTGCTCATCGCCGGCGGGATGACCCACGGCACCAGAAGCATGCCGCGCCACTTGCGCTGGCCCTTGCTCGGGATGTTGTGCACGAAATGCGCGACGATGAAGCCGATCAGCGCCTTGAAGATCACGGCGGTGATGGCGAACAGGCACGACTGGTAGACCACCATCCAGAACGTGTCGCGCGTGAACAGGAAGTCGAAATTCTTGAACCACACGAACTTGGTCATGCTCTTGTTGAGCATCGCGAGATACACGGCATAGCCCGCGGGATAGGCGACCAGGACGGTGATCAGCAAGATCAGCGGCAGCGCCATCAGGAAGGCGATGGTCGATTTGCGCTGCATCAACTTGTGCAGGCTGCTGCGGCTGTCGGGCGATCCAATAGAGGCACTGCGTACGGTGATGTCGGCCATGACAGGCTCCAGAGATCAGACGCTTGATCGGGAGACGAGGAGGGCGCCGCTTGCGGCGCCCTCCCGATCTTTCCCCTACTAGGTACGCATGAAGCCTTCGATCTCACTCGACGCCCAGTCGAGCACCTTCTCGAGCGGCTGGCCGGTGGCGTAACGCACCACCATCTGGGTCTGCACGCCCTGGGTGTAGATCTGCTGCGCGATCTTGTGCGGCGCAGGGGCCGCGGCGATCGACAGGATCTGGTGGTTGTGCGGGTTCGGGTAGTGGTACAGGCCACCTTTGGGCGGCGACTCCTCGGCCCACACCTTCAACGTGGTGAGGTTGGCGAAGGCCGGGATGTCATAGCCACCGCTGGCGACGACCATCTTCTCGACCGCCGATGGCGAGCTGAGATGGGTCAGCAGGCTCTTGGCGGCGGAGGCGTTCTTGCTGAACTTCCAGGTCGTCCAATAGAACGGCAGGAAGGGTCCGAAGCGCCCGGCCGGGCCGGCTGGGAAGCCGTGGTGCCAGCACTGCTCGGCGATCTGTGGCGCATCGCGCTTGGCGACGGCCCAGGCGCTGGGTGGGTTCATGATCAGCGCGCCCTTGCCCGACACCAGCCACTTGTTGTTCGAAGCGTCGTCCCACGATGCCGCGTCGGGCGGCAAGAATGCGACGAGCTTCTTCATGTACTCCATCGCCTGCTTGACCTTGTCGGTCTTCACAGTGATCTCGCCCTTGGCGTTGACCAGTTCGGCGCCGAAGCTGAGGAAGAAGGCGCCGACGCTGTCGACCGAGTCCGAGGTCGTGCCCAGGCCGATACCGAAGGGCACGCCGCCCTTGTGGCAGGCCTCAGCCGCCTTGAGGAAGGCATCGAGCGTCCAGCTGTCGGCCTTCGGCGGAGCGCCAGCGGGATAGAGTTCCTGGATGTCGATGCCGGCATGCTTCTTCATCAGATCGATGCGGCTCACCGGGCCCTTGAGCTGGCTGCCGATCGTCGCTGGCACGCCGAGCCACTGGCCGCCGACCTTGCCGAGATACTCGACCGTGCCGTTCACCGCGCCGTTCTGCTTGATCAGCGGATCGACGATGTCGTTCATCGGCACCAGCTGCTCCTGGTAGGCAGCCGGCAGCCAGGTCGAAAGCGCCAGGATGTCGTGACCGGAACGCGCCTGCGACTCAGCCGCGATGGTCAGCAACAGCTTGTTGCCCTGCGAGGTGATGTAGTCGACGGTGACTTCGACCTTTTCCTTTGCCGCCCACTCGTCGATCAACGCCTGGCTCGCCTTGTTGGCGTCGGGAACCCAGTGGTCCCACAGGCCGAGCGTGAGCTTGCCGGCGGCGTGGACGCCACTGACAAACGGCGCCGCGATCAGCGCCGTAGACGCGGCTGCAGTCTTGGCAACAAAGCGACGCGTTACTTTCCTGGATGCCATGTACGTTCCTCCTCTAGGTCGCCAGTATTCCCGGCGATTTTCTTATGCCGCCGACGTCTTTGGACGCGGCCGAAGCCCTTGGCCGCGCCCCGAAAATCGGCGCCAGCGTCAGGATGCTAACCCTAACGCCAAGCGTCGGTCCACTCGATACTTGGCATCCGCAGCAATCACGTACGCATGTAGCCCTCGAGTTCGCTGGCCGCCCAGCCGATCACCTTGTCCACCGGCTCACCCTTGATGGCGTGGCGCACCACCATCTGGGTCTGCAGGCCCTGGCTGTAGATCTGCTGGGCGATCTTGTGCGGCGCCGGCGCCGCGGCGATCGACAGGATCTGGTGGTCGTACGGGTTGGGGTAGTGGAAGAGCGTGCCCTTGGGCGGCCCTTCTTCGGCCCAGACCTTCAGCGTCTTGAGATTCGCGAAGGCCGGATTGTCGTAGCCGGCGCTGGCCTTCACCATCTCCTCGATCGCCTGGGCCTGCGAGAGCGCCATCATCAGACTCTTGCCCGCCGACGGGTTCTTGCTGAAGTTCCACAAGCCCCAGAAGTTCGTCGTGAAGGGGCCGTAGCGGCCGGCTGGGCCCGCGGCCATGCCATGGTGCCACGTCTGCTCGGCGACCTGCGGTTGGTCGCGCCGAGCTACCGCCCAGGCGCTGGGCGGGTTCATGATCAGCGCCGTCTTGCCGGCGACGAAGGCGCGGTTGTTGCTGGAGTCGTCGTAGGAGGGCGCGTCCGGCGGCAGATAGGCGGTGAGCTGCTTGCCGTAGTCTAGCGCCTTTTTGACGTTGTCGCTGTTGACGGTGATATCGCCCTTGGCGTTGACCAGCTCGGCGCCGAAGGCCTGGAAGATCGCGCCCCAGGTGTCGACCGAGTCGGCGGTGGTGCCGAGCCCGATGGCGAAGGGGAACCCGGCCTTGTGGCAATCGGCCGCCGCCTTGAGGAAGACGTCCAGCGTCCAGTTCTCGGCCTTGGGTGGCGCGCCGGCGGGATACATCGCCTGGATGTCGATGCCGGCGTGCTGCTTCAGAAGATCGATGCGCGAGGTCGGTCCCTTGAACTGTGCCGCCGGCGTCGCCGGCACGCCCATCCACTTGCCGCCGATTTTGCCGAGATAAATGGTGATGGCACTAGCCGCGCCATTGGCCTTGATCAGCGGCTCCATCACGTCGTCGACCGGCGTGAGCTTGTCGGCGTACAGTGCGCAATTCCAGGGGCCCAGTGCCAAAATGTCGTGGCCCGACCGCGCCTGCGCTTCGGCGGCGGCGGTAAGGATCATCTTGTTGCCCTGAGAGGTGATGAAGTCGATCTGCAGATCGACCTTCTCCTTCTCGGCCCAGGCCCTCGAGATTGACTCCGCGGCCTTGTTGGCACCGGGCACCCAGTGATCCCAGAAGCCGATCGAGAGCTTGCCGGCGGCAAATGCGCCGCGGACAAAGGGCGCTGTCAGCAGCACAGTCGATGCAATGGCGGTCCGGGCAACGGTCCGCCGGGTCACTTTACGCGACATCGTGGATGTTCCTTCCCTGCGAGAGTGCGGCACACCTCCTTAACGCGCCCGGCAAACGTGCCGGTCCTACGCATAGGTAGTCAGCCGGTGGAAACCGGCGAGTTGTGACCTTCAATCAATATCCGACGTCGCTTGCGTCGGTTTCCACCCTGCAAGCCGTGCCTGTTGGGCGGCACTGGCGAGGGGATGCTAGCGCCAATGGCCGGCGCTGACCATCCCTGCCTGCACTGGACACTGCATTGACGCAGCCACGCCGCGAGGGGCGGGATCGAGCGCCAACTGTGCGGCAATAAGCGAAGAAGCGGACGAGAGCCGACCGGCTCCTCATCCGCCTCGCTTGCGCTCGATGCCTTTTCCCCGCATGCACGGGGGGACGAGAATCAGTGAATATCCGCGGACTGCCTGAGTGCTTTCTCGAGCACAGCGAAGGAGAAGCCCTTCTTCTTAGAGGCGTCGATAATCACCTTCTCCTTGCGCGTCAGCAGGTCGACGGCGCCGGCGATCTTGCCCGCGACGTCGTGCGGGATGACCGCGGCGCCGTGCATGTCGGCGTGGATCAGATCACCGTCGCGTACCGTCATGCCGCACACGGTGACCGGCACGCCGACATCGACCGTGTGCACATAGGCATGGCTCGGCATGATCGAGCCCGCCAGCATCTGGAAGTTGGTGGCGTTCATCGGCACGTCGCGGATGCAGCCATTGGTGATGACGCCGATCGCGCCCAGGCCGCGATGGACGTGGCTGTTGACCTCGCCCCAGAACGAGCCGTAGCCGGCGCG
>JAFAZJ010000079.1 GCA_019239835.1 Alphaproteobacteria bacterium | reverse complement strand
CATCGAGCGCCAGCCGGAGCGCATCTGCTCCAAGGCTGCCTGGAAGATGGGTTGGGCCTGGGCCGGGACGTTCGAGGCCTGCATGCAGGCGGCGAACCACTGGATGAAGTCGTCGCAGTCGCGCACGCCGGTGCGGTCCTGGGCGGCGGCGGGTGCGGTGATCAGCAACAACGCAACGACGGCAGCGGCGGGGAGGCGCATGGGCGGGCTTCCAGCTTGGGAAGCCCGCACTATGCCCTATTTTGTGAGCGAGCGCACGCTCAATTTTACCAGCTGCAGCCGTAGGACGCCGTCGCCTGCTTCATCGAATCGGACGAGCTCTTGCAGGCCTCTTCCAGCGCCGACCGGCTGGCGGCATCGGCGGCGCCGGCCTTCCAGGCCGCGCGCATCTGCTGGATCGAGTCCTTCGTCGCCTGCTGCGAGGCGGACGGCATCTTGGCCACGCAGGCCTCGTACTTCGTGAGGAAGTCGTCACAGGCGGCGATGCCGACCTTGTCCTGCGCCATGGCCGGCAGGGACAGCAGCGAGACCGCGAGCGAGGCGGCGACCAGACGAATGCGCATAGACTTCTCTCCCGAAAACGACAGGCGCACCGGAGCGGTGCGCCTGTGTAAAGTGTGCGCTCACTTTATGACGGCCGGTTGACGGGGTCAACGTTTTCTACTGGACGGTCAGCGAATACAGCTCGGCGACGTTGTCGTGCAGGATCGCGTCGCGCATGTCGGCGCTCATATGCGCGGTCTGCTCGGCGATCACCTGCTGGCTGTTGGGCCAGGTCGAGTCGGAGTGCGGGAAGTCGCTGGCCCACATCAGGCGATGATGGTTCATGTCGCCGGCGAACTTGAAGGCGGTCCAGTCGTCCTGGAACGTCATGTAAATGTTCTCGCGGAAGTACGCGCTCGGCATCTTGGGCAGTTCGCTGCCGCGCATCCAGTGCCGGTGCCGCTTGTAGGCGTGGTCCATGCGGTACATGAAATGCGGCGCCCAGCCGGCATCGGCCTCGACGCAGACGATCTTCAGCTTGGGATGCCGCTCGAAGACGCCGGAGAACACCAGCATCCCCATGATGTCCTGGTTGCCGCGGATGATCGACATGAAGGAGTTCACGCGCGGGCCGCGGTGCTTCTTCATGCCGTCGCTGCGCGACGTCAGGATGTGGAACGACAGCGGCATCTTCATGTCGATCGCCGCTTCCCAGAACGGATCGTAGATCCGGCTGTCGTAATCCTCGACGCCGGGATCGCCCGGCAGCATGGCGCCCTTGAAGCCCATCGCCTTCATGCGCCGCAGATCCTCGATGCCTTCCTCGACGGTGCGCATCGCCGTCTGGCCCAGGCCGTAGATGCGGTCCGGCGCGCCGGCGCAGTAGGTCTGCAGCCAGCGGTTATAGGCCTCCATGCAGGCGCGCTTGTAGTCGAGGTCCTTGTGGTTGCACAGCAGCATGCCGACCGAGGGATAGATCATCTCGGCGGCGACGCCGTCGCGATCCATGTCGACCAGCCGCGCCTTGGAGTCCCAGCCGCCGCGATGCAGCTTGTCGAAATCGGCGCCGATGACGCTGAGCTGCTCGGCCGGCACGCCGGCGCCCGAGGCGAGCGACACCGGCATCGGCGAGCCCATGCCGGGGATCATGAAGACGTCGCCCTTCTCGGTGCCGCGCAGCAGGTGCGGGGCGCGGTCGCGGAACGCCGGGTCGATGAAATCGATGTAGCAATTGGGCGGTTCGGTGATGTGCGAGTCGGCGGAGATCGGCCGCTTGGTCATGACGCTTCCTCGTGGTCCGCTTGCTTGTTGCGGAAATGATCGGCTTCGCCCGGCGGGCTGTAAACCCGCCCGGACCGCGATGCGGACATGTCAGGCCTGTTCCGACGGCAGCCTTCCGTCGGCCGACAGCAGCACCGCCACCGGCCGCGTGCTCTCGAAGTTCGACAGCACGATCAGCATCACCACCATGATCGGCACGCACAGGAACATGCCGATCACGCCCCAGATCGTGCCCCAGACCATCAGGGAGATGATCACCACCAGGGCCGAGAGGTTGAGCGAGCGGCCGAGCAGGGTCGGCTCGATGACGTTGGCCATGACGATCTGCAGCGGCCCGATGGTGAACAGCACGATGAGGAACGGCGTGAGGCTGTCGAACTGCACCAGGGTGAGCAGCGTGGGCGCCATGATCGCCAGGATCGAGCCGACGGTGGGGATGAAGTAGAAGAAGAACATCATCACCGCCCAGAAGCCGGCGAAGTCGACGCCGACGGCGGCCATCAGCACATAGGACAGCGCCGAGGTCAGCGTCGCCAAGGTGGTCTTGATGCGCATGTAGATGCGGATGTCGCGGCTGATGCGCTCGAGCACCGAGATCATGCGCGCTTCCTGCGCCGGGTCGGTGAACATCAGGCTGAGCTTGCGGCGGAAATTGCCGGCCTCGACGAACAGGAAGCCGGTGTAGACCAGCACGATGCCGGCGACGCTGACCATGGCCGCCACGGCGCCCGCCACATCGCCCAGCGTGTCGGCCAGGCTCATGCGGCCCACCAGCTCGGCCAGGGTCGGCGCGGGCTCGTCGGTCGCCAGCGCCCAGGCCTGGCCCATCAGCTTCTGCAGGCGCACCTGGTAATTGGGCGCGGCGGCGATCACGGCGCTGACGTTGGCGGTGATGGTCCGGCCCAGCACCCACAGCAGGCCGCCCATCAGCAGGATGGCGGTGGGCAGGGCGACGAAGCGCGGCACCTTGATGTTGAGCTTGGCCGGCCGCTGGATGGCGTCCGCCAGGGCGTCGACCATATACCAGAGGACCAGCGCCAGGATCAGCGGCAGCAGCAGGCTGCGGCCGACGATCAGCAGATAGACAGTGGCGGCGATGACGATCGTCCAGAGGGCCGCGCGCTGCAGGTTCATGGGTGGGACTATATCAGAGGGCGTGAACCGGCGCGCTGGACAAGCCGAAAACGGTTCCCTATAAGCCGCCGACCAACGTGCGTGGGCCCAGGTAGCTCAGTTGGTAGAGCATGCGACTGAAAATCGCAGTGTCGGTGGTTCAATTCCGCCCCTGGGCACCATTCGCCAAATTGTAGCGCTACTTCAAACGGCGAGCAGGGGACCGCCAGCGGTGCTGCTCGCTGACCTCGATTTGGAAACTGCCGCTCCATCCGCTGGGGTCGAAGTCCCGATCGCGGGCCGGCAATATGGTCGACTACATGCCTGCAACGTGACGAGTGGAAACGTCAGCAGCATCAATCCGGTCTGCGACGCCTGGATGCTTCCCCGCATGCGGCTGACCGACCTGAACCGCGTCATGCCGTGGAGCCGGGCCCGCAGACAAACAACTAGAGCTCGCTGGCGATAAATTGGCTGAATTCGGCGGTCTTTGGGCGGGCGAAGACCTCGTCGGTCGGGCCGGTCTCCCACACCTTGCCCTTGTGCATGAACACCACGAGATCGGCGACGCGGCGCGCGAAGCCCATCTCGTGCGTGACGGTGACCATGGTCATGCCGCGCTTGGCGAGATCCTCCATCACCGCCAGCACTTCGGCGGTGAGCTCGGGGTCGAGCGCCGAGGTGACCTCGTCGAACAACATGACCTGCGGCTGGAGCGCGAGCGAGCGGGCGATCGCGACGCGCTGCTGCTGGCCGCCGGACAGCTGCTCGGGATAGGCCGTGCGTTTGTCGGTCAGTCCAACCAAGCCGAGCACCTCGCCGGCCTTGGCATTGGCCTTGTCGCGCGATTGCTTCTTCACCAGGGTGAGCGCCAGGGTGATGTTTCGCTCGACCGTGAGGTGGGGAAAAAGGTTGTAGCTCTGGAACACCATGCCGACGTCGCGCCGCAGCTGGGCGCGCGCCGCGCTGCCGGGACGGCCGACATCGTGGCCGCACACCGTGATCGAGCCGGCCTGCACGGTCTCCAGGCCGGCGATGCAGCGCAACAGCGTGCTTTTGCCCGAGCCGCTGCGGCCGACGATGGCCGCCACCTGGCCGCGGGCGACGTCGAAACCCACGCCGTCCAGCACGCGCAGCGAGCCGAAATCCTTGACCACGTCCCTGATCCGGACGATCGCCTCAGCGTCCGACATGGGCTTTCCTTTCGAGGGCGCGTGCGGCCAGCGACAGCGGGTAGCACATCGCAAAATAGATGGCGGCTACCATGACGAAAATCGCGAAAGGCTCGAAGGTCGAGTTGTTGACGATCTGGCCAGCGCGGGCGAGCTCGACGAAACCGATCACCGAAGCGAGCGAAGTGTTCTTCACGATCTGGACCATGAAGCCAACGGTCGGCGGGATGGCCAGTCGCACCGCTTGCGGCAGCACCACGTAGGTATATTGCTGGAAGCGGTTGAGGCCGAGGCAATCCGACGCTTCCCACTGGGTACGCGGCACCGCCTCGATGCAGCCGCGCCAGATCTCACCGAGGAAGGCCGCGGCATAGAGCGTGAACGACAGGCCGGCGGCGACGATGGGCACCAGCTTGTAGCCCATGATGCCCAGGCCGAAGTAGGACAGGAACAGGACGATCAGGAGCGGCGTGCCTTGGATGAGCTGGATGTAGCCGATCGCCAGGCCGCGCAGCAGCCTGCTCTTCGAGACACGCAGCAGCGCCACGACCAGCCCGACGACCGACCCGCCGGCGAAAGCAATCAGCGACAGAAGCAGCGTCCAGGTCGCCGCCTGCAGCAGATAGAGGAAATGGTTGGCGTTGAGCTCGATCACAGCGCCGTTCCCAGCTTGCGCTTGCGCGCGAACAGCACCAGCCCGATCAGCCAGAAGGCAACGCGGTAGAGCGCGGACAGCGCGAGGTAGACGACCGCGACGATGATGTAGACCTCGAAGCTGCGATAGGTGTCGGACTGCACCAGGTTGGCGGTGGCGGTGAGCTCTTCGGTGGATATCTGCGAGGTGATCGACGAGGCGAGCATCAGCAGGACGAACTGGCTGGTCAGCGCCGGATAGACGCGCTCCATCGCCGGTAGCAGCACGACATGGAGGATGGTCTGCAGGCGGGTAAGGCCCAGGCAATCGGCCGCCTCGAGCTGGGTGCGCTGGATCGACTGGATGCCCGCCCGCATGATCTCGGTGGTGTAGGCGCCGCCGTTCACGACCAGGGCAATGACGGCCGACACCTCGGCCGAGAGCTTCAGGCCGAGGCTCGACAGGCCGAAATAGACGATGAAGATCTGGACCAGGAGCGGCGTGTTGCGGATCAGCTCGACATAGGCACCGACCAGGCGCTTCAGCCAGGGTCCGCCATAGATCCGGGCAAGCGCGCAGATCGTTCCGACGACCAGCCCAAGCGTGATCGACACGACCGTGAGCTGGACGGTGAGCCAGGCGCCGGCGACGAAGTCCGGCCATCTCTCCGCCAGGAACGAGAAATCGAACTCGTAGGACATGGCCAGACGACGCGGCGTCTCAGCTGCCGGCCTTCAGCAGCTGGTCCGTCGGGATATCGATGCCGTGATATTTCTTGTAGATCGCGGCGAGCTTGCCGTTCTTGAGGTTGGTCTTAACCCAGTTGTCGACCCAAGCCTTGAGCTGCGGCTCGTTCTTGCGCATCCCGATCGCCAGATAGAACGTCTGCATGGTGATCTTGGCCTCAGCGGTTCGGCCGGGGTTCTTCTTGCTGATAGCGGGCAGTAGCGAGCGGGCGGTCGCCAGGATATCGACCTGGCCCGAGGCGAAGGCGAGCGCCATGGTGGCGTCGTCCTCGTAGCGCACCAGTTGCGCACCCTTGGCCTCGCGCGTGAGATCGGTGTCCTGTGTCGTGCCGCGCACCACGGCCACCTTCTTGCCGTCGAGATCGGCGTAGCTCTTGATCGGGATAGAGGACAAACCCGCCACGACCGACGGATGGTCGGCGTAGGGCACCGAGAAGTCGACCACCTTGGCGCGATCGGGCGTGATCGACAGGGTCGAGATCACCAGGTCGGCCTTGTTGGTCTGCAGATTCGGGATGCGCGACGGCCCGGTGGTCGGCACGATCTCGAGCTGTACGCCGAGATCCTTGGCGAGCAGCTGGGCGGTCTCCACGTCCGAACCGGCGGGCTGCATCTTGTCGTCAGTCATGCCGAAGGGCGGGATCGCCGTGTCGATGGCGATCCGGATCTTGCCGGCCTTCCTGATGTCGTCGAGCGTGTCGGCATGCGCCGTCGCGCCGAGCGACATCAGGGCGACTAGGACGCTCGCGATCAGCGTCTTCATGGCGTACCTATTCCTGCTTGATGATGAGTTCCGGCAGGTCGCTGCCGAAGTACTTCTTGTTGAGCGCGTTCAGCTTGCCGTTCTTGATGTTGGCGAGCACCCATTTGTCAACTTCCTCGAGCAGGCGCTTTTCGTCCTTCTTGACGCCGATGCAGAGCCGGAAGTTGTCGAGAACGAATTTCACCTCGACCTGCCGAGCGGGGTTCTTCTTGTCGAGCTGCGGCACGATCATTTCGGCGGTCGAGAAGATATCGACCTGGCCGCTCAGAAAGGCCTGAGCCTCGGTGGCGTCGTCCTCATAGCGCACCAGCTTCATGCCCTTGGGCCCTTCCTTGGTGAGCTGGGTGTCGTGCGTGGTGCCGCGGACCGTGCCGACTGTCTTGCCATCGAGGTCGCTGAGCTGCTTGAGCGCCACCGACTTCGGCGCGGCGATCACCGTGCGGAGCACGGCGTAGGCCTTGGAGAAATCGATCACCTTGGCGCGCTCTGCCGTATAGGACAGGCTCGAGATCACGAGGTCGGCCTTGCCGGTCTGCAGCGAGGGAATCCGCGAGGCGCCGGTGGTCGGCACGAGCTCGAACTGCAGGCCCCAGTCCTTGGCCAGCATCTCGGCCGCCTCGACGTCGAGGCCGGTCGGTTTCATCTGGGCGTCGGTCATGCCGTAGGGCGGCACGCCGAGATCGATGGCGATGCGGATCTTGCCCGCCTTCTTGATGTCGTCCAGCACATCGGCATGGGCGACGTGACTGGCGCCGATCATCGCCGCCAGGGCGATAGCGAGCGCCGTCAGGGTCTTGTTCATCGTTTCCTCCGTTGGTGAACTCTAGCGGCCCGCATCCATGTCGGCGAGCTTGGCGACCCGGCGGCGGAACTCCTCCGCCGTCGAAAACTTGGCATCGAGGTAGGCGGCGATCAGATCCTTGGCGAGCCAGGGGCCGACGATTTGCGCGCCGATGCACATGACGTTGACGTCGTCGTGCTCGACGCACTGATGGGCGGAATGCACGTCGTGGCAAACCGCGGCGCGGATGCCCTTCATCTTGTTGGCGCCGATCGCGGCGCCGACGCCGGTGCCACAGATCATCAGCCCGCGCTCGACCTTGCCCGAGGTGATGGCAGCGGCGACCTGGCGGGCGATGTCGGGGAAGTCGACCGGGTTGGGATCGTGCGAGCCGACATCCAGCACTTCGTGGCCCTTGTCCTTCAGGAATGCGAGGATCTCGCCCTTCATGGGGAATCCGGCATGGTCAGAGCCGACGACGAGCTTCATGAGCGCTTCCTTTTGGGTTGGTAGGCGGCGATCAGGTTACGGCGGCGGAGCTCGTCACCGATGGCGAAATGGTCGCGCAGTCCGGCTTCGGCGGCATCGGGATCGCGGTTGGCGAGCGACAGGAACACGCGGCGGTGGGCGTCGACCAGGCCTGAGGTGATGGCCGGCTCGCGGAAGGTGTCGCGGCGGCGCTCGACATGGGAACGCATGAGCAGCGGCGAGATTGCTTCGTATATCTTCATCAGCGAGGCGCTGCCGCTCGCCTTGACGATTGCGAGGTGGAACGCATAGTCGGCCTCGCCGCCCTGCTTGGGATCGTTGAGCGAGCCGACCAGGGTGTCCAACGTGCTGGCGATCGCCTGCAAATCGCGCTCGCTGGCGCGTTCGCAGGCTAGCCGGATCGCCTGGCATTCAATGGCGATGCGCGCCTGCAGCACGTCGTCCAGGATGTTGGGCTCGGGCGCGAGGCAGAGGGTCAGCGCTTGGCCGAGCACAGAGGCATCGGCGCTGCGCACGAAGGCGCCGCGGCCGTGCTGGATATCGAGCAGGCCGAGCATGGCGAGCGAGCGCAGGGCCTCGCGCAACACCGGACGGCTGACGTCGAGGGCGGCCGACAGCTCGCGCTCGGGCAGCAGCCGGTCGCCGGATTTGAGCTCCCCCGAGAGCAGGCGGTCACGGAAGAAGGTGAGGACGCGCGCGGCGCCGCTCTGGGTTTCCTCCGGATCCGGCTTGGTGACTTCTATTGTGGTCATGCCGTGGTCAGACCATGGTAGGTAACCCGTCCGATCACGGCAAGCCACCGGTTCCGAAGGTCGAAAGATCAAATCAGATGTGCAAAGGGCCGTTGCCGCAGGCTTTCCCATGTGCCTGCCGCTAACGAGCATCCAAGTCGGACACACCGTCGTGGTTGTTGTCGTCCGCTAGCCCCTGAGTGCGGACAGGCACATATCCTGTAGCGAAGAATCAACCACCGACCTTCAACTTCACCCAGGTGTCGCGCAGCTCGATCGTGCGGTTGAACACCAGGGCGTCCGGGCGGCTCGTCGGGTCCGGGCAGAAATAGCCCTGCCGCTCGAATTGCACGGCTTCTCCCACCGGCATCTCCGCCAACGAGGGTTCCGCCAGCGCGCCCGACAGGACTTCGAGCGAGGCAGGATTCAGATCGGTGTCCAGATCGCCCCCGGCCCCCGGGTCGGGGCGATTGAAGAGGGTATTGTACAAACGGATTTCGGCGGGGCGGGCGTCTTTGCCGGACACCCAGTGCAGGGTGGCCTTCACCTTTCGACCATCCGGTGCATTGCCGCCTCGGCTGGCAGGATCATAGACGCAACGCAGCTCCACCACGTTGCCATCCGCGTCCTTCACGACCTCGCGGCAGGTGATGAGATAGGCATAGCGCAATCGCACCTCTCGTCCCACCGCCATCCGGAAGAACTTGTTCGTCGGGTTCTCCATGAAGTCGTCGCGCTCGATGAAAATCTCCCGGCTGAAGCGAAGCGTACGCGTGCCGGCAGCCGGGTCCTGCGGATGGTTGGCGGCCTCGAGCTCCTCGACGTGGTTCTCGGGAAAATTCTCGATCACGAGCTTCAGAGGCCGCAAGACCGCCATGCGCCGCTGGGCCACCTGGTTGAGACGGTCGCGGATCGCGTGATCGAACATGGCGATATCGACGACACTGTTGGCTTTGGACATGCCGATGCGCCGAACGAAGTCGCGGATCGCCTCCGGCGGCACGCCGCGGCGGCGCAAGCCCGCCAGGGTCGGCATGCGCGGATCGTCCCAGCCACTCACGATGCCGCGCCGTACCAGATCCGTCAGGTAGCG
>JAFAZJ010000051.1 GCA_019239835.1 Alphaproteobacteria bacterium | reverse complement strand
GATCGAGCGCCGGAAGTTGTCGATGTGGTAGCCGATGTCGCGCAGGTAGGCGTGGATCACGCCATACGCCGTCAGCACGAACACCACATCGCCGACGCTGGCCGTGCCCTGCCACCAGAACAGTAGCGCCAGGCCGACGATCGTCAGGCGCAGCATCACCAGCACGACGTTCTGCGTCGTGCCAGCGGCAGTGGCGCGCAACCACATCACCCGCGTGCGATTGCGCCAGCGGGTAATAACGCGTGTCAGGCGGGCTTCCTCGCGATCCTCGGCGCCGAACGCCTTGACTACGGCGTTGCTGGTCACCGAATCGGCCAGTGCGCCGCCGAAGCGGCTGTCCCACTGATTCGACAGCTTGGCCGCCGGCGTGACGTAACGCATCGCCAGCCACACCGTGACGGCGATGTAGACGACGCTGCCCAGTGCCACCGCCAGGCCCATCAGCGGCCAGTGCAGCGCGAAGATCACCGACGCGCCCAGCAGCACGACGCAGGACGGCCACAGCGCCACCAGGATGGTGTCGTTGAGGATGTCGAAGGCCCACATGCCGCGGCTGATCTTGCGCACCGTCGAGCCGGCGAAGGCATTGGCATGCCAGTCGGTCGACAGACGCTGCACGCGCGCGAAGGCCTCGCGCGCGACGTTCGACATCATGCGCAAGGTGAAGGCGATCACCACCATGAACACGCCCTGGCGCAAGGCGACGACCAGCGCGCCGCCGCCGACGATCGCGCCCAGCACCCACAGGCCCTGGCGTATCGCCGCGTCGCGATCGCCGGAGCCGGTGAGGATGTCGATCAGCCGGCCGGCCAAGGTCGGCAGCAGCAGCTCGATACCGGCCATCGCCAGCACGCCCAGCGCGATCAGCGCGGCATAGCCGGGTTGGCGGCGCCATTGACGGGCCACGAAGCCCATCGTGTGCAGGAACGGGTCGCGCCCGCCCTGTTTCTTGCGGTCTTTCATATGTCGATGCCGGGACCCTTCGGACGGGACCGGCCCTTCAGCTGCCGGCGCCGCGACCTGCGTCGAGACTCAAGCTCGACGCGCGCGAAGACGCTGGCGATGGACGAAACGAGGTGAAGGTGGACGACGCGCGCCTCAGAGGGCGGCGCCCGAGCCTGCGCTAGCTAGAAGCGCAATCGGCCCATGTGAAACCCTACAGCGGGCGTATCGATGGTCATGATGTTCGACATCAAACGCCTCCTTTGGCTGGGGTTTCGTCGACGCGGCGGAAAGTATCCGAAGTTGGTGACAGAAGCAAGACGGGCACGGGGATGAAGGCGGGACACCACGCGTATCACCACCAACAAGACTGCGTTGGAGTACCCCTCTGAAAGCCCCCGTCCTGTTCGCCTGCACCATCCTGGTGGCAGCGAGCCCGGCGCTCGCCGCCGGCGGCAAGCGCACGCCCTGCGTGCCCGAGCACGCCACCCTGCCCCAGGCGATCGACGGCGAGGGCTACGCTGTCGACGGCGACACCATCGTCCTGCTGGTCGACGGCAAGCGCTATGGCGAGGTGCGCCTGTTCGGCGTCGACGCGCCGGAGCTGCGCAACCGCATGTCGAAGGAGGAGATGCAGCCCGGCATGCGCTCGCGCGACGCGCTCGATCGCCTGCTCGCCGCCGGCAACGACCAGGTGCGCGTGATCCCGATCGAGCACGACCACTATTGCCGCATCGTCGGCCGCATCGAGGTCGACGGCCACGACATCGCCGAGGCGATGCTGCGCGGCGGCTGGGCCTACGTCTTCACCACCTGGGCCTTCGCCAAGGGCCGCGATCCGTCACTGGCGCGCAGCTACGTCATCGTCCAGCGCGAAGCCCGCGACGCAGCCACCGGCCTCTGGCCGCTATGGCTGAGCGGCCGTTGAGCTTCAGCCTTCTCCCCGCGAAGGCGGGGAGAAGGTGCCCGAAGGGCGGATGAGGGGCTTAGCGGTGTCTCAACGACGACGGTCGATGTCGTTGAACGAGGAAGCCCCTCATCCGCCTCGCTCACGCTCGGCACCTTCTCCCCGCCTGCGCGGGGAGAAGGCTTAGCGGCGTACCAGCATCGCCCAGCCGGCCAGGCCGGCGAGGCCGACCAGGGCGATGCCCAGGCCGATGTTGAGCTGCGTCTCGTGCGGCACGTAGCCCATCAGCACGGTGAGCGCGGCGGCTGCCAGCATCTGCACGAAGCCCATCAGCGCTGACGCGGCGCCGACGTGGTTGCCGGGCACCGCGGTCAGTGCGTTGGCCATGGCGTTGGGCATGTTCAGCCCGTTGCCCAGGCCCATCAGGATCAGCGGGATGATCAGCGCCAGTGGCGCCACATAGCCGGCCAGTGCGGTGACCACCATGCCGAGCGCGCCGATGACCAGCACGAGCTGGCCGATGGCGATCAGGTTGATGCTGCGGATGAAGCCCTGCAGGCGGGTCTGCAGCAGGCTGCCGAGCACGAAATTGCCGGCCCAGGCCAGCGTGTACCAGCCGAACAGCGCCGCCGAGATGCCCATCACGTTGATCAGCAGGATCGGGCCGCCGGAGAAGAAGATGTTGAACGCGGCGGAGGCCGAGGTCGCCGCGATCATCAGGCCGACGAAGCGGCGCGAGCGCAGGACGATGGCGAAGCCCTCGAGCAGGCCGCGCAGCCAGCTCGTCGCGGTCTTCTGCCTGGGCGCCGTCTCGCCGAGGATCAGGATCATCAGCACCAGCACGACGGCGCCGACGATCGCGGTGAGCCAGAACGTGGCGCGCCAGTCGAACAGCACCAGCACCTGCCCGCCCAGCAGCGGCGCCAGCGCCGGCCCCAGCGCCATGCCCGAGGCCATGTAGCCCATGGCGCGCGGCGCCTCCTGCGTGCTGCGGCTGTCGCGCACGATGGCGCGGCCCAGCACCACGCCGCCGCACGCTCCGCAGGCCTGGGCGAGGCGCGCGCCGATCAGCATCTCGATCGACACGGCCAGCGCGCAGGCGATCGAGGCGGCGACGAAGATCGCCAGCGCACCGAGCAGCACCGGGCGGCGGCCGATGCGATCCGACAGCGGCCCGACCGCGAGCTGGGCGAAGGCGAAAGCCAGCAGGTAGATCGACAGCGTCAGCTGCGCCGTGCCGTAGGGCACGCCGAAATGCTGGGCGATGCTGGGCAGCGCCGGCAGGTAGATGGTCAACGCCAGCTGCGAGGCGATCGTCGCCATCATCAGCAGCCAGATCGGCGGCCGCGTCGTGCGCAGGGAGGGCAAGCGTCAGGGCTCCAGGAAACGCGCTTCCGGCCAGCGCTCGCGCCAGCCCTTGCTCGCCAGACGCTGTCGATAGTCGTCGGGACGGCGCAGGCCGGCGGGCGTCGGCCTGCAGGTGAGGTTCAATAGATCGTCGAGCCCGTAGGGCGCCAGCAGCTCGATGCGCTGATCGCTCGTCAGGCGAGCGGCAACCGCGGTCGGCGTCTCCAGCCAATAGCGCAGCGAATCCTCGCTGTCGCGATAGGGCTGATCGGCCTTGCCGCGCCAGCGATGCATGCGCCGCTGGTTGCGCGCCTGCCAGATCACGCCGGGCACCAGCGTCGCCAGCCGCGCCTCGATCTCGGTCTCGCGATCGCCGTCGGGATCGGCATCGTCGTAGTAGACGACATCGACGTCGTCCTGCGCGGTGCGCGTGTTGCGGCCGATCAAGGTGTCCCACACGCGATTGCGCACGAAACCTGCGCCGATCCACGCGTCGGGCAGCACCAGCGAGCGCAGCGCGCCGAGCTGCTGCACCGCGTCCTCATCCTTCCACAGGATATCAACCACCATGGCGATTTGCTTTTGATCCATCGTTTGCGATTCTACCCTCTGTCATCCCGAGCGCAGCGAGGGATCTTTCAACAGCGCAAAGATCCCTCGCTGCGCTCGGGATGACAGACGGGCACGACGGGGCGCATGCCGAGTTTCCGGTTCGAATCGCAGTATGAGGGATTGGTGGTCGGCATCGACGAAGCCGGCCGCGGTCCGCTTGCGGGTCCTGTCGTCGCCGCCGCCGTCATCATCGATCGTACGCGCGCCAAGCGCCGCCTGCTGTCGATGCTCAACGACTCCAAGCAGCTCACGCCGGAGGAACGCGAGCGCGCCTACGGCGCGCTGCGTGACAGCGATGCGATCACCATCGGTGTCGGCGCGGCTTCAGCGCGCGTGATCGATCGGGTGAACGTGCTCCAGGCCAACTTCCAGGCGATGGTGCGCGCCGTGCGTGCGCTCGGCGCCGTGCCGACTTTCGCGCTGGTCGACGGCGATCGCTTGCCCCGGCATTTGCCGTGCCCGGGGCTCGCCGTCGTGAAAGGCGACTCGAAGGTCTACTCGATCGCCGCCGCTTCGATCGTCGCCAAGGTCACGCGCGATCGAATCATGGTGCTGCTGGGCCAGCGCTATCCCGACTATTGCTGGCACCAGAATGCCGGCTATGGCACCGAGATCCATCTCGAGGCCATCGGCCGGCTCGGTGCCACGCCACACCACCGCATGAGCTTCTCGCCGTTCAACCGGCTGCTCTAGAGAATCTGGCGCGCCTCAGGTGGCGACGGCCGTGGCCAGATCGTAGGTGACGGTGAACGGATCGCTCGCCTCGGTGCCCTCGAGCGCCTGGTTGTGGAACGTCGACTCGATCTTGGTGAAGTTCATCGACACCATCTCCATCGGACGGTCGCCGGCGGAGCTGGCCGAGAAGTTGCTGACCAGCGTGTTGGTCAGCTTCAGCTCCATGATGGTGTTGACGCCCTGGTTGCTCGTCGTCGTCAGGTGGAGAGTCACGTCCTCGCCGTCGGTGCCGACATAGGATCGCTTCAGCAGCTCGGGAGACGAGTTGTCCTGGTCTTTCGTGACGATCACCTCCATCACCGAGACCATCGAGGCTTCGCGATTCTTGGCCGAACCGGTCGCCGTGCCGATCGAGCGGGAACCGCCCCACTGGACGCTGTTGCAGGTGATCCACTGCTCGTGCGACGCAGCCGTCGTGCTGCCGTTGATCGGGCCGTACTTCATGTAGATCGCCATTTTGGTCCCCCTTCTGGATCGGCGTTCTGTCCGACCTTCCTCCAGTCCGGCGATCTAATCACACCGCCTCTGCACAGTCACTCGCCGCCGCCGAACACATCGGGGGATTGCCGCCACGCCCAAGGGGTGGTGGGGCCGATTCGGCATTATCCCCAGATCATGTAGTACATTAAGATTCAGCTATAAATCTTTGATTCCAATGAATCTTCCTATTGACGAGATTCGTGCAAGAAGGCATGATCTGGTCGTTTTCAACAGGCTTTTCTACAGCCTTATCATATTGCTACGGGACAATCTTAATGCGACGCGAGCGTACCATCACCGACCGTATTATAATCGGTGATTGCGTCACCCTGATGAAGGACCTACCGGAGGGGTCGGTGGACATGGTGTTCGCCGACCCCCCCTACAACCTTCAGTTGGGTGGCGAGCTGCACCGGCCGGACAACAGCCGGGTCGACGCCGTCGATGACGATTGGGACCGTTTTGCCGATTTCGCGACCTACGACGCCTTCACCACCGAGTGGCTGAGCGAAGCCCGCCGGGTGCTGAAGCCCGAGGGCACGCTGTGGGTGATCGGCAGCTACCACAACATCTTCCGCATCGGCACGGCGCTGCAGGATCTCGGCTTCTGGCTGCTCAACGACGTCGTGTGGCGCAAGACCAACCCGATGCCGAACTTCCGCGGCAAGCGCTTCACCAACGCGCATGAGACGCTGATCTGGGCGGCGCGCGACAAGCGGCGCAAGAACTACACGTTCAACTACGAGGCGATGAAGGAGCTCAACGAGGGCATCCAGATGCGCTCGGACTGGACGTTGCCGCTGTGCACCGGCGCGGAGCGCATCAAGGACGGCAGCGGGCGCAAGGCGCATCCGACGCAGAAGCCCGAGGCGCTCCTCTTCCGCTGCATGATGGCCGCGACCAATCCCGGCGACATCGTGCTCGATCCCTTCTTCGGCAGCGGCACGACGGGCGCGGTGGCCAAGCGGCTGAACCGCCGCTTCATCGGCCTGGAGCGCGATGCGACCTATGCCGAGGTCGCCCGCAAGCGCATCGCCGCGATCGAGCCGCTGGCGGCCGACGACGTGGCGCTCAAGCCGGCCAAGCGCAACGAGCCGCGCATCCCCTTCGGTGCGCTGGTCGAAACCGGCCTGCTGATACCGGGCACTGTGCTCGCGGACCCCAGCGGCCGCATCCACGCGCGGGTGAAGGCCGACGGCACCCTGGCGACCAGCGGCGCCTTCGGCGACGTGCGCGGCTCGATCCACCAGGTCGGCGCCGCGGTGCAGGGTGCGCCCTCGTGCAACGGCTGGACCTTCTGGCACGGCGATTTCGATGGCCGTCGCCTGCCCATCGATCATCTGCGCCAACAGATGCGCGCGCGTTTGCAGTGAAGTGAAGTCCCCCTCGACGACATGGAGAAAACCATGCGTGTGCTGAAACGGATGTTCCTCGCCCTCGTGATCCTTGCGCCGATCGCCGCCTGCGGCACGGTCGAGGGTGTCGGCAAGGACGTGTCGAGCACCTCGCGCTGGGTGAAGGAAAAGGTTTTCTAGGAAACGCCACGCCTCAGCCAGGGAGCGGGTATGGGGGGTGAGGGTGTCGCGGGTAAAACCGCGGCACCCTTTGCGCTGCCTGCGCCTCAGCTCTCCCCGTCGAGATCGGCGTGGAAATTGTGCAGGAACAGATGCACCCACGGCGCCGAAAGGATGCCGCAGACACCGACGAACACCAGGCCGCTGAACAGGGCGTAGATCGAGGCGAAGAGACGACCGCCGAATTGCTTGATCTCGTCGCCGACCGGGCCCATGCCGCTCAGGATCATCGAGGCGTTGAGCATGGCCAGGCTCCACTCCTGATCGGCGATGTAGTGGTAGCCGAGGATGCCGATGCCGAGCATCACGGCCAGCGCAATCGCGCCGATCCTCAGCGACCGCCTGAAGCGAAGACGCCATTCCGGATTGGCCGTCGTGTGCCGCTTGCGCTTTGCCGCCATCGCTCGCCTCCCTGCCGTGATGCGATCAACTACCGCCCTTCACTGACGTCGCCATGATCGCGTGGCGCAGCACCTTTTTCATCACCGTCGGCAGCGCCATCTCGCCCAGCCGATCGACGGCGCACCATTGCCCGCCCTCGAGCGCCGCCGCCGCGCGCTCGGTCGGCAGACGCGCGGTGACCAGCGACAGCTCGAGCTCGAAATGCGTGAAGACGTGGCGCACGATGCCCGGCAGCGCGCGCCAGCGCGTCTCGATCGGCGCCTGCTCCAGCGCCGCGACGCGATCGAGCCTGCCCTCGAGCCACTCGCTCGACGGCACCTCCATCATGCCGCCCAGCAGGCCGCGCGGCGCGCGCTTGCGCAGCAGGATCGCGCCATCCTTGCGCAGCAGGAAGAAGGCGATGCCACGGCGCACCGGCCGCGCCGCCTTCACCTTCTTGCGCGGCAACTCGGCGGCGATGCCCAGCCGTCGCGCCTCGCACAGCTCGATCAGCGGGCAGATCACGCAACGCGGCTCACCCGGAACGCAGACCGTGGCGCCGAG
>JAFAZJ010000301.1 GCA_019239835.1 Alphaproteobacteria bacterium | reverse complement strand
CGAGAGCCTGGCCGAGCCGGTCAGCGCCATCGTCGAGGCGGTCAAGGTCGCGCTCGAGCACACCGCCCCTGAACTGGCCGCCGACATCGTCGACAAGGGCATCGTGCTGACCGGCGGCGGCGCGCTGCTGTCGAACCTCGACAAGGTCTTGCAGCAGGCCACCGGCCTGCCGGTCTCAGTCGCCGAGGAGCCGCTGCTTTGTGTCGCGCTCGGCACCGGCCACGCCGTCGAGAACATCGACCGCCTCAAGGGCGTGCTGTCGACGATGTACTAGCACGGTCTGTCATCCGCCGCTGTCATCCCGAGCGAAGCGAGGGTGTGGATTCACATTCGAAGTGCAACACTTTGGCGAGGAAGACCTCAGCAGGCGAGCTGAAGTTCAGGCACTTGCGCGGCGTGTTGTTGTAGGCGGCGATCCAGGCCTCGAGCAGCGCGGGATCGAGTGTGTCGAGGTTGGTGTTCCTGGGCAAGGCGCGGCGCAGGCGGCCGATGGCATTCTCGACGGCGCCTTTCTGCCAGGGGCTGTAGGGGTCGCAGAAGAAGGTGCGGATGGCGAGGGTGTCGCTGAGCAGGAGATGCTGGGCGAACTCGGTGCCGTTGTCGAAGGTGATGGAGCGTCGCAAGCGGCGATCGAGCGGCTGGAACCAGGCGAGAAGCTGCTCGGCGACGGGCAGCGAGGCCTTGCCGGGCTGGCGTGCGCCCAGGATCAGGCGGGACTTGCGCTCGTGGGCGACAAGGATGGTCTGACCGGGCGTGGCGAAAGCCATGAGATCGCCTTCCCAGTGGCCGAAGGTGCGGCGGCTGTCGATGGCTTGGGGCCGCAAAGCGATGGAAACACGGCCTTTTATGAGATCGTCGGAAGAGCGCTGGCGCGGCTTGTGCGAGCCACGCTTGCCCTTGCGTCGAGGCAGGTAGTTGCGCCAGGCGCCGTCGTTGGTGCGCCGCATCTGAGCGTAGATGAAGCGGTAGATGCTCTCGTGGCTGATGGTGACGGCAGCGTTCTGCTGCTGGAGCCGACCGGCGATCTGCTCGGGCGACCAGCCTTGCTTGAGGTGATCGAGGACGAAGCTGCGCAGCGCCGCGTCGCGATCCAGCCGCGAGCCGCTCCAGCGCCGGGCCCGGGTCTGCTCCTGGGCATAGCCCGGCGTGTAGCCGATCTGCTTGCCGCGGTTGCGCTTCAGCTCGCGAGAGATGCTCGATGGCGAGCGATCCAAAGCTGTAGCGATCTGGTGCCTCGATCGGCCGGCCTGATGTAGCTGGGCAATCGTGCAACGCTCCTCAAGCGTGAGCTGGCTGTAGCGTTCTCCCATGGCAACACCCTTGTCCGGTGTTGCACTTCGTTTGTGAACTCAGGGGGATCTTTCCCGGGAAAAGATCCCTCGCTGCGCTCGGGATGACAGCGGTGACTAATCCTTGCGCTCGGGCGCAAAGGGGTTGTCGGCGCCGTCCCAGTGACGCTTGAGCAGCGGCGTCTGCGCCAGCGCGAAGATCACGGTCAGCGGCATGCTGAGCAGCATCTTCGAGGCGATCCAGGTTTCGGTGCTGAAGAAGCGCCAGATCACCTCGTTGACCACGGCCAGCACCAGGAAGAACACCGCCCAGCGCTTGGTGAGGATCGTCCAGCCTTCTGTCGTCAGCCGGAAGGCGGCGCCGAACATCAACTTCAGGAACGGCCGGCCGAACGCCAATCCGGCGAGCAGGATCACCGAGAACAGCGTGTTGACGATGGTCGGCTTCATCTTGATGAACATCTCGTTCTGCAGCCACAAGGTCAGGCCGCCGAACACCAGGATGAAGAAGCCGCCGACCAGCGGCATGATCGGCCAGCGCTTCTCGAGCACACGGTAGATCGGCAGCACGATCACCGTGGCGACCATGAACACCGCGGTACCGGCAAACAGCCGCTGCTTCTCGTCGAGGCAGTAGTCGAACAGACGCTGGCAATTGCCGTTGGTGAGGAAGAAGGCGAGCAGAGGCCCAAGCTCGAGCAGCGGCGGCACCAGCTTGCGCAAGGCCGACCTCTCGGCCTTCTCGCTGCGCTCGCTCATGCTGCCTCCAGGCCCATCAGGCCGCGCGCGAACTGCTTGGCATCGAACGGCCGCAGGTCGTCGACGCCCTCGCCGACGCCGATCGCCACGACCGGCACCTTGAACTTCTCGGCCAGCGCGACCAGCACGCCGCCCTTGGCGGTGCCGTCGAGCTTGGTCAGCACCAGCCCGTCGACCTGCACCATCTCGCGGAACACCTCGACCTGGCTATGCGCGTTCTGACCCACCGTGGCGTCGAGCACCAGCAGGCAGGAATGCGGCGCGCCCTCGTCGAGCTTGCGGATGACGCGGACGATCTTCACCAGCTCCTGCATCAGGCCACTCTTGTTCTGCAGCCGCCCGGCGGTATCGATCAGCAGCACGTCGATCTTGGCATCCTGCGCCGCTTTCAGCGCCTCGAAGGCGAGGCCCGCGGCGTCGGCGCCGGTCTCGCGCGCGATCACCGGCACTTTCGACCGCTCGCCCCAGATCTTGAGCTGCTCCACGGCGGCGGCGCGGAAGGTGTCGCCGGCGGCGATCATCACCTTGCGGCCCTCGTCGGTGAACTGGCGCGCCATCTTGCCGATGGTCGTGGTCTTGCCGCTGCCATTGACGCCGACCACCAGCACGACATGCGGCTTCTTCGCCGAATCGATGGTCAGCGACTGCGCCACCGGTCCGAGGATGCCGGCGATGTCGTCGGCGAAGGCGCCGCGCACCTCCTCGTCGGTGACTTCCTTGTCGAAGCGCGTGCGCTTGAGGTTGGCGACCAGCTGGCCGGCGACGGCGACACCCAGATCGGCCTGGATCAGCACATCCTCGAGCTCGTCGAGCGTCTTCTGGTCGAGCTTCTTCTTGGTGAAGAGCCCGGTGATGCCCTGGGTGATGCGCTGCGTCGACTTGGTCAGGCCTTCCTTCAGCCGGCCAAACCAGGATTTCTTGGGCTCGCTCATGCCGCGACGCGCTCCACCGAAACTGCGGTGAGATGACCCTCGGCGACGCCCGTAACGCGCAACGGCACGACCGCGCGCGCGGGCAGCCGCAGCGACGGCCTGACCGGCGCGAAATGGGGCGTGCGGCCGGTGCCGTCAAGCTCGATCAGCGCCTCGACCGTGCGGCCGATCTGCCCACGCAGGAAAACCTCGACCCGCTGCGCTCCTGCGGCACGCAACCGCGCCGCCCGCTCGCGCCGGATATCGCCCCGAACCTGCGGCATCCGCGCCGCTGGTGTGCCAGCACGCGCGGAGTAGGGGAAGACGTGCAGCCAGGTCAGGCCAGCCTCATCGATCAGCCGCAGCGTGCTGTCGAACATCGCCTCCGTCTCGGTCGGAAAGCCGGCGATCAGATCCGCACCGAACACCACATCCGGACGCCGGGCCCGCGCCCGTTCGACCAGACGCAGCACGTCCTCGCGCAGATGACGACGCTTCATGCGCTTGAGCACCAGATCGTCGCCCGCCTGCACGCTGAGATGCAGATGCGGCATCAACCGCGGTTCGTCACCCAACAGCGCCAACAAATCATCATCGACCTCGACCGGATCGACCGACGACAGGCGCAGTCGACGCAACTGCGGCACCAGCTTCAGCAACCGCCGCGCCAGCGCACCGAGTCCTGGCGTGCCCGGCAGATCACGACCCCAGTCCGTGAGATCGACGCCCGTCAGCACGACCTCGTTGTAGCCAGCCTCGACCAGCGCGCGGGTCTGCGCCACGACATCGCCTGCCGGTACCGACCGGCTCGGGCCGCGACCGAAGGGGATGACACAGAAGGTGCAGCGGTGATCGCACCCGTTCTGGACCTGCAGGAACGCACGGCTGTGGCCGGCGAGATCGGTCAGCAAATGGCCAGCGGTCTCGCGCGCGCGGGCGATGTCGTCGACCTGTGTCCGCTCGCCGTCACCGGCGTACGAATTGGCGTCGAGCTTCTCGACATTGCCGAGGACGCGATCGACCTCGGGCATCGCCGCCCACGACTGCGGATCAATCTGCGCCGCGCAGCCGGTGACGACGATGCGCGCGGTCGGGCGCTCCCGCCGCAGGCGGCGCACGCTCTGGCGCGCCTGGCGCTCGGCCTCCGCCGTGACGGCGCAGGTGTTGACGACGATCGTGTCGGTCGCGCCCGCGGCCTTCGCGCGGATCACCTCGGACTCGACGGCATTCAGCCGGCAGCCGAAGGTCACGACCTCGACGGCGTCGCTCATGCCAGCAGCGCGGGATCGAGCGTGCCGGTGAACGACTGCGCCACGCCGCCGGTCATCAGGACGTGGCCATCGCGCAACCATTCCATGGTCAGCGTGCCGCCATCCATGACGATCTCGGCCTTGCGCGACGTCAGCCCGCGCCGCGCCGCCGCGACGATCGCGGCACAAGCACCAGAGCCACAGGCGAGAGTCTGACCGGCACCACGCTCCCACATGCGCAGCCGCAATCGGTCGGTGCCAGTGATCTGCGCGAAACCGATATTGGCGCGTTCGGGGAACAGCTTGTGCGTTTCCAGTTGCGGACCGAACTCGCGGATCGGCTTGTCGTCGAGCAACGCCGGATCGTCGACGAAGAATGTTGCGTGCGGATTGCCCATCGAGCAGCCGACGGGATCGCTATAGGGACCCAGCGCCAGAGGCAAATGCAGCGTGTCGCAGGCCGCCGAAACAGGAACATCGCGCCAGTCGAGCCGCGCCGGGCCCATGTCGACGCTGATCACCGGCAGGCCGTTGGTGCCGGTCCCGACCTTCTCGGCTTCAAGCAGCCCGGCGACGGTCTGCACGACCGCTTCATCGCTGCCGCGCTCGGCCATCAGCACCGAGGCGACACAGCGGGTGGCGTTACCGCAGGCACCGGCCTCGCTGCCGTCCGGATTGTAGATGCGCATGAACACGTCGGCGTCACGCTCGGCCGGCGGCTCGAGCACGATCAGCTGATCACAGCCCACGCCCAGCTTGCGATCGGCAACGATGCGGCGGCTCTCCAGCGACAGGCCCAGCGAACGGGCACGCGCATCGAGCACG
>JAFAZJ010000277.1 GCA_019239835.1 Alphaproteobacteria bacterium | reverse complement strand
GCGACCGCACTGGTCGTCGCTGGTGCGGTGATGGCCGCGCGCGATCTGTGGAGCAAGAAGGCTTAGCCGCCCGGTTCCCAACCGGGTGGTGCCAGCTCGAAGCCGCTGAACTCGAAGGCGGGCGAGACGGTACAGCCCACCAAGGTCCAATCGCCGAGTGTGCGTGCGGCCTGCCAGGCGTGGGTTGGCACGACGCCCTGTGGGGTTTGGCCAGCTGTGAAGTCGATGCCCAGCGTCAGCGTGCGGCGCGGTGTGCCGGGTTCGGCGATCTCCAGCGCAAGCGGCGCGCCGGCGTACCAGTGCCAGATCTCGACCGCATCGACGCGGTGCCAGTGCGAGCGTTCGCCTTGGCGCAGCAGGAAGAAGATCGCGGTCGTGGCGCCGCGCGTTTCACCTGATGCGGGCGGCGCGCGGAAGGTCTCGCGGTAATGGCCGCCCTCGGGATGAGGTTGCAGGCCGAGCGCGGCGATCAGGGCGTCGGCATCCACCGGATCAGCCCGGCGGCATCGTCGCTTTCATCGACGGGCGCTGGGCGAACTTGCCGTACCAGGCCGCGAGCTTCTTGCGCTTGTCGCGCCAGCCCAGCTCGGCGAAGCGGAAATCGAGATAGCCCAGTGCGCAGGCGATGGTGATCTGGCCGATGGTGAGCGCGCCCTTGAGCGTGCCGGCCTCCTTCTCCAGCGCATTGAGCGCGCCGTCGATCTTGGCCATCTGGCCGTCGGACCACTCTGACCAACGCTTGTCGGTGGGCCGCAGGAAGTTCTCGTAGCGCGCCAGCAGCGCGGCATCGAGCAGGCCATCGCCCAGCGCCTGCTGGCGCAACGCCGCCCAGCGCGCCTTGCCCTTGGCCGGGAACAGCTTCTTCTTGCGATGCTTGCTGTCGAGATACTCGCAGACCACCGGTGAATCGTAGAGCGTCAGGGCGCCGTCGATCAGCGCGGGGATCTTGGACACCGGATTGCGCGATGCGACCTCGGGGGCGGGCGCCACCGGCGTCGTCGTCACCGGCACCTTCTCGATGCTGCGGTCCAGTCCGGTCTCGATGGCCAGCACCAGCGCCTTGCGCACGTACGGCGACGACGGCGAGTACAGCAGCTTCATCTTGGCCACGATCGATTCCTTCCCCTGTGATGCCGAATCGTCTGGTAGGCCGATACCATAGACCCCGGCACCGGCACCGTCGCGATTTTCTCATCGGGGTGTGAGCCGGCGAGACGCCGGCGGTCCCAAACGCTATACTGCCGGCATGTTCAACGACATCGTCGACCTGCGCGATTTCTACGGCGAGAGCCTGGGCCAGGTGACGCAGCGCCTGCTGCGCGCGCGCCTGCGCGAGCATTGGCCCGACGTGCGCGGCCTGCGTGTCGCCGGGCTGGGCTATGCCGTGCCGTTCCTGCGCCCCTTCATCGACGAGGCCGACCGCGTCATCGCGCTGATGCCGGCCCAGCAGGGCGTGCTGCGTTGGCCGCGCGAGGGCGGCAACCTTTCCGCGTTGGTCGACGAGGTCGATCTGCCGCTGGCCGACCGCTCGATCGACCGCATGGTGCTGGTGCACGCGCTGGAATGCGCCGAGCAGGTACGCCCGTTCCTGCGCGAGGTCTGGCGCGTGATGGCCGATGGCGGCCGCCTGCTGGTGGTGGCGCCCAACCGCACCGGCCTGTGGTCGCAGTTCGAGCGCTCGCCGTTCTCCTACGGCGAGCCGTACTCGGGCCGCCAGCTCGCGGCCCTGCTGCGCGCCAACATGTTCACGCCGATGCGCGAGTCGCGTGCGCTGTACCTGCCGCCGGTGCGCTCGCGCCTGCTGCTGCGCGCGGCGCCGACCATCGAGCGGCTGGGCCAGCGCCTGCTGGGCCGCTTCGCCGGCGTCACCATCGTCGAGGCCGGCAAGCAGATCTACGCCGCGACCGGCACGCGCGAGCAGCGCCCGGTGCTGGTGGCGCGTCCCAAGCTGAAGGTCGCCTATTCGCGCGATGCGCGCGAAGCGGCGACCGATGGCGAGCCGACACCGTCCAGCACGTAGCGCCGATCTCACCGCGATGTCTCTCGACCCGCTGACCATAGCGTTGATCGGCTTTGGCGAAGCCGGCACGGCCATCGGCCGCGGCCTCGCCGAGAATTGGCGCGGCCAGTCGCGTCCCGGCGACAACCGACCACGCCGACTGATCGCCATCGACACCGCGCTGGATGCCGACGAGCGCGGCCGCAAGCTGGGCACCGAAGCACGGCGGCTCGATATCGCGATCGCGCGCGATTACACGGCGGCGCTGAGCGAAGCGGATTTGATCATCAGCGCCGTGCCCGGCGAATACGCGCTCGATGTCGCGCAATCCGCCGCGCCGCTATTGAAGAAGGACGCGTTCTACCTCGATCTCTGCACCGTCACCGGTGCGATGGCCGAGACCGATCGCGGTGTCGTCGAGGGCGCTGGCGGGCAGTATGTCGACATCGCCGTGATGGGCTCGTTCTTCGGCCGTGGTCAACAAGCACCGATGCTGCTGGCCGGGCCCAACGCGCCGGTCGCCGCTGAATGGATGAACGCCAGCGGCTTCGACGTGAAGGTGCTGAGCCTCAAGCCGGGCAGCGCGTCGGCGGTGAAGGTCCTGCGCAGCGTCTTGATCAAGGGTGTCGAGGCGTTGGCGATCGAGAGTTTCGTCGCGGCCAGGCGGCAGGGCCTGCTGGAAGAGGTCATGGGCTGCCTGGGCGACGTCGATCACGAAGGCTTCGGCCAGTTCCTCGCGCGCATGGTCGAGACCCATCTCGTGCACGCCGGACGGCGCAGTGACGAGATGGTGCTGGTGGCGCAGATGCTGCGCGAGACCGGTGTGCCGCCGCTGATGAGCGAGACGACCTACAAGGCGCTGCATCGCACCGTCGAGCTTGGCGCGGTGCCGGCCGACGGCAAGGTGCGGCCGCTGGAGGAGACGCTGGCGGCGCTCTCCGACAAGGTCTTCCGTTAGACGCCATGCCGGCTCAATGGTCGTTCCGTGCTGCCACGATGGCGGACTTCGAGCCGCTGCTCGATCTGCGCCTGCGCGTGATGCGTCCGGCGCTCGAGCGCATCGGCCGCTTCGATCCGGATCGTGCCCGGAAGTATTTCGGCGAAGGATTCAACCTCGACTGGATGCGCGTGATCCTCGTCGAGGGCGCGATCGCCGGCTGCGTCTGCTTTCGCCTTGAGGAAGAGCACTGGGTGCTCGAATACTTCTATCTCGAGCCGCGCTTCCATCGCACCGGCCTGGGTGGCTCCATCCTGCGCGCGTTGCTGGCCGAGGCCGATCGCTCGGGCCGCGTCGTGCGCCTGGAAGTCGTCAAGGGCAGCGAGTCGGCGCATCTGTACGAACGCCACGGCTTCGCGCGTTACGGCGAGGGCGAGTGGGACCTCTACTACGAGCGTCCACTGCCGTCGCCTTTCGAGCGCGTCTGCGCGTTGCTCGATGCCGCCAACGCGAAGTACCGCGTCATCGAGCACGAACCCGAAGGACGCTCCGAACGCATCAGCGTCATCCGCGGCAACCGGCCGGAGCAGGCGGCCAAGGCGATGGTGCTCGACGTGCGCGGCGGCGGCGGTGGCCGGCGCCACGTGCTGGCGATCCTGCCAGGCAACCGCAAGCTCGACTTCAACGCCGTGGCCGCCCTGTTCGGTGCGCGCAAATGCGGCTTCGCCTCGCCCGAGACCGCGCAGGCGATCACCGGCTGCGTCATGGGCGCCGTGCCGCCGTTTGCGCTGCACGAATCGCTGAGCGTCGTCGTCGATAAGTCGCTGCTGTCGAACCAGATGCTGTTCTTCAACGCCGGTCGGCTCGATCGCTCGATGGAGCTCGCGACGGCGGAATGGCTGCGCGTCGTCGGGCCGAAGGTCGCGACGATCGCAGCCTGATCACTCGGGCTGGTAGTTTGCGCCCTTCAGCAGCGCGGCGTTCTTCTCGACGTCGGCGGCGATGTATTTGCGGAACGCCGCCGGGCCATCGAACACCGGCTCGAGCCCGAGCTGTTCGAGTCGGGCCTTGAATTCCAGATCGTTGGCCGCCTGCTCGAGAGCCTTGGCCAGCCTGTCGACGACGGCCTGCGGCGTGCCCTTGGGCGCCCAGGCGCCGTACCATGAGGCGAGCACGAGATCGGGCATACCGGCTTCGGCCGAGGTCGGCACGTCAGGCGCGGTGGCGGCGCGCTTGGTGCTGGTGATCGCCAGCGCCTTGGCCTTGCCGCCCTTGACCGGCGGATAGGTCGCGGCGATCGGGTCGATGAACAGCTGCACCGTGCCGGCCATGATGTCGCTCACCGCCGGCGCCGTGCCCTTGTAGGGCACCAGCGTGAGATCGAGCTTGGCCAGGCGCAGGAACTCCAGGGTCGCGAGATGGCCGGCGGCGCCGAGCGACGACACGGCGAAATTATAGGATTTGGGATCGGCCTTGGCGGCGGCGACCAGCTCGGTGAGCGTGTTGGCCTTCACCGAGGGATGCGTGATCAGCATGAGCGGCGCGGCGGCGACGCGACCGAGCGGCAGGAAATCGGTCTGCGGATCGTAGGGCAGGGTCTTGTAGAGCTGCTTGCCCAGCACGAAGAGGCTGGCGTTGAACAGGATGGTGTAGCCGTCGGCTGGCGAGGTGCGCACGCTGTCGCTGCCCACCGTGCCCGAGGCGCCTGCCTTGTTCACCGGGATGATCGGCGTCTTGAGGATCTCCGAGACCTTGGCGGCGGTGAGTCGCGCCATGATGTCGGTGGTGCCGCCCGGCGGATAGGGGATCACCCAGTTGATCGAGCGGTTGGGATAGTCCTGCGCGAGCGCCGGCGTGGCGAGAAGCAGAAGCGCGCCCGCAAGAGCACGCAGATAGCGACGACGATTCATTGTTGGCCCCCGTTTGCGACACACTGGCGAGTCGCTGGCGGTCTTGCAAGAACGAGGCCTTAGCGACGGCGCAGCAGGAACAGTCCCTGGCCGCCGAGCAGGTTCGCCAGCGGCAGCGGCAGGTTGGGCAACGGCCGGCCGTTGCGGCTCAAGGTCAGCGCCTTCTCGATGTCGACGCCCATCTCGGTGCACAGCGCGCGGAAGTCGTCGATGCTGCACAGGTGGATGTTGGGCGTGTCGTACCATTTATGCGGCAGCGCGTCGGTCTCGGGCATGCGGCCGCCGAAGACCAGGCGCGCGCGCACCTGCCAATGGGCGAAGTTGGGGAACGACACCACGGCGTGCTCGCCCACCCGCAGCATCTGCTCGAGCACGCGGCGCGGCTCGTGCGTGGCCTGCAAGGTCTGGCTCAGCACGACGTAGTCGAAGGCGTTGTCGGGGTAGTGCGCGAGGTCGGTGTCGGCGTCGCCCTGGATCACCGACAGGCCGTTGGCGACGGCCGCGTTGACGCCGGCCTGGCTCAGCTCCATGCCGCGGCCATCGACCTGCTTCTCGCGCTGCAGCCAGTCGAGCAGCGCGCCGTCGCCGCAACCGACATCGAGCACCCGCGTGCCCGGTTCGATCATGTCGGCGATCAGCTGCAGGTCGAGGCGGATCTTGCCGCGCTCCGCTGGGCTCATGACATCTCCTTCTCCCCGCGCAGGCGGGGAGAAGGTGCCGAGCGCAAGCGAGGCGGATGAGGGGTTTCAAGCCTCTCAACGACCGCGGTGCTCGTGGCGAGGCCGTGAAGCCCCTCATCCGCCCTTCGGGCACCTTCTCCCCGCCTGCGCGGGGAGAAGGGAAGAACCGCAGCGATGGTCATTTCAGGCCACGTGCATTGGCGGCGCCGCGCAGGAAGCCGTCGAGGGTGCGGAACATCTCGGGCTCGTCGAGCAGGAAGGCGTCGTGGCCCTTGTCGGTCTCGACCTCGACGAAGGAGACGTTGGCGGCCACGGCGTTGAGCGCCTTCACCACCTCGCGGTTTTCGTGCGTCGGGAACAGCCAGTCGCTGGTGAAAGACATCACGCAGAAGCGCGTCTTGCTGCCGCGGAACGCTGTCGCCAGCGTGCCGCCGTACTCGGCCGCGAGGTCGAAATAGTCCATCGCGCGCGTGATGTAGAGATAGGCGTTGGCGTCGAAGCGATCGACGAACGACTTGCCCTGGTAGTGGAGATAGCTCTCGACCTGGAAATCGGCGTCGAAGCTGTAGCCCACCGCGGCGCGGTCCTGCAGGTTGCGGCCGAACTTGCGTTGCAGCGCCGACTCGCTGAGGTAGGTGATGTGCGCGGTCATGCGTGCCACCGCGAGGCCACGCGCCGGCACGGTACCCTGCGCGCCGTAATCGCCACCGTGCCAGCCCGGATCGGCCATGATCGCCTGGCGGCCAACCTCGTGGAAGGCGATGTTCTGTGCCGAATGGCGTGCGGCGGTGGCGATCGGCAACGCGGCGAAGACGCGGTCGGGATAGGACGCGGCCCATTGCAGCACCTGCATGCCGCCCATCGAGCCGCCGACGACGCAGAACAGGCTCTGGATGCCCAGGTGGTCGAGCAGCTGGGCCTGCGCGTTGACCATGTCGCGGATGGTGACCATCGGGAACGACAGGTTGTAGCGGCCGCCGGTCTTCGGATTGATGTCGAGCGGGCCGGTGCTGCCCATGCAGCCGCCCAGCACATTGGCGCAGATCACGAAATAGCGGTCGGTGTCCACCGGCAGGCCGGGTCCGACCACTACGTCCCACCAGCCGTCCTTGCCGGTGACCGGATGGCGCTCGGCGACATATTGGTCGCCGGTCAGCGCCTGGCACACCAGGATCGCATTGGACCGCTGTGCGTTCAGCGTCCCATAGGTGCGGTAG
>JAFAZJ010000219.1 GCA_019239835.1 Alphaproteobacteria bacterium | reverse complement strand
GTCACCGACCTGAAGAACAGCGAGACGCGGGCCACGGAGGCGCGCGCCAAGCTGGTTGCCGCGATGGAATCGATGGCCGGCGGCATCGCGTTCTTCGACGCCAACGAGCGCCTGGAGCTGTGCAATGAGTCTTTCAAATGGTTCATGAACAATGATCCGCTCATCTGCTCGCCTGGCGTCACGCTGGAGGCCGCCCATCGTCAAGGCGCCCTGAGGCTGGCGCCGGAGATCAGGGAGAAGGCTGTCGAGGACGCATTGCGCCGCCACCGTGCGGGGCAGTCGGTCCTGATCCCATTCGGCGATAACCGATGGGCCCGCTTGCTGATGCGCTACACCGGCGACGGCCGCGCCACGCTGCTGGCGACCGACGTGACCGAGCAGCGTCAGCGCCAGCGAGAGCTGGAGCGGGCGCTCGACGCCGCCGAGGCGGCGCGTGCGGAGTCCGACGCCGCCAACCAGGCGAAATCCACCTTCCTCGCCACCATGAGCCACGAGATCCGCACGCCGATGAATGGCGTGCTGGGCATGATCGAGGTGCTCGGCCGCGAGAAGCTCGACGACGAGCAGCGCGATCTGGTGCAGACCATGCGCGACAGCGCCGGCACCGTGCTGCGCCTGCTCGACGATCTGCTGGACTTCTCCAAGATCGAGGCGGGACGCACCGAGCTGGAGCAGGTGGCCTTCTCGCTGTCCAGCGTGGTCGAGCGCGCCGCCGACAATTTCCGCTCCGCCGCCGCGGCCAAGGGCATCAGCGTCAGCGTCGCCATGTCGCCAGGCTCGGCCGACGCGCTGATCGGCGATCCGACGCGCGTACGGCAGATCGTCGCCAATTTGATCGGCAACGCGGTGAAGTTCACCGAGCGCGGCGCGGTGATCGTGCGTGCGCTGACCCAGCCGCTGGGCGAGGGCCGTACCGAGATCGAGATCTCGGTCAGCGACACCGGCATCGGCATGGACGAGATGCAGCTCGCCGGGCTGTTCAAGCCCTTCGCCCAGGCCGACAGCGGCACGACGCGGCGCTACGGCGGCACTGGGCTGGGCCTGTCGATCGTGCGCCGGCTGGCGCAGCTCATGGACGGTGACGTGACGGTGCAAAGCGCGCCCGGCGCCGGCTCGACGTTCATCGCCACCCTGGTGCTGCAGGCGGCACCCGCCGACTCACCGCTGGTCGAGTTGCAGGCGCAAGCCGGCCCCGCGGCATCAGGCGCGCCGGTCGCGCCCGCGGTGTCGTCGCGCGCGCGCGTGCTGGTGGTCGACGACCATCCCGTGAACCTCAAAGTCGCGCTGCGCCAGCTCGCATCGCTGGGCGTCGCCGCCGATACCGCCGCCAATGGCCGCGACGGCCTGGAGCGCTGGCGTGCCGGCGACTACGCGCTGGTGCTCGCCGACGTGCACATGCCCGACATGGACGGCTTCGAGATGACGGCGCTGATCCGCGCCGAGGAAAGCCGCCGCGGCCTGCCGCGCACACCCATCGTCGCCAGCACGGCCAATGCCCTGAAGGGCGAGGACGAGCGCTGTCGCGCCGCCGGCATGGACGGCTACCTCGCCAAGCCGGTCGAGACCGACCGGCTGCGGGCGGTCATCGAACGCTGGCTGCCGTCAGCCGACCAGTCGGCCGTGCGGGCAGACGTCGAGCCCGTCCACGACACGGATGATGGCGTGATCCTCGATCGGTCGGTGCTGTACCGCTGGTCGGGCGGCGACGCGGCTTTCGAGCGCGACCTCCTCGACACGTTCGCCGGCGAGCTGGACCAGTCGGAGCGCGACATCGACGCGGCGATGCAGGCAGGCGATCTCGCGCGCGTGGCGCAGGCCGCGCATCGCCTCAAGGGCTCGGCGCTGCAGATCGGTGCCAGGCGGGCGGGCGCGGCGGCGCTGGCCCTGGAGGAGGCGGGCAAAGCCGCCGATCGCCAGCGCTGCCAGGACGCGCGCGGTCGTCTCGCGATCGAGCTGCGCCGTCTGACTGTGGTGCTTCAGTCGGCCGCGCCTCAGTCGGTGGGCGGCACGAACATGTAGCCGGCACCGCGCACGGTGCGGATCGCCTCGGGATGGGCGGCGTCGTGCTCGACCTTGCGGCGCAGCCGCTTGATGCGCAGGTCGATCGAGCGCTCGAAGGCGTCCATGTCACGGTGGCTGGTGACCTCGAGCAGCCATTCGCGGGTCAGCGGCCGGTTGGGATTCTCGGCGAAGACCTTCAGCAAGTCGAACTCGCTGGCGCTCAGCGTCTCTTCGCTGCCGTCGGGATCGACCAGCAGGCGCTTGTCGAGGTCGAGCACGCGGCGGCCCATGCGCACACGGCCGGCGGCCTTCGGTGTCACCGCGCCGGCGCCGGTGGCGCGGCGCAAGCCGGCCTTGACCCGTGCCAGCAGCTCGCGTGGATCGTAGGGCTTGGCGACATAGTCGTCGGCGCCGGTCTCCAGGCCGACGACGCGGTCGACCGGATCGCTCGCCGCCGTGACCATGATGATCCAGGTGCGGCTGCTGCGTTCGCGGAGGTAGCGCGCCAGGGAAAACCCGTCCTCGTCGGGCAGGCCGACATCGAGCAGCACCAGCGCCGGCATCTCGCGATCGGCCAGTCGTCGCAGCATGCCGCCGCTCTCGACGCCGCTCACCCTGAGGTTCTGGCGCGACAAATAATCGACCAGCGCCTGGCGTTGCGACGCCGAATCCTCGACGACGACGATGTGGGGACGGACATCCATGAAGCGCGGCTGCGATCCTAGTTCATCGGCCCGAAGATCTTGCCCGGGTTCATGATGTTCTCGGGATCGAGCGCCTTCTTCACCGCGCGCATCAGGCTCACCGCCTCGCCGTGCTCGGCGTAGAGGTACTTCACCTTGCCGATGCCCACGCCGTGCTCCCCGGTGCAGGTGCCGCCGAGGTTCTGCGCCCGCGCGATCATGCGGTCGTTGAGGCCTTCGGCCCGCGGCAGATAGGTCGGATCGTTCGGGTCGACCATCATGGTGAGATGGAAATTGCCGTCGCCTACATGGCCGACGATGGGCGCATAGAGGCCGTTGGCGACGATGTCCTTCTGCGTCTCGAGGATGCATTCGGCGAGGTTGGAGATCGGCACGCAGACATCGGTCGCCCACATGCCCCAGCCCGGCTTGGCGGCCTTGGCGGCCCAGGCGGCGTCGTGGCGGGCCTGCCACATCCTGCTGCGCTCCTCGGCCTGGCCGGTCCAGGCGAAGTCGCCGCCGCCGTTCTCGGCGGCGAGCGCCTGCACCATCTCGGCCTGCTCCTTGGTGCCGGCCTCGGTGCCGTGGAATTCCAGCAGCAGCAGGTTCTTGTTGGGCAGGCTGAGCTTGGAATACCGGTTCACGGTATCGACCGTCTCGGTGTCCATCAGCTCGATGCGCGCGACCGGGATACCGGACTGGATCGTCTGGATCACGGTGTTGACCGCGCCCTCGAGGCTGTCGAAGGCGCAGGTCGCCGCGACCATCGATTCGGGGATGCCGTAGAGGCGCAGCGTCACCTCGGTGATGATGCCCAAGGTGCCCTCGGAGCCCACGAACAGCTTCACCATATCGTAGCCCGCGCTCGACTTGCGCGAGCGGCGGCCCAGGCGCATCAAGCGTCCATCCGGCGTCACGACCTGCAGCGCCAGCACGTTCTCGCGCATCGTGCCGTAGCGCACCGCGTTGGTCCCCGATGCGCGCGTGCTGGCCATGCCGCCGATCGAAGCGTCGGCGCCCGGATCGATCGGGAAGAACAGGCCGGTGTCGCGTATGTATTCGTTGAGCTGCTTGCGCGTCACGCCGGGCTGCACCACGACGTCGAGGTCGGCCTCGTTGACCTGCAGCACCTTGTTCATGCGGCTGACATCGAGCGAGATGCCGCCATTGGGGGCGCTGATATGGCCTTCCAGCGAGGTGCCGGTGCCGTAGGGGATGATCGGCGTGCCGTGGCGGGCGCAGACCTGCACGATCTTCTGCACTTCCTCGGCCGACTCGGCGAAGACCACGGCGTCGGGCAGATGCGCCTCGTGATAGCTGATGTCCTTGCCATGCTGCTCGCGCACGGCGTGCGCCGTGCTCAGCCGGTCGCCGACCATGGCCTTCAATTCGGCGATGGTGGCATCGACCTGCGGCGGTCGGGAAGGGGCGGCGAGGGCCATAACGGGCTCCGAATCGGCGAAAACGCTGTGTGCCGGACAATGGCCATAAAGTGGGGGCCATTCAAGGCACCGCCGCCCTGCTGTGTCGTTTGTAGGGCAGGGAGGGCCTTCCGACATGGTTGATGCCGCTTTGCTTTACCTTCCCCCGGAGGGGGAAGGTGGCGCGCGCAGCGCGACGGATGGGGGATGTTTCAACACACCCGGTCCGTCTTCGACATCCCCCATCCGCCCTTCGGGCACCTTCCCCCTCCGGGGGAAGGTATGACCGACATCACTCAATCAGGCCGGATCATCGAGACTGACATCCCGGCCCGGCTCGACCGCCTGCCCTGGGGCCGCTTCCACACGCTCGTGGTGATCGCGCTGGGCGTGACCTGGGCACTGGACGGGCTCGAGGTGACGCTGGCCGGTACTCTGGCCGGCGCGCTGAAGCAGAGCCCGCTGCTGCAGTTCACCAACACCCAGATCGGCCTGGCGAGCAGCGCCTACCTCGCCGGCGCTGTGACCGGCGGGCTGGGTTTCGGCTGGCTCACCGACATCCTGGGTCGCCGCAAACTCTTCTTCATCACCCTGGCGCTCTACGTCGTGGCGACCGCGGCGACGGCGTTCTCCTGGGATTTCTGGAGCTTCGTTGTCTTCCGCTTCCTCACCGGTGCGGGCATCGGCGGCGAGTACACGGCGATCAACTCGACCATCCAGGAGCTGATCCCGGCGCGGGTGCGCGGGCGGACCGACCTGGCGATCAACGGCTGCTTCTGGCTGGGCGCGCTGCTCGGCGCGGGTGGCGCATCGGTGGTGCTCGATCCGGCCCTGTTCCAGCCGGATCATGGCTGGCGCTTCGCGTTCCTGATCGGTGCCGTGCTGGGCCTGCTGATCCTGCTGATGCGGCTGTGGATTCCCGAGAGCCCGCGCTGGCTGGTGCTGCACGGCCGCGTCGAGGAGGCGCACAAGATCATCGAGGACATCGAGACCTGGGTCACCGGGCGCGGCCATCGCTTCGATCCGGCACCGGTGCCGAAACTGAAGCTCCATGCGCGCGATCGCCTGCACGTGCGCGAGGTCGTGCACGTGCTATTCGACCTGCATCGCCGGCGCGCGATCGTCGGCCTTGTGCTGATGGCGGCGCAGGCGTTTTTCTACAATGCGATCTTCTTTACCTACGCGCTGGTGCTGGCCGATTTCTACGGCGTGCCGTCGGACGATGTCGGCCACTACATCATCCCCTTCGCGATCGGCAACCTGCTGGGCCCGCTGATCCTCGGCCCGCTCTTCGACTCGGTGGGACGGCGCACCATGATCGCGCTGACGTACGCAGTATCCGGCATCCTGCTGGCGGCGACCGCGTGGCTGTTCTGGGCCGGCTATCTCAACGCCATGACGCAGACTATCGCCTGGTCGGTGATCTTCTTCGTCGCCTCGGCGGCCGCGAGCTCGGCCTATCTCACCGTCTCCGAGACCTTCCCGCTCGAACTACGTGCCATCGCCATCGCGATCTTCTACGCCATCGGCACCGGCATCGGCGGCGTCGCCGGCCCGGCGATCTTCGGCGCGCTGATCGACACCGGCTCGCGCCCGCACCTCGCCTACGGTTACCTCGCCGGCGCGCTGCTGATGATTGCGGCGGCGCTGGTGCAATGGCGCTGGGGTGTCGCGGCCGAGCGGCGTTCGCTTGAGTCGGTCTGCCGGCCCTTGGCCGCGGTCGATTGATGTCCGCTGCCTAACGCGTGCCCTTGATCAGGTGGTTGGGCAACCAGTTGGCGATGTCGGGCAGGAAGCACAGCACGACGACGGCGAGCATCATCAGGCCGACGAACGGCAGCACGCCCCAGATCACGTCCGACAGCGGGATGTCGGGCGCGATGTTCTTGATGACGAAGATGTTGAGGCCGACCGGCGGGTGGATCAGGCCCATCTCCATGACGATGGTCATGATCACGCCGAACCACACCAAATCGAAGCCGGCGGCGCGCAGCGGCGGCAGGATGATCGGCGCGGTCATCAGGATGATCGAGACCGGTGGCAGGAAGAAGCCCAGCACCACCACGAGCACGAGGATCGCCGCCAGCAGCAGCCAGCGCGACAGATGCATCGAGACGATCCACGCCGCCGCCGACTGGCTGATCGTGAGGTAGCTCATCACGTAGGAATAGAGCAGCGACATGCCGATGATCATCATCAGCATGGTCGATTCGCGCAGCGTGTTGACCATGATCGGCTGCAGCTGGCGCGGCCGCCAGGTGTTGTAGACCACCGCGATCAGCACCAGCGCCAGGATGGCGCCCAGGCCCGCCGTCTCCGATGGCGTGGCGTAACCGCCATAGAGCGCGACCATCACGCCGGTCAGCAGCAGCACGAAGGGCAGCACGCGCGGCAGGGCGGCGAATCGATCGCGCAGGGTGAGGTTGTCTTCCTCCAGCAGGGCCGAGCTGGCGCCGCCGCCGGCGGCCACCGCCTGCGCGCGGCGCGTCTCGTAGCCGTAGCGCCAGGCGGCGTAGCCGGCGAACAGTCCGACCAGCAACAGCGCCGGGCCGATGCCGGCGAGGAACAGCTTGCCCAGCGACTGCTCCGACGCCACGGCATAGAGGATCATGGTGATCGAGGGTGGCAGCAGGATGCCCAAGGTGCCGCCGGCAGCGATCAGGCCGGCCGCGAAGCCGCCGGGATAGCCGCGGCGGCGCATCTCGGGAATGCCGGCCGAACCGATCGCCGAGCAGGTGGCCGGGCTCGATCCGGCCATCGCCGCGAACAGCGCGCAGGCGAAGACATTGGCGATGCCCAGGCCGCCGGGCACGCGGCTCATCCAGGCGTGCAGCGCCGAGTAGAGATCCTGGCCGGCACGCGAGCGGCCGATCGCGGCGCCCTTGAGGATGAACAGCGGGATCGACAGCAAGGTGATCGAGGACATTTCCTCGTAGACGTTCTGCGTCACCGTATCGAGCGCCGCCGGCGGCATGAACAGCAGCATGAAGGTGGTGGCGACGGCGCCGAGCGCGAAGGCGATGGGCACGCCGGCCAGCATCACGGCGATGGTGGCTCCGCCGTAGAGCAGGCCGATGGTCAGGACGGTCATGGGTGGCGTGGGCGAATGAGCTGCAGAAGGATTTGCAGGGTGAGCAGGGTCATGCCGACCGACATGGCGGCATAGGGGATCCACAGCGGCGGCGCCCAGGACGAGGAGCTGACGTGGCCTTCGACCACGGCCTCGTGCAGCAAGGTCCACGATTTCCAGGAGAAGAAGGCGCAGAACAGCACGCTGACCAGGTCGACGAACCACAGGCGCACGCGATTGATCGCCGGCGGCAGCACGTTGGCCAGCGCTTCGATCGCGACATGGCCGCGCTCGCGCTGCACCCAGGCGGCGGTGAGGAAGGTCACGGCGACGAGGATGAACACCGAGGCCTCTTCCTGCCAGTCCGTGGGGACCAGCAGGAAGTGACGCACGGCGACACTGTAGGTGAGGATGGCGGAGGCGATCAGCAGGGCGATGGAGGCCGCGATGACGATCGCCCGATGCAGGGCGGCGAGAACGATCATCCAACCTGCTGCGAGAGCTTGAGGAACTCGGCGTTGCTGGTCGACCTTTCGCTGAAGTCCTTCCACGACGTGTCGCGCGCCACGGCCTTCCACTTGTCGGCCTGCGACTGGTCGAGGTCGAAGGTCTTGATGCCGGCCTTCTCGTAGACCTTGGCGACAGCGACGTCGTCTTCCTTGGCCTTCTCGAGACCGAACTTCTCCATCTCCAGGCCGATGTCCATGATCGCGGTCTGCTGGTCCTTGGGCAGCGCGTCGAAGATCTGCTTGGACATCAGCAGCGGCTCGAAGATGTAGAAGAAACCCTTGCCGCGGCCGGTGGTCAGGTTCTTGGCCAGCTCCTCGAGACGGAACGAGATCAGGCTGGTGGCCGAGGTCATGGCCACGTCCATCGTGCCGGTCTGCATCGCGGCATAGAGCTCGTTCGACGGCATGCTGACCACCGCTGCGCCGGCGCCCTTCAGCATGAGGTCCATCTCGCGACTGCCGCCGCGCACCTTCAGGCCCTTCACGTCCTCAGGGACCAGGATCGGCTTGGTGCGGCTCGCCGTGCCGCCGGCCTGCCACAGCCAGGTGACGAGTACGGCGCCTTTCTCGGCCATCAGCGTGGTCAGCCGCTTGCCGATCTCCGCTTTCTTCCAGGCGTAGGCCTGCTCGTAGGAGCTGATCACGCCGGGCATGAAGCCGATATTGTATTCGCTGACCTCGCCGCCGGCGTAGTTCAGCGGGTAGAGGGTCATGTCGAGCGCGCCGCGACGGATCGACGAATACTGCGCAACTGTCTTGACCAGCGAGGAATTGGGATAAACCTCCGCAGTCAGCGCACCGTTGGTGCGCTTGGCCAGCTCGGCCGCGAAGCGGCGGCAGAGCTGGTCGCGGAAATCGCCGCTGTCGACCGTACCGCTGGGAAACTGGTGCGAGATCTTCAGCTGCTTGGCCGTCTGCGCCCGCGCCACCCAGGGCGCGGCAATGGCAGCAGTGGCCGAGGCGGTCACAAACCGCCGGCGTCCGATGATCGTCATGGGTACTGTCCTCCTGTTCACTGCA
>JAFAZJ010000120.1 GCA_019239835.1 Alphaproteobacteria bacterium | reverse complement strand
GCGCGCGTTCCGGCTCTGCGACCGGCAGGCGCGCGGCGCGCCATCAGAGGATGAACTTGCTGAGGTCGGCGTTCTTGGCCAGCACGCTCACCCGCTCGCGCACATAGGCCGCGTCGATCGTCACCGACTCGCCGCCGCGATCCGAGGCGGTGAAGCTGATCTCCTCGAGCAACTTCTCCAGCACGGTGTGCAAACGACGGGCGCCGATGTTCTCCAGCGAGGAGTTGATCTCCGCCGCCAGCCGTGCCAGCTCGTCGATCGCATCATCGGCGAACTCAAGCGCCACCTTCTCCGTGCCCATCAATGCCTTGTACTGCTTCAGCAGGCTGGCCTCGGGCTCGACCAGGATACGGCGGAAATCCGCCTGCGTCAGGCCCTGCAGGGTGACGCGGATCGGCACGCGGCCCTGCAGCTCGGGCAGCAGGTCCGAGGGCTTGGCGAGATGGAAGGCGCCGGAGCAGATGAACAGGATGTGGTCGGTCTTGATCGGTCCGTGCTTGGTGTTGACCGTCGTACCCTCGATCAGCGGCAGCAGGTCGCGCTGCACGCCCTCGCGGCTGACGTCGCCGCCGCCGCGATATTCCGAACGCGCGCAGATCTTGTCGATCTCGTCGAGGAAGACGATGCCGTTCTGTTCCGCCGCATCCTTGGCCTCACGAATCACGCGCTCCTGGTCGAGCAGCTTGTCGCTCTCCTCGCGCGTCAGCAGCTCCATGGCCTCCTTCACGGTCATGGTGCGCTTCTTGGTGCGCTGATTGCCCAGCGCCTTGCCCAGCATGTCGCCGATATTGACCATGCCGACCTGACCACCGGGCATGCCGGGAATCTCGAAGGTCGCCGGCCCGCCGGCGTCGGCAACCTCGATGTCGACCTCGCGGCCATCGAGCTCGCCATCGCGGATCTTTTGGCGGAAACGCAGCTTGGTTTCGCTACTGGCGCTGTTGCCGACCAGCGCCTCGACGACGCGCTCCTCGGCCGCCAGCTCGGCCTTGGCCTGCACTTCCTTGCGCAGGCGCTCGCGCGTCATGCCGATGGCGACTTCCATCAGGTCGCGCGCGATCTGCTCGACGTCGCGGCCGACATAGCCGACCTCGGTGAACTTGGTGGCCTCGACCTTGAGGAACGGCGCCTCGGCGAGCTTCGCGAGGCGGCGCGCGATCTCGGTCTTGCCGCAGCCGGTCGGCCCGATCATCAGGATGTTCTTGGGCAGCACTTCCTCGCGCAGCGCATCGGGCAGCTGCTGGCGGCGCCAGCGATTACGCAGGGCCACGGCGACGGCGCGCTTGGCGTCGGCCTGGCCGACGATGTGCCGGTCGAGCTCGGAAACGATCTCACGGGGGGAAAATTCAGCCATGTCGCCCTCCTGGAGGCGCGATGCGCGGCGTGGGCACCCCTGAGGCGCGCCTGGGCCGCATCCGTCGAGACAAGCTTAGAGCTTTTCGACGATCACGTTGGTGTTGGTATAGACGCAGATGTCGGCGGCGATCTTCATCGCCTTGCGCGCCACCGCCTCGGCATCGAGACCCTCGACGTCGATCAGCGCGCGTGCCGCGGCCAGCGCGTAGTTGCCGCCCGAGCCGATGCCGATCAGCCCGTCCTCGGGCTCCAGCACATCGCCGGTGCCGGTCAGCACCAGCGACACCGACTTGTCGGCCACCGCCATCATCGCTTCGAGGCGGCGCAGGTAGCGGTCGGTGCGCCAGTCCTTGGCGAGCTCGACGCAGGCGCGGGTGAGTTGGCCGGGATGCTGCTCCAGCTTGGCTTCCAGCCGCTCGAAGAGGGTGAAGGCGTCGGCGGTAGCGCCGGCGAAACCGCCGACGATCTGACCGTTGCCGAGGCGGCGCACCTTGCGCGCGTTGGACTTGATGATCGTCTGGCCGAGGCTGACCTGGCCGTCGCCGGCCAGCACCACGCCACCGTTCTTGCGCACGCAAAGGATCGTGGTGCCGTGCCACACCGGAGACTGGGAGGGATCGCTCATGGCTGCCTAAATAGGCACGCGTAAGGCAATCGCCAAGTCCTGTCGAAAAACTGACCCTGTCTATGACGGTCGGAAGAAACGCTCCGTCACCTCGTCGGCAGGGAAGAAGCACTCCACCCGCACCTCCTGCAACGTCACGTCCTGCGGCGTGCCCAGGGTGGCGATGGTGGTGAACAGGCGCAGCTTGATGTCGCCCTTGCGGAAGTCGACGGTCAGCACCGGCGTGGGCGTCTCATCGAAGCGCTGGTGCCGCCAGGCGCGCGGCACGTCGGGCAGCGCCATGACGTCATCGATGAAGCGCAGCGCGTCCTCGTCGCCGCCATCGGCCAGAATCTCGGCATAGGTCGTACGCACGAGGTGACGCGCGACCTCCTCCCAATTGTCGATGCGCGTGCGCAGCAGATCGCGCGACAGGATCGAGCGCAGCAGATTTGGGCGGCCCGTCTGCTTGGCGGCGCCGGGCACGCCGTCGAGCAGGAAGGCGGTCATGCGGTTGGCCGGCTCGTTGGCGTCGAGCAGGTTCCACAACCGGTCGACGACCACCGCGGGATACGGCTCCTGCTGCTTCATCATGTGGTTCAGCGCCTGGCGCACGACGCCGAGCTCCGGCGCGCCCAGGTCGCGCTCGCGATAGACCGGTGCGAAGCCGGCGGCCATCAGCAACGTGTTTTGCTGGCGCAGCGGCACGTCGAGCGCGCCGGCGAGCTGGCCGACCATCTCGCGGCTGGGCCGCGCGCGGCCGGATTCGAGAAACGAGACGTGGCGTTGCGACACGCCCGAGCGCAGCGCCAGCTCGAGCTGACTGGCGCCGCGGCGGCGACGCCATTCGCGCAGCATCGGACCGAAGCCGGATTCGGTGCGCTCAGCGACCGAGGTCTCTCGCATGGGACACTCCTCCAAATGGACTCCGAGGTAGCACCACAATGTCGCACTGGCGATTACCTCGGGCGTATTTGAGATGCTGCCGCTCCACGCTCAGCTTAAGGGCACGCCTGATCGAAGGCGCATGGAGGTTGAGATGTCTGTCGTTTCGCAGTCCCACGACCACCTGCTGCGTCGCACGCTTTACGGCAACGCCGCATTCTCGGTCGTCTCGGGTGCCGTCCTGGCGATCTTCGCCGGCACGCTGGTACGAGTCAGCGTGGCCGCTTCCGATACGTGGCTGGGTTCCGCACTCGGCACCGTGGTCCTGCTGCTGGGTTTGGGCGTGATCGGCTTCGGCGCGATCTGCTGGTTCATCGCCAGCCGGCCGCAGATGCCCGTGTGGCTGGCGCGCGTCATCCTGTGGGCCGATATCGGTTGGGTCGCCGGCAGCGCGCTGGTGCTGGTCCTGGGGGCATCGGCGCTAACCGGCTGGGGCCTGGCACTGGTCATTGCGCCGGCACTGGTGGTTGCCGATCTCGCCATCTTCGAGTGGCTCGGCCTGCGCCGCATGGCGGCGTAGTCACACCGGCGGAATGCGGTAGTGGCTACGATAGGCTTCGCGATAGCCCAGCCGCTCGTACAGCGCGATCGCCGGCGCATTGGCCGCCACCACCATCAGATAGGCCCGTGTCGCGCCCAATGAGCGACCCCAGGCCATGATCCCTTCGACGACGCGCCGGCCATGTCCGGCGCGTCGGCGTGTGGGGTCGGCGACGATGTCGAACAGCCCGACATGCTCGTTCTCGAACACACCGAGGCCGGCGGCCACTGGTGCGCCGTTCTCGGTCGCCAGCGCAAAGCCACCCACCGGAACAAGACTGTCGAGCATGCGGTCGTGGATCGACTGTCGTGCCGCCGGCACGTTGTTGAAGTCGCTGTAGGTGCGCGACCAGACCGGCCCGCGCTC
>JAFAZJ010000109.1 GCA_019239835.1 Alphaproteobacteria bacterium | reverse complement strand
GCGCTGCAGCTTGCGCGCGCTGCGCGGGCTGGCGCGGTAATGCACGATCGCGCCGTTCGGTCCGGCACCGGAGATCGTATCGAAGCTCAGGTCGCGGATCGCGCCGGTGGCTTCGCGCAGCGCCTGCAGCTTGTCGGAGGCGGCGATCTCGTCTGTGCCGCCTTTGGGCGCTTCGCTCGCCAGCCAGTGCAGGTAGCGGCTGAGCGCGGCGCCGTCGCGGCGATGCGCGGCGCGCACGCCGGCCAGCTCGACCTCGTTCTTGCACGCCTTGGGCAGCGCCACCGGATCCAGCTCGCGCACCAGCTTCGGCTCGCCGCCGGCACCCGCTGTCAGGCGATCGAGCGCCCAGCGCGGCGCGGTCTGCGGATCGAGCCACACCGTGCGGCAATCGCGGCCCAGCGACTCGAGCGCACCGGCCAATGCTTCGGGCCGCTGCAGGGCGACGCCATTGCCGAGATGGGCACGCGTTGCCGGCGGCAGCTTGCGCGCGTCGATGAACAGATCGACGCCGGCATCCTTGCGCAGCAGCGCGAAGGAGAGCGGGAAGGGCGTGCGCGGCACGTCGCCACCCCGCACGTTAAGCAGCCAGGCGATCGAGTCGGGCTGGCTCAGCAGCACGGCATCGGCGCCCTTGTCGGCCACCGCCTTGGCGATGCGCGCGCGCTTCTCCTCGCTCGATTCGCCGGCGAGCTCGACCGGCTGCGGGATCACCGGCGACAGCGGCGGCGGCGGCCGCGTGGTCCATACCGAGTCGATCGGATTGCCTTCGACCGGCACCAGCGTCGCGCCGGCCTTGGCGCTGGCGGTCGCCAGGCGTTCGGCTTCGGACAGCCCATGCAGCCAAGGATCGAAGCCGAAGCGCGCGCCCGACGGCAGGTTCTCCGCCAGCCACGCATCGGGCGTGGTCGCGGGATAGTCGACCGGCGCATAGAGCGACATGTCGACCTGCTGGCGCACCTGCAGGGTGTAGCGGCCGTCGATGAAGATCGCCGCCTTGTCGGCCAGCACCACAGCCCAGCCGGCCGAGCCGGTGAAGCCGGTGAGCCAGGCCAGGCGCTGCGCGGCACGCGGCACGTACTCGCCCTGATGCTCGTCGGCGCGCGGCACGATGAAGCCGTCGAGCCCGCGCCGCTTCAGCTCGGCGCGCAGGGCGGTCAGGCGCTTCGCCGCCTCCTCGGACGACATGCCGCCATCGCCGAGCCCGTCGTTACGGCTGGCCAGGCTCTCGCGCAGGGCGGTCAGCTCTGCCTTCACCTGGGCGCTGGCATCCGGCGTCACCAGCTCGACCCACTCCGCGCCCGCCAGCCCTTCCGGGGCGGCGGCAATGCCGGCCATCAGGTCACTGAGCTCGTCCGGGGCGTAAGACCGGCCATTGGATCGCAACAAATCGGCGAGTCGCGCCAAGCCGTCGTCGGGTGTCGACATTGGAACAAACCGTCTGATCAGAGGGGTGTCGTGAGCGCACCGTACGAGGCTGTGTCAGCCGACGCAATAAACGAACCGGATGTCTCGATTGTCATGGTGCAATGCAGCAGTGAGAAATTGTTTAAAGCATGTTCGTTTTGCATGACTGCCTTATTGTCTTGGCACTTATCACATGAAATCAAAGGTTTATATTCCCTTCTGTGCCGAGCCGAAAAGCCGGCCGGCCGTGAAGGGGGCGAGAATTGTCTCGGTCCCGGGACCGAAAGTGAAGGGAACAATGTCTAGTTTGTCCAGCACCACCGCCACTTCGAGCTTTGGCAGCCTGGTTGCGCCGACGCCGGCGCGTGTTGTGGACGTCAACCGCCAGGCCATCGAGCAGCAGGCGCGCATTCACCGCGCCGCCGTGATGGGAGGCGGTTTCGCCAAACTCTGGCGCTATGCCCGCAGCGCGTTGCGCCGTCGCGCCGCGATTGCCGAGCTGAGCGCCCTCGATGACCGCATGCTGGCCGATATCGGCTTGTCGCGCAGCGAGATCTGCACCGCCGTGAACAGCGCCGCGGGCTTCGGCCCCGACCTGCCGGTCGGCCCGGGACTCACCGCGTCGTTCAACGACAACATCTACACCCGCGCAGCGTAAGCGTGGTTCGAGTCTGCCTGAGCGCGCTCCTCCCCAAACCCCGCGCGCTTCCCTGAAAGGGCCGGCCCCCAAGCCGGCCCTTTTTTCGTGGGCGGGTTCAGCGGCTGAGCACCAGCGTGCGCCAGTCGGCGCCGCCGGCCTCATGGTCGATGCCACGTACCAGCGCGAAGCCCTGCGCGCGGTAGGCGGCGAGGACCTCGTCCACCTGCTCGACCAATAGTCCCGACAGGATCAGCGTCGCGCGGGCCGCCGCAGCCGCCGCAAAGGACGGCGCCAGCCCGACCAGCGGCCCGGCGAGGATATTGGCGACGATCAGGTCGTAGGGCCCACGACTCGCCAGTGGCGGCGCCGACAGCCCTTCCGAGAGATGGAAATCGCAGTGATCAGCGACGCCGTTGAGCACGGCGTTCTCGCGCGCGACGGTGATCGAGTCGGGATCGTTGTCACCGCCCAGGATCCCGCGCCGCCAGGCCAGCGCCATGGCGATGGCGAGGATGCCGCTGCCGGTGCCGACATCTACGGGATTGGCGATGGCAGCCGGATCGAGCGCACCGATCGCCTCCAGGCAGCCGCGCGTCGTGGCATGCGTGCCGGTGCCGAAAGCCAGCCCGGCATCGATGCGCAGCGGGATCGCGCGCTCCGGCACAGGGTCAGCGGCATGCGACGGATGCACCCAGAAGCGACCGACGCGGAATGGCTGGAACGAGCGTTGGTTCTCGGCCACCCAGTCGGTGTCGGGCAGCACCTCGACGTCCCACGCCGGCGCCGCGATGCCGGCCTGCGCCGCCGCAGCGGTGATGGCCTCGCCCAGCAAAGTTCGCGTGGCGCTGTCCGGCCCGGAGGCGTCATCGGCCTCGCCGTAGACTTCGCTGCGCCACGGCCCGTCACGTGTTGTCTCGACTGTCGAGACCACGAGGCCATGCTCGACCAGCGCATCGGACAACGCACCGTCGAACGCCATGGCGGCGGGAGCGGGGATGGTGACGGCGATCTTCCAGGCAGGCATGGCGTGGCCCTAGCACGCGGGGTGGCGTGCCGCACAGGACTTCACGTCAGGATCACGCTATAGCCTTGGCGCTTATCGCCATGCGCTTTGCCGTCCTCGTCCTGATCCTTGTTGTCCTCGCAGGCTGCGCCACGACGCCAGCCGCGAAGCTCGATCCCGAAACCACGCCGCCGCTGGTGACGGTGACGCCTTTCGCCGACTCCCGGCACTTCATGCTCGAGCGCGACACAGTCTTCCGCATCGCCGGCAGTGACCAGACGATCGTCGTGCCGGCGGGCTTCGTCACCGACTTCGCCTCGATCCCGCGCGCCTTCTGGTCCGGCATGTCGCCGCACGGCCAGTACAGCCGCGCCGCCGTGCTGCATGACTATCTCTACTGGACGCAATCCTGCACCCGCGCGCAGGCCGACAAGCTCTTCCTGCTGATGATGAAGCAGAGCGGCGTGTCGCCCGCCAACCGGGCGACGATCTACGGCACCGTCCGCACCACCGGCGACGGCGGCTGGCAGCGCAACGCCGCCGATCGAAACGCCGGCTTCGTGCGTGTCATCCCCGACGGCTATCGCGAGTTGCCATCGACCGCGGCCTGGCCGGCCTACCGCAGGCAGCTACATGACGCGGGTCTCCGTCCGCCGCCGGTGGAAGTCGGGGCTTCATACTGCGAGTTGGGCGATCCCGCTGAGTAAGGCGCCTCGTTAGCGAGCCACGACCCAGTTATAATCGGCAGCGTGACGACAGTTGGCCCCCTCAGGAAGGAGTATCGCGACGCCATCACGCTGATCGCTCAGGCGACAGGCGCCATGGTTCGTCGAGGACTCACGGTGCCCATCCTGGTCGGCGGAGCGGCCGCCGAGTTCTATACTGGCGGCGCCACTACCACCGGTGACTTTGACTTCGTGACGGCTTACCGGGACGAGTTCTTTGAGGAGTTGGAGGCGCTGGGCTTTCGACGCGCAGCGGCGTCCCAGATTCAGCGGGCGCTCTTCCATCCAGTCTCCGGCCTTAGCGTCGAAGTGGTCAGCGGCTCTCTTATGGATGGTCGAGCGGATCCATCTCGGATTCTGACGGTCAAGTTTCGAGATGGCGATCTACGAATCGTGTCGGTCGAGGCATGATCGCTGATCGAGTTGGCCAGGCGCTGGCAGGTCCGCGTCTTGATCCACGGATGCAAGAGCAAGCGGTATCGTTGTATCGTCTTGCCGGTAACCTTGATCGGGCCTATCTCGACAAGCGCATCGCGCAGGACTCGGTTGACCAGGCGACGATCGCAACGCTGGAGGCGTGGGACCGTGCGGGTCGTTGAGTTTGAGGAATACGAGCGGCAGTTGGCGGAGCGCAAGGCGGCGCTCGGCCTGGCGGGTTATGACTACGTCCCGCGCAACAGCGGACGGCGGCGCACACCCGAGAAGCGGGCGATCCTTGCCGAGCTCAAGCGGATGAACAGCCCGTTCCTTGTCGGCGTCGACCTCGATCCGCCGGCCGACGAGGGCTGATCAAGCCGTCTGGACGAAGCTGTCGAGGACCTTCTTCGGGCCGGCTTTCTCGAATTCGATGTCGAGCTTGTTGCCGTCGATCGCGGTGATCAGGCCGTAGCCGAATTTCTGGTGGAAGACGCGTTGGCCGACTGAAAGGGAATCGGCCGGGCGGTCGCCCTGGGCGCGGCGGTCGTCGAAGGTGTCCTCGCGGCCGAAACGTCCGCGTTGGAACTGGCCGCGGCCGCTGCCTGATCCGCGCGTGGCGCCGCCGATCTGGCGGGCGCGGTTCCAGTCCGGACCCCAGTCGACGCTGTCGACGTCGACATCGGTCATGCCGGATCCGCCGCGCAGGCCGCCGAAATGGCCGGTCGAGGCGGTGCCGTAGAGGCCGGCGTCGCTCGATGCGTCGACATGGGCCGGCGGCAGCTCCTGCACGAAGCGAGAGGGGATCGCCGCCTGCCACTGGTTGAAGACGCGGCGGTTGGCAGCGAAGGAGATGTAGACCCGCTTGCGCGCGCGGGTGATGCCGACATAGGCGAGGCGGCGCTCTTCCTCGAGACCGGACAGGCCACTTTCGTCGAGCGCGCGCTGGTTCGGGAACAGGCCTTCCTCCCAGCCCGGCAGGAAGACGGTGTCGAACTCCAGGCCCTTCGCCGCGTGCAGAGTCATGATGTTGACCATGTCGCCGCCGGCGCGTTCGTTGCCCTCGGTGACCAGCGCCACGTGCTCGAGGAAGCCCGACAGCGAGTCGAACTCCTGCATGGCGTTGACCAGTTCCTTGAGGTTCTCCAGCCGGCCCGGCGCCTCGGGCGAGCGGTCGCGCTGCAGCATCTCGGTGTAGCCGGACTCGTCGAGCATGGTTTCCGCCACCTCGACATGCGTCATGCCCTCGAGCATGTCGCGCCAGCGCTCGAAGCTCTTGACCAGGTCGGTGAGAGTCTTGCGCTGCTTGGCCTTGAACTCGTCGGTCTCCAGCGCACGCCGTGTCGCTTCGAACAGGCTGACGCGCTGCGTCTTGCCGATATTGCGCAAGGTCTTCAGCGCCGATTCGCCGAGACCTCGACGCGGCACGTTGTAGATGCGCTCGAAGGCGAGATCGTCGTCGGCCTGCGCGATCAGACGCAGATAGGCCATCGCGTCGCGGATCTCCTGGCGCTCGTAGAAGCGCGGGCCGCCGATCACCTTGTAGGGCAGGCCGAGCGTGATGAAGCGTTCCTCGAACTCGCGGGTCTGGAAGCCGGCGCGCACCAGGATGGCGATCTGCGACAGCGTGTGCTTCTCGCGTTGCAGCGCCTCGATCTCCTCGCCGACGGCGCGCGCTTCCTCGTCGCCGTCCCATACGCCGCGCAGGCGGACCTTGTCGCCCTCGGCGACGTCGGTCCACAGGGTCTTGCCCAGGCGGCCCTCGTTGTGGGCGATGACGTGGCTGGCGGCGGCGAGGATGTGTGGCGTGCTGCGGTAGTTGCGCTCGAGCCGGATGATGGTGGCGCCCGGGAAATCCTTCTCGAAGCGCAGGATGTTGCCGACCTCGGCGCCGCGCCAGCCGTAGATCGACTGGTCGTCGTCGCCGACGCAGCAGATGTTGCGCTGCTGGTCGGCGCCGCCGCCCTGCGCCAGCAGCCTGAGCCACAGGTACTGTGCGACGTTGGTGTCCTGATACTCGTCGACCATGATGTAGCGGAAGCGCTTGTGATACTCGGCGAGGATGTCGGGGTGCTGCTGGAACAAGGTCACGCAGTGCAGGATGAGGTCGCCGAAATCGGCGGCGTTCAGCTGCGCCAGGCGCTCCTGGTACTGCTTGTAGATGTCGACGGCGCGGCCATTGGCGAACTCCGCCGAGTCGTCCTGATTGCCGACCTTGTCGGGCGTGAGCGCGCGGTCCTTCCAGCGCTGGATCACGCCCGATAGCACGCGCGCCGGAAACTTCTTGTCGTCGATGCCCTCGACTTCCATCAGCTGCTTCAGCAGGCGGATCTGGTCGTCGGTGTCGAGGATGGTGAAGTTGCTCTTCAGCCCGACCAGCTCGGCGTGACGGCGCAGCAGGCGCACGCCGATCGAGTGGAAGGTGCCCAGCCACAGCCCGTCGGCCGCATGGCCGATCAGCTGGCCGACTCTGTCGAGCATCTCCCGCGCCGCCTTGTTGGTGAAGGTCACCGCCAGGATCTGGCTGGGGAAGGCCTTGCGCGTGATCAGGATGTGGGCGATGCGGGTGATCAGCACGCGCGTCTTGCCGGTGCCGGCGCCGGCCAGCACCAGCAGCGGGCCCTCGGTGTGCTCGACCGCCTGGCGCTGCGTGTCGTTGAGCTTGCCGAGATGGTCGACGGCAACATGGACCGGCGCCGGCACGAAGCCGCTGCGGCGCGCTCCGGGCTGCGGCGCCGAGTCCTCGGGCTCGTCGGTCAACTCGAAGGGATCGGACATGGACTCCCTATAGCATGTGGATGGCGGGCTCGGCGGTGCTTTACCGCGCGCCTTGTGGACGCCATGTTTGAGGCACTGAATTCCCCTCTGAATGAGACCGAGAATGCGGCCAATTCTTGTTCCGGCGATCCTCTGCCTGGTGGCCGGCGTTGCCTTTGCCCAGACGCCGGCGTCGCCGACCCAGCCCGCGAAACCGCCGACCGGTCCCAGCTTCGACTGCACCAAGGCCAAGAGCGGCCGCGAGAAGGTGGTCTGCGCCCACGCCGATCTCGCGGCACTCGACCGCACCCTGGCCGAGGTCTACGCCAAGGAAAAGGCGCGGCGCGACACCGCCGGGCAGGCCGAGCTGCAGCGCGAGCAGGTGCGCTGGCTGGGCACCATGCCCGGCACCTGTGGCGTGCCCGATACCGCCGGGCCGGAGCGCTGGGCCGAACCGCAGCGCAAATGCCTCGCCGATCTCTATCGGGCGCGCACGACGGCGCTGGCCGGCGCGGCGGTAACGGTGCCGGCGTCAAATACGCCCCAAGCCGTGATCGGCCGCTTTACCCTGGTGCTGCCTTCGGCGGATGCCGGCAGCGGGCGGTTGAGCGTGTCGCCGGCGGCGGGCGGCAAATACCGCGTGCAGCTGGAGACGGTGATCGGGCCCACGGCGCACACTTGCGCCATTGATACGACGCACGGCGTGCTGGAGGGCGGCATGGTGCAGGTCAGTGCGCCAGCTGAAATCTACGATCGTGTGACCGCCACAATGAAACCCACGCCGTGCAATTTCCGTATCATCAGTACGATGGAAGGCGTGCGGGTCGATGTCGGTGAGTCCCAGGAGGCGTGTCGTTCCTTCTGTGGTGCCCGTGCGTTCTTCCACGGTGACTACAAGAGGGCGAAGTGACTGGGGGTTGTTCCGCTTCCGTCGCCGCGCCAGCGTGCTACGCTACCTGACCGGCAGGAGGTCGATATGGCCGACCGCGCACCGTTGCTGAAGACGTCGCTCGCCGCGCTGCTGGCGCTGGCGTTGTCGACGCCGTGCGCGCTGGCGCAAAGCGCCGACAAGCCGACGGCGACCGAGCCGGCGCCGCGTGCCCTGAGCGAGGCCGTGAAGGCGGCGCTGCCCTCGATCGTGACGATCAAGAGCACGGTGCCGAGCCAGGCGCGCAGCGCGCGCAGTCTGGGGACCGAGCGCGAAGGTCACGGCGTCGTCATCGACGACGAGGGCTTGGTGCTGACGGTGGGGTACCTCGTGCTCGAGGCCAACAGCGTCGAGATCGTCGACAACAACGGACGGCATTCTTCGGCGCTGGTCGTGGCCTTCGACAACGACTCCGGCTTTGCCCTGGTGCGGACCGTGATTCCGCTGAAGGTCAAGCCGGTGAGCTTCGGCGATTCGGATACGCTGAAGCAGCGCGATGGCGTGGTGATTGCCGGCGCGGGCGGCGAGGACAAGGTGGTGCGCGGGCTGGTCGCCGATCGCCGCCGCTTCGCCGGCTATTGGGAATACCTGCTCGACAACGCGATCTTCACCGTGCCGCCCTATCACAACTGGGGCGGCGCGGCGCTGCTCGACGATGAGGGCGCGCTGGTCGGCATCGGCTCGCTGCAGGTGCCCGACGCCTATCGCGGCGGGCGCAGCTTCCCCGGCAACATGTTCATCCCGATCAACCGCCTGAAGCCGATCTTCGAGACGCTCAAGGCGGGACGCCGGCCGGATGGCTCCAAGCCGTGGATCGGCATCAGCACGAACGAGACGCGCGGCCGCCTGACCATCGTCAACGTGCAGCCCGGCAGCCCGGGCGAGAAGGCCGGCCTGCGGCGTGGCGACGTCGTGCGCTCGATCGGCAGCACCGAGGTCGATTCACTGGCCGATTTCTACAGCAATCTGTGGGCAACAGGTCCAAGCGGGACGACCATCACCCTGGGCATCGATCGCGGCGGCGAGCGCGTCGACGTGTCGGTGCAGTCGGGTGACCGCTACAAGTACCTGCGGCTCGACAGCAGCCTCTAGCCTCCGAACGAGGAGACCACCATGTCGCGTCAAACCTCCGGTCCGACGACCATCACCATGGCGAGCCTGATGCCGATCTTCCCCGACGCCTCGGACGAGGCCGAGGAGCAGAACGAGGAGCGCTCGTCGGAACGTCGCCGCGGTATCCCCGCACCGCCCGGACTGGTGCGCGCCATGCGCTCCGTGGTCGGGCTGAAGTCGAGCGTGCCCAAGGATGCGCGCACTGCCGAGACCCTGGGCACCGAGCGCGGCGGCCACGGCATCGTCATCGACGACCAGGGTCTGGTGGTGACGGTTGGTTACCTGATCATGGAGGCCAACAAGGTCGAGATCGTCGAGCCGGGCGGCCGCTCGGTGCCGGCGCGCGTCGTCGCCTACGATTTCTCCACCGGCTTCGGCCTGGTGCGCACGACGTTGCCGACGCGGGTGCGGCCGGTGAGCTTCGGTGATTCGAAATCGGTGAAGCACAAGGACACGGTGACCATCGCCGGTTTCGGCGGCGGTGCCGCGCAGCGCGCCATCGTCACCGACCGGCGCGACTTCGCGGGGTACTGGGAGTACTTCATCGAGAACGCGATCTTCACCTCGCCGCCGTATGAATCGTTCGGTGGCGCGGCGCTGTTCACCGACGATGGCGATTTGCTGGGCGTGGGTTCGCTATTCATCGGCGACGCCTATCGCGGGCCCTCGGGCGTGCTGCCCGGCAACATGTTCATCCCGGTCGACCGCCTGCCGGCGGTGATCGAGATGGTGAAGGAAGGCAAGCGGCCCGGCATCGGCCGGCCCTGGCTCGGCCTCTACGCGCAGCAGGTGCCGGGCGGGCTGGTGATCGCCCATGTCTCGCCCGACGGGCCGGCGGCGCGCGCTGGACTTCGCCGCGGCGATGCGATCAACAGCGTCGGCGACGTGCTGGTCGACGAGGTCTCGATGTTCTATCGCGCGGTGTGGAGCGCCGGCCCGGCCGGCACGCGCATCACGCTCAGCATCGAGCGCGAGGGCGACGAGTTCGACGTCACCATCCGCACCGTCGACCGCTACGACTTCCTCAAGCTCGACTAGGGGCATTGCATGAGCAAGGCCTTCGCCTCGCAGGCGGATACCGAAGACAAGAAGATCACCTTCAGCCGCCTGTCCGAGCACGCCTACGCCTTCACGGCCGAGGGCGATCCCAACACCGGCATCGTCGTCGGCGACGATTGCGTGATGGTGATCGACGCGCAGGCGACGCCTGTCATGGCGCAGACGGTGATCGAGAAGATCCGCACCGTCACCGACAAGCCGATCCGCTATGTCGTGCTGACGCATTATCACGCGGTGCGCGTGCTGGGCGCCTCGGGCTACGAGCCGCAGCACATCATCTGCAGCGACGCGACACGCGACCTCATCGTCGAGCGCGGTGCGCAAGACATGAAGTCGGAGATCCAGCGCTTCCCGCGCCTGTTTCGCGCCGTCGAGTCGATCCCCGGCCTGACCTGGCCGACCATCACCTTCCACGAGCGCATGAGCATCTGGCTCGGCAAGCTGGAGGTGCAGATCATCCATGCCGGGCGTGGCCACACCAAGGGCGACACCATCGTCTGGCTGCCGGAGGAGAAGACCTTGTTCAGCGGCGATCTCGTCGAGTTCGCCGCCACACCCTATGCCGGTGACGCCTATTTCGAGGATTGGCCGCACACCTTGCAGAAGCTGCGCGACCTGAAGGCGGCAGCGCTGGTGCCCGGCCGTGGCGACGCGCTGATGGGCGCCGACCACGTCGAGGCGGGCTTGAGCGGTACGCAGGCTTTCATCGCCGAGCTCTACGCCGAGGTGAAGAAGCGCGCCGATGCCGGCGGCGACCTGAAGGCCGCGTACAACGCGGCGATGACGGCGATGCGCCCACGCTACGGAAACTGGGTGATCTTCGACCACTGCATGCCGTTCGACGTGTCGCGCGCCTACGACGAAGCCAAGGGCATCGCCGACCCACGCATCTGGACCGCCGAGCGCGACATCGAGATGTGGAAGGCGCTGGAGCAGCAGGCCTAGCTGATCTTTCTCCCTCTCCCCGCAGGCGGGGAGAGGGAGTGAAAGCAAGTGATTGATGGGCTCCTACACCTATCCGAAATACGCCTATGTTCCGCCGGCCGAGCTGGTGCTGAAGCCGGGCGGCGTGCAGACGGTGCCGGTGCTGATCGTGGGCGCCGGGCCGGTCGGCCTGACGCTTGCGCTCGATCTCGCGCTCAAGGGCATCTCGGTCACCGTGCTCGACGAGGACGACACGGTGAGCCTGGGCAGCCGCTCGATCTGTCAGGCCAAGCGCACGCTGGAAATCTGGCACCGGTTGGGCGTGGCCGACCGCATGGTGGCCAAGGGCGTGACCTGGGATCAGGGCGAGGTGCTGCTGGGTGACCAGCCGCTCTACCGCTTCAACCTGCAGCCCGAGCCGGGCCATCGCTTCCCGGCTTTCATCAACCTGCAGCAATACTACTGCGAGCAGTACCTGGTGGAGCGCTGCCTGCAGGAGGACAAGGTCGACCTGCGCTTCCGCAGCAAGGTCGTCGGCGTGCGGCCCGACGATGAGCATGTCGAGGTCGACATCCAGACTCCCGACGGACTCTACCAACTACGCGGCCAGTGGCTGGTGGCGTGTGACGGCGTGCGCAGCCCGGTGCGGACCATGTTGAAGCTGCCCTACGAGGGCGAGGTGTTCGACGACCAGTTCCTGATCGCCGATATCCGCATGGACGCCGATCTGCCGAAGATTCGCCGCTACTGGTTCTATCCGCCGTTCCACCCGACGGACTCGGTGCTGCTGCACCGCCAGGCCGACAACGTGCTGCGCGTCGATTTCCAGCTCGGCCGTGATGCCGATGCCGACGCGGAGAAAAAGCCCGAGAACATCGACAAGCGCCTGCGCATGATGTTCGGCGAGGGCGCGCGCTGGGAGCATGAGTGGAGCAGCGTCTACAAGTTCAGCTGCCGCGCCATGCCGCGCTTCGTGAAGGGACGCGTGATCTTCGCCGGCGACGCCGCGCATGTCGTGTCGCCCTTCGGCGCGCGCGGCGGCAACTCAGGCGTCGAGGACGCCGACAATCTCGGCTGGAAGCTGGCGCTGGTGATCAACGGCCATGCCTCGGTCTCGCTGCTCGACAGCTACGACCGCGAGCGTGGCGCTGCGGCGCGCGAGAACATCCGCCAGTCGACGCGCAGCACCGACTACATCACGCCGAAATTCCCCGCCGCCCGCGTGCTGCGCGATGCCACTCTGTCGCTGGCGCGCGATTTCCCCTTCGCGCGCGCGCTGGTCAACAGCGGGCGACTATCGCGGCCCACGCCCTATATCGATTCCCGACTCAGCACGCCCGACGACACGCGCGAGAGCTGGAATGCGGCCGCTGCTTCACCCGGCTCGCCATTGCCCGACGCGCCCTTGGGCGACGGCTGGCTGATCGAACAGATCGCCGGCCGCTTCGCCGTGCTGACCTTCGCCGATCGCGCAGCCTCGCTCGACATCGCCGCGGCGCGTGCAGTCGCGGACATGGCCGACGAGATCCCGGCCTTCACGCCGATCCTGATCACCCGCGACCTCGCCGGCGCGCCCGACGGCTGGAACACCGTGCTCGACAAGGAGGGCCTTGCCACCCGCCGCTGCGACGCGCGCGACGGCACGACCTATCTCATCCGGCCCGATCAGTACGTCGCCGCGCGCTGGCGCCGCCTGCACGATTCGTCGATATTCGCCGCGCTGAAACGGGCATCGTCATGAACACCCTCAAGCACGAGCTCAACCTGGCGCGGCCCGACGACGTCTACAATCTGATCGTCGATGCGCACAATGGGCTGACGGCGGAGCAGAGCGAGAAGCTCAACGCAGCACTGGTGCTGCTGCTGGCCAACCATGTCGGCGACGAGGACGTGATCCGCGAGGCGGTCGCGGCAGCGCGCAAAAGCGTCACCGCCTGAAGCGGCCGATCCAGTCCACGGCGTAGTCGACCAGTACGCGCTGGCGCATCAGGCGTGCTGAGGCGGCGCCGACCCTGCCGATCAACGCGGCCTCGGTATCGCGCTCGAAATCCTCACCCAGTCGCGCGAAGTCCGAATCGTCGAAGTCGAGGTCTTCGACCTCGAGCCAGCGGCGGGCACCATCGATCATGACCGGGCTGCCGAAGGTCGTGCTGCGTTTGGACGGCCAGTGCGCACGGTATTCCGCAAGATGCATTGAAGTGTTTCGGTCGTGGTCGACGCCAAGTAACAGCACGTCGGCGTCGAGGTCATAGAGGCGTCCCAGCGGCGAGCGTTCGCCCATGGCGCAGTCGAGCGCATGGTCATCGGTGATGAAAGCGGCTTGCGGTCCGCGCGCCGCGAAGGATTGGCGCGGGTGGGCGCTGCGGCGCACGTCGGGGTGGCTGCGGAAGCTTTCGGGGATCGCGCCCATGATGCGGGTGGGCGTGATGGCCGGGTCGTAGGGCGGCATCTCGGCGCGGATGCGGCTATGCCATTCGATCGGCACTGGCGGCGCAACCCAGTTTGCCGGATCGGAGAGACCGCCGCTGTGGGTAGGCATCGCCAGGGTGCCATCGGGGCCGAGGGCATCGGTCAGCGCGGCGATTACAGCTGGAGCGTCGCCAATCACCCAGCCGAGCGACGACAGCGACGAATGTACGACAAGCGTCGTGCCCGGGCGTATGCCCAGCGCGCGCAGATCCGCGGTCAGCGAGGCGGTGCTGACCAGCGGGCCGACCATCAGCGGCGGGGGATGCCGATCAGGCGGCCGGATTTCGGCGGCTTGGGCAGCTTGCCGTGCGCTTGCGCCATCTTCGCGAGGCGTTCCTGCACGACCTTGCGGAACGGCGAGGATTTCCGCGTCTTCGCGTCGATGTGCATGATCATCGACTCGCAGGTCGAGGCGAGGAAGCCTTCCTCGCCGTGATACATCGTGTGAAACAGGTGCAGGCGCTTGGCGTCGTGGTCGAGCAGCTGCGTGGTGAAGCGCAGCGGTGCACCGCCGCGCAGCTCGCGGTCGTAGGTTATGTGCGCCTCGAGCACGAAGGTCATGCCGAGCTTGTTGTCGATGTAGCGCCGGCCCATGCCGATCTGCGTATGGAAGGCGCCAGAGGCGTAGTCGAACGCCTCCATGTAGCGCGCCATGTTCATGTGGCCGTTCCAGTCGACCCATTCGTCCTTGACCACCGAGCGGTGGCGGTCGAGCGGGGCGACGAGGTCGAGCTCGGGCAGCTCGTAGGGCAGGGGCTCTTCGTTCAGCAGCGTGTCGGGCATGGTCACTTCTTGCGGATGGCGATGACGCGGCCGGCCTGCTTGGGCCGGGGCAGCTTGGCGTGGATCGGTGCGAGTGTGTCGAGCCGGCGCATGGTCTCGTCCGGCCAGGATGCGGCGCGGCGCGAGGCGTAGTCGATGTTCATCAGGATCAGCTCGTTGGTCGCGGCGAGATAGCCTTCGTCGGCGTGGTACATGGCGTGGATGTAGTGCACGCGCTTGCTGTCGTGGTCGAGGATCTGCGTGGTGATGCGCAGCGGATCGCCTTCCTTGACCTCGCGGTCGTAGGTGGCGTGCGCCTCGAGCACGAAGGTCATGCCGATCTTGTCGCGCGTGTATTCCCAGCCGACGCCGAGCTGGTTGCACAACGTGTCGGTCGCCTTGTCGAAGGCCACGATGTAGTAGCCGACGTTCATGTGGCCGTTCCAGTCGATCCACTCCTTCAGCACCGTGGCGCGATGGCGATCGAGCGGGGCAACGAGATCCAGCGTCTCGATGGGATAGGGCAAATCCGTCATGGCGCGGACCATAGCGATCCGCCGCTCAGGTGCAAGCGCCCCGGCTCATGACCCCCACCTCATGACCCCATGAGATCGTTCGTCTTGGCGCTGGGCAGGGTGCACGCCACTTTCCCGGCACTTCGATGGAGATCCTGACATGGCGAAGAAGAGCAAGGCGCTGGTGGTCGGCGTAGGCGCCGAACGTGGCCTGGGCGCGGCCACCGCGCGGCGTTTCGCGCGCGAGGGTTATCACGTCTACGTCGCCGGCCGCACCTTGGAGAAGGTGACCAAGGTCGCCGATTCGATCCGCGCCACCAACGGCAGCGCCACACCGCTCGAGATCGACGCCACGCACGAGGCCGACGTGATTGGCGCCTTCGATCGTGCCATGGCTGACGATGCCGACGGCGCGCCGGCCGACCTCATCGTCCACAACGTCGGCAACAACATGCCCGGCGATTTCCGCGAGATGACCGCGGACTATTTCGAGATGGCCTGGAAGCTGGGCTGCTTTGCCGGCTTTCTGGTCGGCCGCGAAGCCGCGCGACGCCTGGTGCCGCTGGGCCGTGGCACGATGATCTTCACCGGCGCCAGCGCCTCGATGCGCGGCCGGCCGCGTTTCGCCGCATTCTCCTCGGCCAAGATGGGCTTGCGCGCCATCGCGCAATCCATGGCACGTGAGTTCGGGCCGGCCGGTGTTCATGTCGCACACGTCGTGATCGACGGCGGCATCGCGGGCGAGAAGCTCTTGAGTCGCATGCCGCAACGCGCCGAGCAGGTCGGTCCCGACGGGTTGCTGGAGATCGACGCCATCGCCGAGACCTACTGGCACATCCACCGCCAGCCGCGCAGCGCCTGGACGCACGAGGTCGATCTGCGGCCGTTCAAGGAATCGTTCTAGCGCGAACTTCTGTCATCCCTCGCTCCGCTCGGGATGACAGTGACTAGGGGATCGCCAGCAGCTCATTCGCCACCAGGTCGGGCGCGGAGATGATGCAGTTGTGGCCGGCCTCGATCGGGCGGAAGCGCACGCCCGGCGTTTCCTGCGCCCGTTCGTGGCTTCCGGCGGAGACCGGGTAGCGCGGTTTGGTGCAGGCGATGTAGGTCATCGGCAGGCCGTTGCCCGGCCCGTTGGCGATGCGCACCGGCTCGGTGTAGCAGCGCACCGGGTGTGGCGTCAGGCGCTCGTGCGTCCATTGCGCCAGCGTGGGGTCTTCGATCACCAGGCTGGTCACCGGCGCGAAGGGCAAAACGTCGGTGCCGTTGACCTGGTAGACCATGGTCTTGCGCTTGGCGCTGATGCGCTCGGGGATGCGGCCGAAGATCGACTGTCCGTCGCGCGCGATGCCGCCGTCGATGATCACCAGATGTGCCACGCGCGAGGGATCGCGATCGACCGCGATCTGCGCGATCAGGCTGCCGAAGCTGTGGCCGACCAGCACGACGTCGCGCAGGTCGTTGTCACGCAGGCAGGCCAGCGCATCCTCGGCGCAGGTCTCGTTGCTGATCTCGGGCGACAGCTCCGCCGCGCGCTCGGCCACGCCGCGGAAGCTCGGCGTGTACACGGTGTGGCCTGCCGCGCGCAGCTTTTCGGCGACGAATTGCCAGGTCCAGCCGCCCATCCAGGCGCCCGAGAGACAGACGAAGGTGCGACTCACGGCGTGCGGATCAGTTCTTCACCGCCAGCTTCATCACTTCGCCGATATCCTCGACGCTGTCGAGGTTGCGGCAGAGCTGGGCGAGCTTGCTGGCGCGCTCCTCGCCGAGGATCGGCGTCACCAGCGCATGGAACTTGGACTCGAGCTTGGCCCATTGCGCGTCGAGGTCGGTCATCGGGATGCCGACATCGAGCGTCTCGCTGACCTCGCGGCCGTCGCGCAGCTTCATCACGACCTCGGCTGCGCTGCTGTGTGCATGCTTGAAGGTCTCGACCACGACCTTGTCGCGCAAGGCAACGAGCTCGGGTTCCCGCGTCAGCGCGTCGGTATAGACGCCGTCGTTCGAGGTGTCGCGACCGGCGAGCGCCATGGCCGCGGTGAAGCGCAGCGAGAACTTGACCTCAAGCCCACTCTTCGGCTCGGGGATGTTGCACACCTTGAGGTGGCCGGGATCGACCTTGAGCGTGACGCGCTCGACCTGATCGCCTGTGAGCTTGAAGCGCTCCTTCAAGGTCTTCACTCCCTCGATGCTCGAATGCGTGAGGTAGCAGGCGGCGTGATACTTGAAGACGGTGTCGGGAGTGTGGAAGCCGCCCGGCGGCTCGGCCAACGCCGCGTCGGGCTGCGGTGTTGACGAGGCGGTGGCGAGGAAGCCCTGCGGCACGTCGAGCACCGACGTATTCGCGGTGAAGCCCTTCTGCGCCCAGCGTGCCGCCTGCAAGCCGTTCTGCGCCGCCTTGCCGGCATGCAGTGGCTTGGTCATCGTGCCGAACATGCTCTTCAGCCCGGCGGCCTGCGCGCCGGCGATGCCCATCGCCTGGCGTGTGCGCTCGATGTCGAGGCCCAGCAGGTTGGCGCAGGCGGCGGCTGCACCGAAGGCACCGAGCGTTCCGGTGTTGTGCCAGCCCTTGTCATAGTGGCTCTTGCCCACCAGCTCGCCCATCCGGCATTCCATCTCGATGCCGGCGACGATCGCGGTGATCAGGTCGCGGCCTGACATCTTCCGGCTTTCGGCCAGCGCCAACGCGGCGGGCGCCACCGGCACGGTGGGATGGCCGCCCATGGTGAGGTTGACGTCGTCGTAGTCGAGCGCGTGGCCCATCGCGCCGTTAATCAGCGCCGCGTTCGACTGCGAGGTACGAGTGCCGCGGCCGATCACCGTCGCCTCGGCGCGCCCGCCGTCTTCTTCGGCAACCTCGCTCAGGATCTCCGACAGCGGCTCGTCCATGCCCGAGAGCGTGACGCCGAGGAAGTCGAGCAGGCACTGCTTGGCCACCGTCCGGGCCTGCGGCGTCAGATGCTGAAAGCGCAGCGCGGCGGCCTTCTCGGCCAGCGCCGCCGTGACATTCGCGGCCTCGGTCATGGCGTTCACTCCCATGCGGTTGCGGCCCGCATCGTGTCGTACCGGCACGGTATCGGCAACCGGCGGTGCCCAACCTTTGCGCAACCTTGCCATGAAGGTGACGTTGCAATCGTCACCAGACATTGGAGCGCCCGACCATGGCCATTACTGACCGCGTGGATGTCGTCGTCGAGACGGGAGCCGGCGCGCCATCCGCAGTGGCGTGGGGCGCGGTGCTTGCCGGCGGGCTGGCGTCCGCGGCGCTCACGCTCGTCCTGCTGAGCCTGGGCACCGGGCTGGGCCTGTCGGTGGTCTCGCCCTGGTCGGACTGGAACGTCACGGCGGTTCGCGTGGCGACGGCCGCCGGCATCTTTACCGTCATCGTTGCCATCATGGCCTCGGCCGTCGGCGGTTACCTAGCCGGTCGCCTGCGCACGCGCTGGAGCGGGCTGCACGGCGACGAGGTCTATTTCCGCGACACCGCCCATGGTCTGTTGGCCTGGGCCTTCGCCACCGTCGTCAGCGTCGCCATTACCGGTGCGGCAGCCACGACTATCATCTCCGGCGCAGCGTCGGGTGCGGCGCCGGCCGCGGCGGTCGCGGCACGTGACGGCGGCGCGGCGACCGGTCCGTTCGACGTCTACATCGACCAGCTGATGCGCCCGACCTTCGCCGCGCCGGCGGCCGATGCGGCAGCTCGCCCGCCGATGGCGCCTGGCCGCGAGGCCGCCGATCGCGCGGAGATCGGTCGCCTCTTCATGCGCGCCAATCGCGGCCGCGCCGATCTCGCGCCGGCCGATCGTACCTATCTGGCGCAGCTCGTCGCGGCGCGCACCGGCATGTCGCAGGCCGACGCCGAGCGTCGCGTGGCCGAGGTCACCGAGCAGATGAAACAAGCGCTCAACGAAGCCCGCAAGGCCACGGCGCACTTTGCGTTGTGGCTGACGGCGGCGTTGCTGGCCGGCGCCGGTGCTGCGGGCTGGGCCGCCACCGAAGGCGGCGAATGGCGCGACGGCATCCGGACCTGAAAACCCCTCTCGAGAAGGAGCTTCCCATGGGTAAGTACATCCTGCTGTGGCTGGTCGGTATCCCGATTCCGATCCTGCTGCTGCTCGCCATCTTCATGCGCTGATATCAGGCGTTACGAGCCGATACGCGCGTTCACAGAAAAGCCTGAATTCCGTCGCCGCTCCGCCGCGACGGAATTGCTTTCTCACCCTCGCCGTCGCGCCGCCGTCATGTGACCCGGGCTGACGGTAAAGCGTGAGGGAACCCCATGATTCGTCAAATCGCCGTTGCGGTGCTCGCGGCTGGAGCACTGGCGGCCTGCGTGCCCTATGGCGACGGCATGATGACGCCGTACTCGACTGGCTATGCCAACCCGCTGACCCAGGCGATGACCCAGATGGTCACGCCGAGCTACGGCTATGGCCAACCGGCCTATGGCTACGGCCAGCCCGGTTACGGCTACGGCCAGCCGGCTTACGGCAACCCGTACTACGGCGCCGCGCCGGCTCCCGTGTATGCGCCGCCGCCGGTCTACATGCCGCAGCAGGCGGCCGCGCCGGTTTATGGCGCGTCGGGCTATCCCTACTCCTACGGTGCTGGCCGCCCGACCTGGCAAGGGCAGGGCCGGCCACACCACGTTGCCGCGGATCGCAACAACAACGGCGTGCCGGACTGGAAAGAGCGCGATCGCAACGGCGACGGCGTGCCGGACTACCAGCAGCGCTCCGGTCGCTTCAGCCGCTAATCCCCGTCGCGCGCCGCCGTCGCGAGGCGGCGGCGCGTGATGCGGTCCTAGCGCACGATCGCGCAGGCGAAGTGAAGCCGCTGGGCCGGCCGCCCGTCTGCCAGCGTGAAGGGATCGGTGGCCTGGAAGATCAGGTTCGCGGTCGCCAAGCGCTGGTCCTTCGAGAAATTCAGGGCGACGGCAAATTTACTGCCGGGCAGAAACAGCCGACCGGTAAAATCTGGCTCGTCGCTCTGACACTTCGACATGCTCACCACGATGGTCCCGAATCGTTTGTCACCAAATTCTCGGCTGTCCTCTGACCGGGGGCTGCAGCTGTCGGGTGTCCGCTTTGGATCTGGCAACAGCGTTGACGGCCGGAAGGTCTTATCGGCACCGGCAATCAAGACGGATTCGCCGCCCATGGGGCCAGGAAGCAGACCGAAAGCCCAGCATCTCGTCCGCACTTGAGCCTCCGACGTGTCTGAATACAGCAAGGCTAGGGTCACAAGCGTTGTCCCGATGGCTGCCGTTCGCATCTCCCCATCCTCCAGATTGCCGATCAGCAGAAGCGCTACGTCTGTGGCTGACCATACGCCTGCGTGTCTGTAGCCGCATCGCGGAACCCTGCCATGGATGTTCCCGGCGCTTGATCTGATAGGGTGGGGGCACCAAACGAACGGAGGCCTCCATGGCCGAGAAGAACCGTCGCGTGCTCCTGAAATCCCGGCCGCAGGGCGAGCCGGTGCCGGGTAATTTCGAGGTCGCCGACGCGCCGCTGCCCGAGCCGGCCGAGGGGCAGTACCTGTCGCGCACCATCTGGCTGTCGCTCGATCCTTACATGCGCGGGCGCATGTCGGAGGCCAAGGGCTACGCCGCCAACACCGGCCTGGGCGATCCCATGGTCGGCGGCACGGTCGGCCAGGTCGTGAAGTCGCGCCACCCCAAGTTCAAGGAAGGCGATTACGTCGCCGAGTACAGCGGCTGGCAGAGCCATGCCGTGTCCAATGGCGCGGGCGTCATCAAGCTCGATCCCAACGCCGCGCCGCTGTCGGCCGCGCTCTCGGTGCTGGGCATGCCCGGCATGACCGCATGGTGGGGGCTGATGCATATCGGCCAGCCCAAGCCGGGCGAGACGGTCGTGGTCTCGGCGGCGTCGGGCGCGGTGGGCTCGATCGTCGGCCAGGTCGCCAAGATGAAAGGCTGTCGCGCCGTGGGCATCGCCGGCGGCAAGGACAAGTGCGACTACGTCGTGCGCGAATTGGGCTTCGATGCCTGCGTCGATTACAAGGCCGAGGCCGGCAACCTGTTCAAGGCGATCCGCGAGGCGTGCCCGAAGGGCATCGACATCTATTTCGAGAATGTCGGCGGCGCGGTGCAGGCGGCGGTGATCCCGCAGCTCAACGATTTCGCGCGCGTGCCGCTGTGCGGCCTGATCTCGTCGTACAACGAGATGCAGATGAACCCCGGGCCGGACTGGCGGATGCTGCTGATCAAGCGCGCGCTGGTGAAGGGCTTCATCGTCAGCGACCACTTCAACCAGATGCCGGAGTTCTGGCAGGAAGTGCCCGCGGCGGTGAAGAGCGGCCGCATCAAATACCGCGAGGACATCGTGAAGGGGCTCGACGCCGCGCCCGACGCTTTCATCGGCCTGCTCAAGGGCCGCAACTTCGGCAAGCTGCTGGTGCAGGTGTCGGACGATCCGACGCGTAAGTAAGCATTGGGGATCGAGAGTCATGAGTGAGAAGAAGACGCCGTCGACACCGCTGCCGGCGACCACGGTGCTGCTGGTGCGGCCCAAGCAGGGCGACGATGCCAACTCGCCGGTCGAGGTTTTCATGGTGGTGCGCCACCACAAGATCGATTCGTTTTCCGGCGCGCTGGTGTTTCCCGGCGGCAAGCTCGAGACGGCGGATGGCGATCCGCGCCTGCGCGCGCGTTGCGCTGGTGCCGATGGCATCCCCGACGGCGAACTCGCCTTCCGCGTCGCCGGCATCCGCGAGGCTTTCGAGGAATGCGGCATCCTGCTGGCGATGAAGCGCGGGGCTTCGGCGCTGATCGGCGCCGCCGAGCTCAAGCCGATCGAAGACCGCTGGCGCGAGAAGCTGGCCAAGGACGACGCCAGTATCGTCGACATGGTCGAGGCCGAGGATCTCGTGCTCGCCGTCGATCGCATGACGCCCTTCGCGCACTGGATCACGCCGGCGATGGTGCCCAAGCGCTTCGACACCTGGTTCTTCGTCGCCTCGGCCCCGGTCGACCAGGTGGCGCTGCACGACGGCTCGGAGTCGGTCGACTCGGTGTGGATCGAGCCCAACCTCGCGGTCGCCGAGGCGGATGCCGGCAAGCGCACCATGGTATTCCCGACGCGGCAGAACACGCTGATGCTGGGTGAGGCGAAGACCGTGGCCGAGGCGATCGCCCAGGCCAAGGCCCGCCGCATCGTCGACGTGCTGCCGTGGCTGAAGACCGAGGATGACGGCTCGGTGTGGCTCAACATCCCGAAGGATGCGGGCTATCCGATCCACCGCGTGCCGCGCGAGAAGATGGCGAGCGGCTAACAACGGTGTTGCTGGAAATCTTACCTTCCCCCGGAGGGGGAAGGTGGCAGCGCGCAGCGCTGACGGATGGGGGATGCTTCAACGCGTCCGTTGTCCGTCTTCGACATCC
>JAFAZJ010000077.1 GCA_019239835.1 Alphaproteobacteria bacterium | reverse complement strand
CTGCCGCGGCCGCGCTTTCATCGACTTCGCCGCACCGCGCATGGCCGCGGCCTTCGGCGGCAAGGGCGCGGCGTGGGGCGCCGACAACATCCATCGCCTCTACACGGTGGTGAGTCGCGGCTTCATCCGCGTCGATGCCGACGAGGTGACCTATCCGCTGCACGTGATCCTGCGCTACCGGCTGGAGCGCGCGATGATCGCCGGCGACCTGAAGCTCGCCGACCTGCCGGGCGCCTGGAACGAGGGCATGGCGAAGGCGCTGGGCGTGCGGCCTCCGACGGACACGCTGGGCTGCCTGCAGGACATCCACTGGCCCGACGGCGGCTGGGGCTACTTCCCGACCTACACCATGGGCGCGCTGGCCGCGGCGCAGCTCTTCGCCGCCGCCAAAGCCGCCGATCCCGATATCGAGCCCGGCCTGGCGCGCGGCGACTTCGCGCCGCTCTATCACTGGCTGCGCGCCCACGTGCACAGCCAGGGTTCGCTGCTGTCGACCGACGCGCTGCTGCAGCAGGCCACCGGCGCACCGTTGGGCACCGCGGCATTCAAGACACATTTGCAGGCGCGGTATCTCGGCGGCTGACGCATAGTGGGCCGAGCGAACGGAGGGACGAATGCTCGACCTGCGACCCAACTGCGAGTGCTGCGACAAGGACCTGCCCAACGGCGCCGCTGACGCGCTGATCTGCACCTTCGAGTGCACGTTCTGTGCCGCCTGTGCCGAGACGCGGCTGGGTGGGCGCTGCCCGAATTGCGGTGGCGATCTGGTGAAGCGCCCGACGCGGCCGGCCGACAAGCTCGGCCGCTACCCGGCCTCGACCAAGCGGGTGAAGAAGGACCACGCCGCCTGCGTCGACCGTGCCGCCGACTGACGCGCCCGGCCGGGTCAGCGGCACCGAGGGCTACGGCGAGACGGCCGCGAAGCTCGTCCAACCATACGAAACCGTTCGCTTCGAGGATGTCCACGGGGACGTCCTGCACCTGTTTCCGACCGCGCCGTGTCGCGTCATCGACATCGGCGCCGGCACCGGGCGCGACGCTGTGGCGTTGGCTGCGCTTGGTCATGCGGTCACGGCCGTCGAGCCGACTCCGGAGCTGCGCGACCATGGCAAATCCCTGCATGCCGCCTCGCCGATCACCTGGATCGACGATGCGCTGCCGGATCTGGGTGTCGTGTATGGGCTCGGCGCGACCTTCGACCTGGTCCTGTTGACCGGGGTCTGGATGCACCTCGACCTGCTGCAGCGGCAGCTTGCCATGCCCCGGGTCGCGAGCCTGCTGGCGCCTGGAGGCGTCATGTCGATGCGCTTGCGGCACGGCCCCGTACCCGCAGGCCGACGCATGTTCGACGTGTCGGTCGAGGAGACCGCCGCCCTGGCCGAGGCCTGCGGGCTCAGGACCATCCACCGTGGCCAGCGGCCGGGGCTGTTCGGCGTGCCCGGCGTGCACTGGAGCGTCGTGGTTTTCCGCCGGGATTGACCGCCTTGCCCGGTCCTGCCCCCGCCGTTATGGTCCGCGCCCTCATGTCCGATATCCGATACATCAGCACGCGCGGCGGCTCCCAGAACATGGCCGAACGGCTCACCTTCGAGGAGGTGATGCTCTCGGGCCTGGCGCGTGACGGCGGCCTCTATCTGCCCGAGAGCTGGCCGGCCTTCACCGCCGAGGACCTGGAGAGCTTCAGGACGCTGCCCTACGCCGACATGGCCGCGCGCATCATCGCGCCCTTCGTCGGCAACGCCTTCTCGCCCGAGGACCTGCTGCGCCTGTCGCGCGCGGCCTACGCTACCTTCGACCATCCGGACGTGGTGCCGATCAAGCCATTGCCGGTCGACAACCTGCACCTGATGGAGCTGTTCCACGGCCCGACGCTCGCCTTCAAGGACGTGGCGCTGCAGCTGCTAGGCCGCATGCTCGACGAGATCCTGACCCGTTCTGGCAAGCGCGCGCGCATCATCGGTGCGACCTCGGGCGACACCGGATCGGCGGCGATCGAGGCGATCCGCGGCAGCCGGCGCGTCGATATCTTCATGCTGCATCCGCAGGGCCGCACCTCGGAGGTGCAGCGCCGACAGATGACCACGGTGCTGTCGCCCAACGTGCACAACGTCGCCATCGACGGCACCTTCGACGACTGCCAGGACCTCGCCAAGGCCTGCTTCAACGATCTCGCCTTCCGCGACCATCATCGGCTCACCGCGGTGAACTCGATCAACTGGGCCCGCGTGATGGCGCAGATCGTCTACTACACCGCGGCCGCCGTACGCCTGGGCTCGACCGAGCGGCCGGTGTCGTTCTGCGTGCCGACGGGTAATTTCGGCAACATCTACGCCGCCTATGCCGCCAAGCAGATGGGCGCGCCGATCGGCCGGCTGATCATCGCCACCAACACCAACGACATCCTCGCGCGCTTCATCGAGAGCGGTGCGCAGACGATGAACGCCGTCGCCGCGACCTTTTCGCCCAGCATGGATATCCAGGTGTCGAGCAATTTCGAGCGCCTGCTGTTCGATCTGTTCGATCGCGATGGCCGTGCGCTGGCAAAGGCGATGGGCTCGTTCCGTTCGACCGGCACGATGCGCGCCAGTGCCGCGCAGCTCTTGCGCGCGCGGGGTATCTTCGATGCCGGCCGGCTCGATGATGCCGGCACGCTGCGCGTCATCGCCGAGGCCTTGCGTGACACCGGCGAGCTTCTCGATCCGCATACCGCGGTGGGTTACGCGGTGGCGCGGCAGAAGCGCGGCGATCCGTCGTTGCCGATGGTCGTGCTCGGCACCGCGCATCCCGCGAAATTCCCGGATGCCGTCGAGAAAGCTGTGGGCACGCGGCCGCAACTGCCGGAGCGGATGGCGGATCTCTACAAGCGGCCGGAGCGTTGTACGGTCCTGGGCAACGACTTGCAGGCATTGCAGCAGTTGATGGACACCACCCCGGCACCGCGATGAGCATCAAGATCACCATTCTCGACAACGGCCTACGTATCGTCACCGACACGATGGCCTCGGTCGAGACCGTGGCGCTCGGCGTATGGATCGCCGCCGGCGCACGCCACGAGAGCGCCCAGCGCAACGGGCTGGCGCACATGCTCGAGCACATGGCGTTCAAGGGCACGCGACGGCGCACCGCGCGCGGCATCGCCGAGGAGATCGAGACCGTCGGCGGCAGCCTCAACGCCTACACGGGCCGCGAGACCACGGCGTATCACGCCACCATTCTCAAGGACGACGTCGCGCTGGCGGTCGATCTGATCGCCGACATTCTGCTCGAGTCGACCTTCGTCGATGAGGAGCTCAGCCGCGAGCGCGGCGTGATCCTGCAGGAGATCGGCCAGGCGCAAGACACGCCCGACGACATCATCTTCGATCGCTTCCAGGAGGTCGCGTTCCCCGGTCAGCCGCTGGGCCGTCCGGTGCTGGGCACCGAGGAGACCGTGACGGCGATCTCGCGCGACGATCTCTTCGGCTGGCTCAGCGCGCGCTATCACGGTGGGCGCATGGTACTGTCGGCCGCCGGCGCGATCGAGCACGAGCGCTTCGTCGAGCTCGCCGCCAAGGCTTTCGCGCGCGTGCCGAAGTCCGGCGACGGCAGCGCGCCTGATGCGGCGCAATACGTCGGCGGCGATCGCCGCGACGGCGACGATCTGGAGCAGGTGCATCTGCTGATCGGTAGCGAGAGCTTCTCGTATCTCGACCCCGACCATCACGCGCTGGCGGTGTTCTCGACCCTGTTCGGCGGCGGCATGTCCTCGCGCCTGTTCCAGCGCATCCGCGAGGAGCGGGGGCTGGTCTACAGCATCTCCTCCTTCACCTCGTCCTATCGCGACGGCGGGCTGTTCGGCATCTATGCCGGCACCGGCGCGGAGAGCCTGGCCGAGCTGGTGCCGATGGTCTGCGCCGAGTTCGTCTCGGTGGCCGACACGGTGCAGGAGAACGAGATCCAGCGCGCCCGTGCCCAACTCAAGGCCGGCGTGCTGATGTCACTGGAATCAACCCATGCGCGGTGCGAGCAGGCGGCGCGGCACCTGCTGACCTACGACCGCGTCATCCCCTATGCCGAGACCGTGGCGCGCATCGAGGCGGTCGATCGTGCTGCGGTGCAGCGTGTGGCCCGCCGGCTGCTGGCCGGCAAGCCCAGCGTCTGTGCCCTGGGGCCGGTTTCGGGGCTGGAGACCTACGACTCGATCACGGATCGCCTGCGCCCTTAGCGCGGTGGGGCCATGGGCAAAGATTAGAATTCGTGTAAGATAGCCGTCACACCCCGAGGGAGCGACGTCAGGGATGTTCCGCCTGTCCGATGTGCCTCTCGCGCTGGCCTCGACGCCGCGCCTGCAGTCGGAGCGTGTCTACCTGCGCATGCCCAATCTCGACGACTGGCGCGAATGGGCCGAGCTGCGCGCCGCCAGCCGTGCCTTCCTCACGCCCTGGGAGCCGTCGTGGACGGAGGACGCGCTGACGCGTGACTCCTATCGCCGCCGCCTGCGTCACTACATGCAGGAATGGCGCGCCGGCGAGGGCTACACCTTCTTCATCTTCGTCAACGACACGCGCCGGCTGGCCGGCGGCATCTCGGTGTCCAACGTGCGCCGCGGCGTCGCGCAGAGTGCCAGCATCGGCTACTGGATGGGCGAGCGCTACGCCGGCCATGGCTTCATGACCGAGGGCCTCGCGGCACTGCTGCCGTTCATGTTCGACGAGGTGCGGTTGCGCCGGCTCGAGGCGGCCTGCCTGCCGAGCAACGAGCCCAGCAAGTCGGTGCTGCGCAAGGTCGGCTTCCACGAGGAGGGGCTGGCGCGCCAGTACCTGAAGATCAACGGCACGTGGCATGACCACGTGCTGTTCGCCCTGCTCGGCGAGGATTGGCGCCGTCAGTTCACCGAACGCTGATCCGGCTCGGTAGCCGGCTCGGGGTCCGGACCGGCGCGCAAGACCTGAATCATCAGGACGATGGCGGCGAAGGTGCCGGCGGCCAGCAGGCCGAAGCCCCAGGCATAGGAGTCGGTCAGAACCAGCGCGATGCTGAACAGCGCCGGGCTGACCAATGGGCCAGCGAAGGTGAAGACCACGGTGCCGCCGGTGATCTCGCCGGCGCGGCCGGGCGGCGCGAGGCGGGCGATCTCGGCGACATAGACGCCGGTCCAACTGATCGCGGTGAGGCCGAGGAAGACCACCAGCCCATAATAGGTGAGCAGCGGCCAGCTGGGCTGCGCCAGCGCCAGCGCCATCAATCCGACGGTCATCGAAATCGCGAAGCCCAGCAGCACGTGACGCGGCTTGCGCGTCACCTCGGCGACGATGCCCCAGGCGATGCGGCCGAAGATGCCCGACAGCGCCAGCAGCGAGCCCAGTGCACCGGCTTTGACCAGCGACATGTGCAGATGGTTGACGCCGTAGATCACGATGAAGACCGACAGCGAGCCCTGTGTCGCCGAGAAGAAGGTCGAGGCCAGCGCCAATCGGCGCAATTGCCGCCGACGCCAGACCTCGCGCACCGGCCTGAGGAAATCGCGCAGCTTTGGCCTCGGCATGTGGGCGTTGAGCTTGCTCTCGATATCGTAGACCTGACGCATCGGCTGCAGCGCGAAGGCCAGCATGATGCAGGCGAACGTGACGACGAAAGCGGCGATCTGCCAGCCCCACAGCCGTTCGATCCAGGGAATGGTCGCACCGGCGAGCACGCCGCCCAGCGGGATGCCGGTCTGCTTGATCGAGAACACCACGTTGGCCAGTCTCGGCGGCGTCACGCGCGCCAGCACCTGCGAGCTGGCCGGCGTCGGCGGGCCATAGCCGCAGCCGATCAGCACGCCGACGAAGATGATGGTCCAGAAGCTGCCGACGCCGAACAGCAACGCGCCGATGGCGCAGCACAGCAGCGCGCGCTGGCTCACGGTGATGGCGCCGAAATGCGTCGCCATCGAGCCGCCGACGAGGGCCGAGATCATGGCGAACAGGTAGACCAGCGACGTGAGGAAGCCGATGTATTCGTCGCCGATGCCATAGCTGGCGCTCGCCGCCGGTGCGAGCACCGGAATCGCCTGCCAGGCGAAAGCGGTCAACGTTTGCGCAGCCAGCATTGCGCTGGCGACCGCAACGAAAGCCCGTTCTCCGGCCTGGGGCGTCGGATTGGCGTCAGAAGCGACCATAGACAACGTCAGGTAGAGCCTTGTTTCGGATTTCGTTCTATACCAAAGGGCCCATGGCCGAGCGCGTGAAAAGCGCGTTACCAGTCCTCTCAATCATAGCACAACCTTCTTGCTTGGTGAATCGGCTCGTCAATCGTGAATTGCTGAACGGGCTTGCTACACGCCCACCTGACACGTCTCGCGAAGCCGCACGAACGGCTGTTAAGCTCAAGCCTGGCACGGCTGCCGAGGGATATCGCCGAGCCCGGTTGTCTTTCGCGTCGCCAGAAGCTTATCAGTGAATTAACTGCAGTCCTACAGGAAATGCTACCGTCGGTATCAGCGTTCACCGCGCCGGACGCGGCTGCTGATCGCGATCGCGCAGAGGGCGGCGCAGACCGCGATCAAGGCGAAGCCCAGTGGATAGGATTGCGTCAGATAAAGCAGCTGGCGCAACAGCGTCGGCCACAACACCGGGCCGAGGAAGACGAAGAACGACGTGGCGCCGACGAATTCACCGGCGCGTCCTGCCGGCGCGCGGCGCGCGCATTCGGAGATGTAGACGCCGTTCCAGCTGACGGCACTGGCGCCGATGACGACGGCCATGGCGTAGATGATCCAGCGCGGCCACTGCGGTTGAGCCAGGGCCACTGTCGTGCCCGCCAGCGCCATGATGAATCCCAGCGCAGCCAGCATTGTCAGCGGCCGCGACAGCGCGTCGGCCAGCACGCCCCAACCAATGCGTCCGGCTACGGCCGCCAGGCTGGCGGCGGAAAGCAGCGCGCCCGCCGCGACATAATCGAGCCGCAGATGGTCCATGCCGTAGTTGACGATGAAATTGGTCACCGTCGATTGCGTGGCGGAATAGACCATGCCGACCAGGCAGAGCAGGCGCAGCGGCGGATCGCGCCAGCATAGCGCCAGAGGTTCGGCGATCGTGGCGAAGCGCGGGAAGATGCGGCCGCCCGAGCTGCGCTCGTCGTCATAGAGCCGGCGCAGTGGCTGGATGGCGATCGCCGCTGTCGCGGTGATCAGCGCGACGGTCAACGCCGCGTGGCGCCAGCCGATGGCCTCGGCAACTGAGGGAAGGATCGCGCCCGACAACGCGAAGGCCAGCGGCACGCCGCTCTGCGTGATCGAGAACGTGACGTTGGACAGGTGCGGCGGCGCGACACGCGAGAGAGTCTGCGAATTGGCCACGGTCACTGGACCGCCGCCGCCCATGCCGATCAGCAGCGCGGCGAGCATCGCCGTGGCGATGTGACCGACGCTCAACAGCGCCACGCCGGATGCCGAGATCAGCAGCGCGATCTGGGTGAAGCGGATCGGGCCCAGGCGGCGCGCCATCGCGCCGCTCGCCAGGATGGCGAAGATCGACGTCAGGTAGACCAGGGCGACGAAGTAGGCGACGTCGTCCTTGCTCACGCCCATGTCGGGCGCCGCCGCCGGCGTCAGCACCGCGCCGGTGTTGAACGCCATGGTCGACAGCACCTGGACAGCTGCCAGGCACGGCAGCGCGATCAGATACAGCGAGCGGGACGTTCCGGCTGACGCCGGTGAGCCCATCAGCGCCGGCCGCCGCTCTTGCGCGCGGGTCGGCCGCGCGAGCCCGAGCCGGTGCGCACGCCACGGAACACGCGCGTGTCGCGCGGGCCGCCGAAAGGCTGCGGCGCGACATCGGCGAGCGCGCGGCCGCCCTTGCCGGCTTCCAGCGGCAGGCCGAGCTCGTTGGCCTCCAGCCGACGGATTTCATCGCGCAGCCGCGCGGCCTCCTCGAACTCGAGGTTCGAGGCTGCGTCGCGCATGCGCTTCTCGAGCTCGCTGAGATGGGCTTTGAGATTGTGGCCGACGAGTTGCACGTCGCCCGACACGCCGGTGTCGACCGTGTAGTGATCACGCTCGGCGATCGACTGCAGCACCTCGGAGATGTTCTTGCGGATAGAGGCCGGCGTGATGCCGTGTTCCTCGTTGTAGGCCTGCTGCTTGTTGCGCCGTCGGTCGGTCTCCGACATCGCGTATTTCAGCGCGTCGGTCATGCGATCGGCGTAGAGGATCACGCGGCCATCGACGTTGCGCGCGGCACGGCCGATGGTCTGCACCAGCGAGGTCGGTGAGCGCAGGAAGCCTTCCTTGTCGGCGTCGAGGATCGCCACCAGCGCGCACTCCGGGATGTCGAGGCCCTCGCGCAGGAGGTTGATGCCGACCAGCACGTCGAAGGCGCCCAGCCTGAGATCGCGGATGATCTCGATGCGCTCCAGGGTGTCGATGTCGGAGTGCAGGTAGCGGCAGCGGATGCCGGCTTCGTGCATGTACTCAACGAGATCCTCGGCCATGCGCTTGGTCAGCACGGTGACCAGCACGCGCTCGCCTTTCGCCGCACACGCCTTGCACTCGGCGATCAGGTCGTCGACCTGCTTCTCGACCGGCCGCACGATGCACACCGGGTCGATCAGGCCGGTGGGACGGATCACCTGCTCGACGAACACACCGCCGGTGCGTTCCATCTCCCACGGCCCTGGTGTCGCGGAGACGAACAGCGACTCCGGCCGCATCGCGTCCCACTCCTCGAACTTCAGCGGCCGGTTGTCGATGCAGGAGGGCAGGCGGAAGCCGAACTCCGCGAGGATGCTCTTGCGATTGAAGTCGCCGCGGAACATGCCGCCGATCTGCGGCACGGTGACGTGGCTCTCGTCGACGATCAGCAGCGAGCCCTCGGGGAAGTACTCGAATAAGGTCGGCGGCGGCTCGCCCGGCTTGCGGCCGGTCAGGTAGCGCGAGTAGTTCTCGATGCCGGCGCAGGAGCCGGTGGTCGCCAGCATCTCCAAATCGAAGTTGGTGCGCTGACCCAGGCGCTCCGCTTCGAGCAGGCGACCGGCTCGATTGAACTCCTCCAGCCGCTTGTGCAGGTCCTCCTTGATCTGACGGATGGCGCCTTCCATCGTCGGCTTGGGCGTGACGTAGTGGCTGTTGGCGTAGATCACGACGTCCTGCAGCGACGCGGTCTTCTCGCCGGTCAGCGGATCGAACTCGACGATGCTCTCGATCTCGTCGCCGAACAGCGAGAAGCGCCAGGCCTTGTCCTCGTAGTGCGCCGGGAACAGCTCGACCGAATCGCCCCGCGCGCGGAAGGTGCCGCGCGAGAAGGCGTTGTCGTTGCGCTTGTACTGGATCTCGACGAAGCGGCGCAGCAACTGGGTGCGATCGATCTTCTCGCCGGCATGCAGGCGGAAGGTCATCGCCTGATAGTTCTCGAGCGGACCGATACCGTAGATGCACGAGACTGACGCGACGATCACCACGTCGTTGCGCTCCATCAGCGCGCGCGTCGCCGAATGGCGCATGCGGTCGATCTGCTCGTTGATCGACGAATCCTTCTCGATATAGGTGTCCGAGCGCGGCACATACGCCTCGGGCTGGTAGTAGTCGTAGTAGGAGACGAAGTACTCGACCGCGTTGTCGGGGAAGAAGCCCTTCATCTCGCCGTAGAGCTGCGCCGCCAGCGTCTTGTTGGGCGCCAACACCAGGGTCGGCCGGTCCACCGCCTGGATCACGTTGGCCATGGTGAAGGTCTTGCCCGAGCCGGTGACGCCCAGCAGCACCTGGTCGTGCTCGCGCTGGCGCACGCCCTCGATCAGCTCGCGGATCGCCGCGGGCTGGTCGCCGGCGGGCTGATAATCGGAGACCACGCGCAAGGGCTTGCCGTTCGGCAAAGCGGGCCGACGCTGCAGCCAGGGCATGGCGAGGGGGACGACGCGGGTATCGGGCATGGCGCGAATATAGGGGCCGTCGCCGCGGCGGGGGAGGCCCGGTTGTCCCCATTGGCTCCTCTTGAAAGGATAAAAGTAATCCTTTATAGTCTTGAGTATGGCCAGAAGCCGAAAATCCCTTGGTGCGGGCTTTGCCCGGTTGCGATTGGACCCGGATCCGTCCGCGGCGGCAGCGCTGGCCGACTTGGTGGACGGCTACCAGAAGCTGTCTGACTGGCTGGACGCGACCATTCCGGCCGGGCACCCCGCCGACCAGGTCGCCCTGCATCGCGCGTTCTACGAGCCGGCCCGTCGGCAGGGTGGCCTGCCGGCGCAGCTCACGACCTTGGCGCTGCGCGACTGGGCGATGCGCCGGCGCGGCGATGGGCTCGAGGGCGTACCGCTCGACGAGCGGCTCTACAGCATCCGCGGAATCTCCACCGTCTCGCTGGCCACGGCCGAAGGACGCATCAGCGTGCCCTTCGCCGTTGCCGGTTACGGCCAGCGCTGGATCGGCAGCGCGCCCGCGCGACTGATGTCGCTGGCGGGCCAGTGGGAACTGCACATCGAAGCGGGGGCACAGGTCACCCGCCTTTTCCAGGAGGGTACGATGGCGACGGAAACGGTTCTGACGCGGATCGGCCGGGTGATCGCCGGCATGACGCATGCCGCGGTCGACGCGGCGGAAAACGCCGGCTCGGAGGCGGTGCTGGCGCAGGCGCTGCGCGAGATCGACGCCGCCGCCGACGAGGTGCGCGGCGAGCTCGGCAAGGCGATGGCCGAGCGCACGCGACTGGAGCTGCGGCGCAAGGAGCTCGATCGCGAACGCGACGATCTCGACGCCAAGACCAAGCTCGCGGTCGACAAGGGACGCGATGATCTCGCCGAGGCAGGCATCGCCCGCCAGCTCGACATCGAGGCGCAGATCGGCGTGCTCGACCGCATGCTCAAGGATTCGCAGGAGAGCATCGATCAGCTCGGCCAGACCCTGGGTGCCGTGCGCGCCAGCCGACGCGAGGCCGAGAGCCGGCTCGCCGATCTGCGGCGGACGGCGAGCACCAACGCATCGGGCGCCGCGATCGGCGCGTCGCGTGTCGATCGCGCGCTGGACAAGGTCGAGCGTGCGCAGTCGGCCGTCGAGCGCCTGAGCGGCGTGCCATCGGGCGACGCGCCGGCCGACGGCAAGGCGATCGACGAGCTCAACGACCTCGCGCGCAAACATGCAGTCGCCGAGCGACTCGCGCGCTTGAAAGCCGGCCGCAACTAGGGCCAACTGGCCTGACCGATGCTCGACTTCCTCGTCCTGCCGCAGGTTGCGCCGTTCTCGATCGCCGCGCTGGTCCTCATCGGGCTGACGCTGTTCGAGATCCTCACGCTGCTGATCGGCAAGCCGCTGTCGGCGATCCTCCATCACGCGGTGCACGTCGACGGCGGCCATATCGACGGCCTGCACCCCGGCAAGGAGGTGCTTGGCGGCAAGGCCGGATTGTTCGGCAGCGCCTTCGACTGGCTGAACCTCGGCCGCGTGCCGATCTTCATCCTGCTGATCATCGCGCTCGCCGCATTCTCGATCTCGGGGCTGGCGCTGCAGATCGGCCTCAACGGCATCTGGCGGCCGATGCCCGCGCTGCTCGCCGTAGCCGTGGTGCTGGTGCCCACTGCCTACTTCACGCGCTGGCTTTCGAGCCTGGTGGCGCGGATCGTGCCGCGCGACGAGACCTACGCCCAAACCAGTGGTGACTTCGTCGGGCTGGTGGGCGTTGTCACCGTCGGACCGGTGCGCGCCGGCGTCGTGGCGCGGGCGCGCATCGTCGACCGCCATGGCAACACACATTTCCCGCGGGTTGAGCCAGCCGACCTGGCTGCCGTCATCCCCGCGGGCGCGTCGGTCCTGGTGATCGACGTGCGCAAGGGCGTGCTCGCCATCGCCGTTGCCGACCCTGCCCTCGTCGCCGAATCGCCTGCCGTATCCTCCGGCCAGTAGCGCCCCCTGGAGACCGACATGCTCAGCCATCTCTTCGATCTCGCGATCCCCGCCATCATCATCATCGTCGCGCTGCTGGCGCTCGGCCTGGTCATCGCGCGCCTCTACATCCGCGCGGAAAAGGATCGCGCCTATGTGCGCACGGGTCTCGGCGGCCAGAAGGTCGTGCTCGACGGCGGCTCGATCGTGCTGCCGGTGTTCCAGAGCATCGCCTGGGTGAACCTGCAGACGCTCAGGCTCGAGGTCCGGCGCGACAACGCCGACGCGATGATCACGCGCGATCGCATGCGCGCCGATATCGGCGTCGAGTTCTATGTGCGCGTGAAGCCCGATTCACCGTCGATCGCGCTGGCGGCCCAGACGCTAGGCGACCGCACCAACGACGCCGAGCAGCTGCGTGCGCTGATCGAGGCCAAGTTCGTCGACGCCCTGCGCAGTGTCGCCGCCACCATGGCGCTGGCCGAGCTGCAGGAGCAGCGCGCGACCTTCGTGCAGTCGGTGCAGACGGCGGTGGCGCGCGACCTCGAGCTCAACGGCCTCGAGCTGGAGAGCGCCTCGCTCACCAAGCTCGACCAGACCGATACCAAGTTCTTCAACCCCAACAACGCCTTCGACGCCGAGGGCTTGACCGCACTGACCAAGATCACCGAGTCGCGGCGCCAGGATCGCAACCTCACGGTGCGCAACACCGAGGTGGCGATCGCCCAGACCGACCTCGAGGCGCGCCAGCGCACGCTCGACATCGAGCGGCAGAAGAAGGAATCGGAGCTCAACCAGCAGCGCGACATCGTCAACAAGACGGCCGAGACGCGCGCCGCTGCGGCGCAGAAGGAAGCCGAGGCGCGCCAGGCCGAGGAGCAGGCGCGAATCGCCGCCGACCAGGTGATCGCCCAGCGCACCGCGACGGCCAAGCAGGCCCAGGAGACGGCGCGCATCGAAGCCGAGCTGGCGATTCGCCAGCGGCAGATCGAGAGCGAGCGCGCCGCCGAGACGCTGGCGATCGGCAAGAAGCGCGACGTCGAGATCGCCGACCAGGATCGCGCCATCGCCGTCGCCGACAAGAGCCGGGCGGAGAGCGAGGCGCGGGCCAAGGCCGAGGAAGCGCGCGCGCTGGCGACGTCGGCGACCGAGAGCGTCGAGACGGCGCGGCAGATCGCCATCGCCGAGCGCACGCGGCAGGCGGCCGTCATCGAGGCCCGCCAGCAGGCCGAACGCGACGCCGCCAAGGTGACGATTGCCGCGCAGGCCGAGCGCGAGGCGGCGGAAAACAAGGCGGCCGCGATCCGCACCGAGGCGCAGGCCGATGCCGACGCCGCCAAGATCCGCGCCGAGGCGCAGGCCAAGACCTACGAAGTCGAGGCCGACGGCCAGCGCAAGATCAACGAGGCGCGCAACGCCATGTCGGCGGCGATCATCGAGCTGGAGATCACCAAGGAACGCCTACGCGTGATCCCGCTGGCGCTGGCCGAGGCGGTGCGGCCGCTGGAGAAGATCGGCGACGTGAAGATCATCGACATGGGCGGCGGCCTGCCGGGCCGCGGCGGCGCGGGGGCCGACGGCGCCAAGGCCGCGACGACACCCAGCGATTCGCTGCTCAACGCCCTGCTGGCCTATCGCGCGCAGTCGCCGGTCATTGACCAGCTCCTCGGTGAGGCCGGCTTCACTGCGACGGGCACCAATCCCGTGCGCTCGCTGATCGAGGGCCTCGACCGACCGTCGGCGCGGCCGACCCCGGCCAAGGACGACCACGGCAGCTGACCGCGCCGGAGGCGATGACGTCCGAAAATCGCCAGCCAAGGCAAGCGTCAATCCTCATATCGGTGCCATCGAGTCCATCCACGACGGAGACAACGATGGCTACCATTCGCAACGACATCACCATCGACGCGCCGGCCGACGCGGTGTGGGACGCGCTGCGCGATTTCCAGGCGGTGCACCGCCGCGTTGCGCCGGGCTTCCTCACCGACTCCCAGCCCGACGGCGAGAGCGTGCGCGTCGTGCATTTCGCCAACGGCACGACGGCGCGCGAGACGCTGGTGTCGAGCGATGACGAACGGCGTCGGCTGGTCTACGCCATCATCGGCGGTCGCGCGGCGCACTACAACGCCTCGGTCCAGGTGATCGCCGAGGACGCCGGGCGCTGCCGGGTCGAATGGCTCATCGACCTGATGCCCAACGAGTTCGCCGACTATGTCCGCGGCCAAACCAGGCTGGCGGTGGGCGACATGCAGCGCACGATGGGGCGCGTGTCATGACCCGGATCATCACCGCTCGCTGGCGCGACTGGAGCGGTGAGAGCCTGCAGCATCTCGTGCTGACGCAAGGTGAGGAGGCGATCGTCGCCGAGGCTGTCGTCGTCGGCGAAGAGGAGGGCGCGCGCTTCGGCGCCCGCTTCCGCATCACCTGCGACACGGCTTGGCGCACGCGCCGGGTCGAGGTCGACATGGCGGGCATGGATCGCCGTCTCGACCTGCATGGCGACGGTGCCGGTCACTGGCGCGACGGCGCTGGTGAATCGTCGCCCGCGCTCGACGGCGCCATCGACGTCGATCTGCCGCTGACGCCGTTCACCAACACACTGCCGATCCGCCGCCTGAACCTCGGTGCCGGCCAGTCGGCCGAGCTCCGCATTGTCTACATCGTGCTGCCGGCCTTCACGGTGACGATCAGCCCGCAGCGCTATACCTGCCTCGAGCCGCTGCGGCGCTATCGCTACGAATCACTCGACAGCGACTTCGTGCGCGAGGTCGAGGTCGATTCCGACGGGCTGGTCGTGACCTATCCCGATCTGTATCGGCGGGTGCAATAAGGTCCTGTCTCGAATCCTTTCTGTGGTCACGACGCCGGCGGGGCCGGCCGCGCTTCGCATGGGGTCCCGATTGCTATAAGGGGCTTGCCAACAGGTAGCGTGGTTGGCGGACGATGGCGAAGAAGAAGGCCCTGATTACCGGCATCCTTGGCCAGGACGGAGCCTATCTGGCGAAGTTGCTGCTGGAGCGCGGTTACGACGTGCATGGCGCGGCGCGGCCGTCGGCGTCGTGGAACGACTGGCGGCTGCGCGAGCTGGGCATCGCCGAACGCGTGACGATCGAGGCCTTCGACCTGCTCGACTACGAGAATATCCGCCGCTTGGTCGATCGGGTGCGGCCACAGGAGGTCTACAACTTCGCCGCCCAGAGCCTCGTCGGCTCGAGCTTCGAGCAACCGCTCTACACCGCCGATGCCGACGCGATGGGCGTGCTGCGCCTGCTGGAGGTCTGCCGCAGCGTCAATCCGGCGATCCGCTTCTACCAGGCCTCGAGCTCGGAGATGTTTGGCGGCGTGAGTGCCGTCGCTTTCAACGAGAGCGCGCCGTTCCATCCGCGCAGCCCCTACGCGGTCGCCAAGGTCTTCGCCCACCACGCCACGGTGAACTACCGCGAGGCTTACGGCCTGCACGCCAGCGCCGGCATCCTGTTCAATCATGAGTCGCCGCTGCGCGGTCGCCAGTTCGTCACCCGCAAGATCACCTCGACCCTGGCCGAGATCAAAGCCGGCGCCAACGTCACGCTGCGCCTGGGCAATCTCGCGGCCAAGCGCGACTGGGGCTTCGCCGGCGACTTTGTCGAGGCTATCCACCAGATGATCTGTGCTGAACGTGCCGACGACTATGTCATCGCCACCGGCCGCACGCGATCGGTGCGCGACTTCGTCGGCGCCGCATCTGCGGCACTGGGTTTCGATCTCGATTGGTGCGGATCGGGTATCGCCGAGACGGCGCGCGAGCGCAGAAGCGGTCGGGTGATCGTCGAGATCGCCGAGGAATTCTTTCGGCCGGTGGAAGTCGAGACGCAGCTCGGCGATGCCGGCAAGGCGCGCCGCGCGCTGCACTGGGCGCCCAGCGTCGAGTTCGAGACGCTGGTCATGATGATGGCGCGTGCCGACTATGATCGCGTGATGTCGGGCCGGGCGCTGATGTGATCAGCCGGACGGAGTCGCCTCGCGATATTGCCTGACGCGGGTCATCAGGCTGTCGGCGATCGCGCCCTTGCCGTTGGGATCGCACATCTGGTGTTGGCGCGAGCCCTTGATCGCGCTCTTCGCCGCGTCGTGCAGGCCGCCGATATAGGCGAGCTGCTTGGCCGACCAGCGGCGATGGCCGCGCTCCCAGGCCATCATCGCGGCGTAGTGCAGGTGCGGGTCGACGCCGCACCACTCGGATACGCCGGACACCATGCCGGCATCGACCGCGCGACGCTCGATGCTGGCGGGCAGAAGAGGCTGGGCACGCTCCGCATCGCTCTCGCGCGCCATGGCCGAGCCATCGGGCAGGGTGAGGCGATGGAGGTTGTCGCGCACAGTCGCGATCATCTGGTCGATCCGCTCGCTGGAAAACAGCTTGAGCATGCTGCTGATCGGCGGGCCCTTCGACGCGGGATCGCGCGACGTCGCGCCGCTCGCCGCGCTGTTGGTCGAATCGCCGGAGGCGGCCGTGCGGTACTGCCGAATGCGCTTCTGGACCAGCGTCTCGACGGCGACGCGCGCCGGCTCGTCGCAATGGGTGCCCTCGCCCTTGGCACGGATCGTCTTCTTGATGCTGCCGTGGAGGAAGGCGATGTAGGTATGCTGCCGCTCGTTCCACCGGCGGCTGCCGCGCTCGAAGTCCATCATCGCGAGGAAATGCGGGGTCGAACTGACGCCGCACCAATCCGCCGTCGCCGAGATCATGCCGGCGTCGATGATGCGCAACTCCACGTCGCGGGGCAGCAGCGGCCGGGCCCGCTCCGCGGCCGTCTCCGGCACGCAACGCCGCAGGGTCCCGCAGAGCGTCTCGTTCATCTGGTCACGGACGAAGGCAGTCGTGCGATCGACCGAATCGCGATCCAGCTGGTGGGCGCGGAACATCGGCGGTCCGCCCGTCTGGCCCGCAGCGAGCGAGGAAATGCAGCAAAGAATCAATAAAAGAACAATTCGCAACATGACGGCATACTACCATAAGACGAGCAGACGCTCCAACGCCGCACGCCGGCAACAAGGATCAAACTGGCGATTGCGGCATCGGCTATAAGAGCGCCGCCATGCCCGAGCTTCTTCTCGTCCCCGTCCTGATCTGTCTCGCCACCGCCGTGCTTGCCGGCGTTGTGCGCGGCTTTGCCGGCTTCGGCTCGGCGATGATCCTCACGCCGGTGTTCTCGGCCTTCTACGGACCGACGGTGGGTGTGCCGGTCTGCCTTCTGATCGAGTTCTGCATTTCGCTGCCGCTGCTGCGGCGGGCCTGGCCGCTGGTCGACTGGCGGCAGATCGCGACCTTGCTGGTCGCTGCGGCGGTCGGCGTGCCGATTGGCGTATGGCTGCTGGCGTGGGCCGATCCGGCACCGTTGCGCTGGGCGATCTCGGGCATCGTGCTGGGCGCGGTGCTGTTGCTGGCCAGCGGCTGGCGCTACACCGGCAAGCCGGTGCTGGCCGGCACCTTGAGCGCCGGCGTTGCCAGCGGTTTCCTCAACGGGCTGGCCGGTATGGCCGGACCACCGGTCGCCTTCTACTACCTCGCTGGTGCCGGTGCGGCCGCCGCCATCCGCGCCAGCTTCATCGTCTACTTCGCGGCGGTCGACCTGGTGGCGCTGGCCGGACTAAGCGTGCGCGGACTGATGACCTTGCAGGCGCTGCTGCTCGCGGCGATCTTCGTGCTGCCCTATATCGGCGGCGGCCTGGTCGGCGAGCGGCTGTTCAAGCTGGCGAGCGAAAGCTTCTTCCGCCGTCTGGCCCTGGTGATCCTGATCATCGTCGCCGTCGCCTCGCCGTTTCTCTGAACGATCCCGCGCCTGCGATCGGGTCTTGCGCGCGCGCCCGATCCGCTAAGATGTCGGCAACGACAACGCGGAGGAAGCATCATGCGGCTCAAGGACAAGGTCGCGATCGTCACCGGTGCCGCTGGCGGCATGGGCGCCTGCACGGCCAAGCTGTTCGCCAAGGAGGGCGCCAAGGTCGTGCTCGCCGACATGATCGATGCCGACGGCCAGGCCGTCGCGCGCGAGATCGGCAACACCGCGCTGTATCAGCACCTCGATGTGACGCAGGAGTCCGAGTGGTCGGCGCTGATCGCCGCCACGCTGAACTCCTTCGGCAAGCTCGACATCCTGGTCAACAACGCCGGCATCAGCGCCAGCCATCCCGATCTGTTCAGCACGGACATCTGGGATCGGGTGATGGATATCAACGCCAAGGGCGTGTTCCTCGGCATGAAGATGGCGGTGCCGGAGATGCGCAAGAATGGCGGTGGCTCGATCGTCAACATCTCCTCGATCTCGGGCTTCGTCGGCCAGCGCATCGTGCACATGGGCTACAACGCGTCCAAAGGTGCGGTGCGGCTGATGACCAAGGCGGTGGCGGTGCAGTTCGCGCGCGACAACGTGCGGGTGAACTCGGTGCATCCCGGCGTGATGCCGCCGATGCGCACCTCGAAGCTCACCGGCGACCCTGAGGTGCGCAAGAAGCTGATCAACGCCATCCCGATGGGCCGTGCCGGACGCATCGAGGAAGTCGCCAACGCCTCGCTGTTCCTCGCCTCGGACGAGGCATCGTACATCACCGGCACCGAGATCGTCGTCGACGGCGGCTTCCTGGCGCAGTGAAGGAGACAGTGATGGCCGACTACAAGACGCTGACCTGGGAACGCTTCGACAGCGTGCTGCGCATCACCACCAACCGCCCGCATGTGCTCAACGCGCAGAGCCGGGTGATGCTGCATGAGCTCGACGCCGCCTTCAAACGCGCCGCCGACGACAAGAATGTGCGCGTGATCATCATCGCCGGTGCTGGCAAGCATTTCTCCGCCGGCCATGA
>JAFAZJ010000063.1 GCA_019239835.1 Alphaproteobacteria bacterium | reverse complement strand
CTTCCACTGGCCATAGACGTCGAGCACCGAGAGCCCGTCGGGGAAGCGCGGCGTCACCACCTCGTCGAGGAACTGGCGCCACTGCGCGTCGCTGACCTCGCCGCCGCCGGGAATATTGCGGCCGAAATAGAGATCGACCTGGGTCATCGCCTTTAGCGGCGCGCGGCAGGCGGACGGCGCGGCAGGTGGCGGCGCCGTGGCGCAACCGCCGAGCGTCAGCACCAGCGCGGCGATCGCGAGGCCCTGCCTCACGCCGGCACCGCCATGCCCTTCTTCACCGCCGGGCGCGCGCCCATGGCGTCGTACCAGCGCTTGACGTTGGCGAAGGCGGCGAGGTCGATGCGGTGCCACTCGTGGCGCGCCGCCCAGGGATAGATCGCGAAATCGGCCACGCCGTAATCGGCACCGCCGCACCACTCGTTGCTCGCCAGCCGCTTGTCGAGCACGCCGTAAAGCCGCGCGGTCTCCTCCGTGAAGCGCTTGATCGCGTAGGGCACCTGCTCGGGCGCGAAGCGCACGAAGTGGTGCGTCTGGCCGAGGATCGGGCCGAAGCCGCCCATCTGCCACATCAGCCACTGGATGTGGTCGAAGCGCTTGGCGCGATCGGCCGGCAGGAACTTGTTGGTCTTGTCGGCGAGGTACAGCAGGATCGCGCCGGTCTCGAAACAGCTGTAGGGGCCGCCCGGCCCGTCGGAATCGATGATCGCCGGGATCTTGTTGTTGGGACTGATCTTCAGGAAATCGGGCTTGAACTGCTCGTTCTTGCTGATGTCGACCTTGTGCACGTTGTACGGCAGCCCGCACTCCTCGAGCATGATCGAGACCTTGCGCCCGTTGGGCGTCGACCAGGTGTAGAGGTCGATCATCGGCGTTTCCTCGCGAATTCGTTCGAACGATGCACGACCCTAGGCGATGCGTCAGGGCGAGGCAATCAATCGAGGAATACCGAGCTTATCTCGGCAACAGCGCAAAGGAGTCCAGCAACCTGCGTACGGCGGGCGAATGCTCCGTTCCAACGGGACCGGCGTAGATGACATGGTGATAACGACCGGGGGCGAGGACGACCAGCGCCACGACGACCGCCTTCATGGGACGATTATCCTTGATGAACCGGCGCGCCGGCGCGCCGTTGATCGTCAGGCGCTGCTCTTCGCGCAGCTCCCCGCCGCCGTGGCTGCGAATGGTGTCGAGCGCGGCCTGGGGATCCGGAAACTGCATGACATGGCTGTAGTGCGAGGCGCCGTAGACACCGTCTCCTGTCTGGACCTTGACCGTATACATCTGGGCCGGGCCGCCATTGGTGCGGATGGTATCGATGCTGTACTCCCATTTGCCGTCTGGCAGCTCGACGCGATAGCCGGCCCATGGCGCGCGATATTCCTTCCATTGCTGCGACCAGCTCGGCGTGGCCGCGGCCAACCACATGATCGCCGCCATCGAAACGCGGCGCGAGAGTTTCATCGACATGGCGGATCGGTATCGGCGGTTCGGCGAACGAAAGGCTTCGGTGTATCGGAGAGCGATTCGAGGAAGGCCACAAGGTCGTTGCTTTCCTGCGCCGTCAGCCGCAACGGCCGCAGGATGCGCTCGCCGTCGGCATGCAGGCGCTCTTCATCGAGCTCGGAGTAGTGCCGCACCACGTCGTCCAATGTCGCGTGCGAGCCGGCGTGCATGTACGGCGCGGTGCGCGCGACGTTGCGCAGGGACGGCACGGCGAACTCGCCGAAATTGCGATGCTGCGGCTCGACGTGGCGGGTGCGCAGCGTGTCGAGCCCCTGTGTGTCGTCGCTGTGTGCACCCAGGCGCGTGAAGGGGCTCTTGCGCAGCGCGGCGATGCCGCCGTGGCGGCCGGGATCGACGCGACCGGGCACGACGAAGAACGGCACGCCGGTATCGGCGAACTCGCCGTTGCTGAAGGTCGGGCCGACATGGCAGACGCTGCAGCGGCCCTTGCCGATGAAGAGCTTCAGGCCGCGCCTGGCCGCATCGGGGTAGGCCGCCTGCCCGGCCGCGTCGCCACGCTGCAGCGCGTCGCGGAAATCGTCGAACGGCGTGCGGCCGCTGACCAGCGTCTCCTGGAACGCCGCCAGCGCCTTGCCGGTGGCGACCAGCACCTGCTCGTCGTCCATGAAGGCCGGCGCTGTGCCAAACACCTTCTCGTAGCGGCAGGAGAGATCGCCGTCGGTGCGGATGCGCTCGGCGATCTGCCTGGTCGTCGCGTTCATCTCGCGCGGGTCGACCATCGGCCGCAGGCTCTGGCTCCACAGGCTGTCATGCGCACCGTCCCAGCCGAGCCAATGCCGCGTGCCGACATTCCACAGGCTGGGCGTGTTGCGATCGACCACGTCGCGGCCGACGCCTCTCTGGAATCCGTCGCTCCAGTCGCGCTGCGGTGCGTGACACCAGTCGCAGCCCATGTTGCGCCCGCCACTCAGACGGCGATCGAAGAACAGCCGCTCGCCCAGGAGGATCGCGTCATCGCGGCCGGACACGCGGTTGGACGCATCGCGCGAGGGCGCCGGCGGCCATGGACCGAAGCGCAGGATGGCGCGGCGCTCGGCAGTGCTCCACTCTTCGGTGTTGGCGTAGGCGAGCAGCAGCGGCAGGCAGGCGCCGAGGACGGCCAGCAGGATCTGCCAGCGCCGCGCCATCACTCCACCGTCAGATCCTGGGTGAGCTGCTCCGTCGCGCCGCCGGCGCGCACGTCGAAGATCAGCCGCCAGGTGCCGGGCATGTGGAACAGCATGCCCTCGACGAGGTAGCGTCCATCCGGCCCATCGATGACGCTGGGCCGATAGTTCATGCCGTGACGATGCTCGGGCATGACGGCGTCGACCGCGATGCTCTCGACCGGTTCCGCCCCCGGATTGGCGCAGACCGATATCTCCAGGGCGAAAGGCTCGGACACCGCGATCGGATCGGGCCGCACGCGCCAGGCAATGCGATAGTTCCGCGAGTCGACGACCTTCTGGGACGCGCCAAGCGAGGGTGGATCGCAGGCGAATGCGGGCGACGCCGCCGTCGACAGGGCAGCGAGCAGCATCAGCCGCACGACGAATGTCATCCGCCCGCCGACATCATGCCGCCGAACACGCTTTCGCCGTTACGCCAGGCGATGCGCTCGGCGACGTCCTTGGGCATGTCGGCCAGCCACGCGCGTGAGAAATTGGCGTGCTCGATCACGTAATGCCAACGCTCGGGGGTGAAGGTGTCGGTGCCGACCATGAAGCGGTCGGGGAACTCCATGAACGCCGCGCGCCAGCCGGCATTCACCTTGCCGCCCGAGCCCTGGTCGCTGCGGAAGGCGAGATCGCACCACAGGTTCTTGTGCCGGCGCAGCACCGCCACGACCTCGGCCGGCGCGATGAAGCCGGAATGCGCCCACAGCACGCGCGCGTTGGCGTCCTGCCGGAACAGGCGATCGATGCAATCGGCGTCGGAATGCGCATGCAGGAAGACCTTGTACTGCTTGGCCAGCTCGACCATGCGACGCGGAATCGGCAGATCGGCATCGGCGCCGTAGAGATGGAACTCGCCGATGGCGACGTACTTGTGCTTGCGGATGCGCTCCTCGACGTATTTCAGCACGCCCTCGTCCTTGAACCAGGTCGAGAGATCGCCACGCCGTCGATAGGGCCGCAGTTCCGGCAGGATCAGGTCGGGCGCCAGCGCATAGAGCTTCTGCGTGCCGTCATCGTCGGAGCTCGACACCATCGCGCGCTTGAGACCCGCCTTGCGCAGCAGGCCGATGGCATCGGCCGGCGGCAACACGTCCACCGCGTCGTGGCTGTAGTGCAGATGCGCATCGAAGATCGGCAGCACGTCGGCCGCGCGCGCCGCAAACGGCGCAAGCGCCGTCGCGCCGAGAAGACGGCTCACCGTGCGTCGTGAAAGGGTCATGTCGGTTTCCGTCACCGCAGCCGAGAGATCCGGCCCGAGGGCCACTTTAGCGTCACGCGCGCTGCCGGAGTAGGCCCCTCGATGCCGAGCGCAATGGTATGGTTTTTCGACTATCGGGGGAAAACGGTATGTGGAAGAGGCTTTGCATGGCCGCCGTCCTGGTCGTGAGCGCGGGATGCGCGGAAGTCCCGCCGCCAGCTTCTCCCGCGCCCGCAGCCGCCGTCGATTGGTCGGTGTTCTTCGAGCACGACAGCACGGCAATCAGTGCCACCGGGGTCGCCACTATCAGAAATGCCGCCCAATACGCCCGACAGAGCATCAAGCCTCGAATCACCCTCACCGGCCATACCGACCGCTCAGGCGGCGCTGCTTACAATATGGGACTGTCATTGCGACGCGCCGAAGCGGTCAAGAAAGCACTGGTCGCCCAGGGCATACCTGCCGATGCCATCGAGGCGAGAGGACTCGGCGAATCCCAGCCACTCGTCATGACACCCGACGGCGTGAGGGAACCTCAGAACAATCGGGTCGAGTTCACCATTCAGTAGGCAGCGCCCTCGTCGAGGGCCGCCAGCAGCCTCGGCCAGTCCTTGCGGCGATCGACGGGATAACGCACCCAGTCGCGCCCGACCTTGAGGTCGGCGACGATGGCGCCTTGCTTGCCGTGGAAATGCAGCCAGCCCGCCGATTTGCGATAGAAGATGCCGCGCTTGCGCTCGGTGAGCCAGGCCCGCTGGCGGATCGCCGTCAGCAGGTCGTCGATCACGTCGAGGGTCTCGGGCTGTGCATGCATCGAATGAGGGTCCGCTGCGCTAGCGCACGCCGACGCTGGCCATTTCCTCGACGATCCTGGCACGGATCGTCTTGGCCTCCGCGATGTCGGCGTCACCGTTGGCGACCAGGCCTTTGCGCTTCAGCGCGATGCCGCGGCAGTAGAGCGGCACGGCCTGGCGTGGGTTCAGCCGCAGCGCGGCGTCGAAATCGGCGATGGCGGCATCGAGGCGGTCGGCACGCAGATGAACGAAGCCACGATTGTTGAGTGCGCGCGCCAGAGTCGGACCGCGCCGCACCGCCTCATCGCAGTCCTTGAGCGCCAGGTCGAGCTTGCCGAGCATGGTCTGGAGCCAGCACCGATCGGCCCAGGCGCCGGCGTTGGCGGGATCGAGCTCGAGCGCCTGATTGTAGTCGCGCATCGCCAGCTCGCGCCGACCCAGGCGATAGTTGGCGGACGCGCGACCATGGAAGGCATTGGCGTAGGTCGGTCGCAGACGGATCGCCTCGTCGTAGTCCTGGATCGCGCGTTCGCTGTCGCCTTTGCGTTCGTAGGCCACGCCGCGATTGTAGTAGGCGATCGCGAGATTGGCGGTGCTCTCGCCGCCCGCCCCGATCACCGCGGTGCAGGCGCTGATCAATTCATTCAGATCAGTGCTACTGCAGCGCTTCCAGTTCTCCTCTCGCGTCGGCTGCGCCACTGCCGGCGCCGCGCTCCAGGCCAGAGCGAGCGCCGCCAGCGCGAGACAGCGCGACCACCTCACGGCGTCAATCGGTGATCGCCTCGTGCGCGAACTGGCGCATGAGGATGCGGTAGTTTGCGCCCTGCGACGGCGCCTGCATCATCAGCACGACCACCAGCTTCTCCTTGGGGTCGACGACGAAGTTGGTGCCGTAGGCGCCGGCCCAGTAGAACTCGCCGACCGAGCCCGGCATCGGGTTGCGCCCCTCGGCGATGCGCACGGCGAAGCCCAGGCCGAAGCCCTGGCCCATCACAGGCGTCGGCCTGGTGGGGCTGGGATTGGCGGTATCCGCGGCGTTGAGCTTGGTACCCGGCGGCAGGTGGTTCGCGGTCATCAGCTCGACCGTCTTGCGCGAGATCAGGCGCACGCCGTCGAGCTGCCCGCCATTGAGCCAGAACTGGCCGAAGCGCGCGTAGTCCGCAGCGGTCGAGACCATGCCGCCGCCGCCCGATGGCCACGAGGGCGGCGCCTTGACGTCGCGCATCACGGGGCGCTGGCCCTGGGCGTCCTTTTGCGCCTCGGCAAGACGGCCGAGGTTCTTGGCGTCGACCCAGAAGCCGGTGTCGGGCATCTTCAGCGGCCCGGTGATGCGCTCGGCGACGAACGCGTCGATCGGCTTGCCGCTCACGACCTCGACGATCCAGGCCAGCACGTCGGTCGATACGCTGTATTCCCAGGTGGTGCCGGGCTGATGCTTCAGCGGCAGGCGGATCAACTTGCCGATGAACTCGCGCGTGGTGAGGTTGCGGTTGTTGATCCCGGCTTTGAGGTACTCCTGGTCGACCAGCGACTTGTCGAAGGTGCCGTAGGTCAGGCCCGACGTATGGCGCAGCAGGTCCTGCACCGTCATCTGCCGGCGCTGCGGCTCGGTGATCAGCTCGACCGTGCCGTCGTCCTTCTTCTTCTCGACGCCGACCTCGAGCTTGGCGAACTCCGGGATGAAGTCGGAGACCTTCTGGGCGATCGAGAGCTTGCCCTCTTCCGCCAGCATCATGATCGCCAGCGACACGATCGGCTTGGTCATCGAGGCGATGCGGAAGATCGCATCGGGCTTCATCGCCGCCTTCTCCTCGCGGTCGCGGAAGCCCACGGCGTCGACATAGGCCACCTTGCCGTTGCGCACGATGATGGCGACGACACCGGGGATCTCACCCTTGTCGACGCCCTCCTTCAGCCGCGCGGTGAAGGCCTTGAGCTTGTCGGACGACAGCCCGACCTCCTCCGGCTTCGCCGCGCGCGGCAGGCCCTGGGCCAGCACCGGCGCGGCGATGAACAGCGCGGCCGTGGTGGCCAGCAGCAAGCGACGCATCAACATGGACTACTCTCCTCCCCCTGCGACGGTCAGTTGACCACCGCCTGATAGACCAGCTCGCGCATGAGATAGCGGTACGGCAGGCGGGCAGCCGGCGACTGCATCATCACGACCACGAACATCTTCTCCTTCGGATCGATCCAGAAATACGTGCCGTAGGCACCGCCCCAGAAATAGTCACCGACCGAGCCGTGCAGCGGCGAGCGGCCGGCATCGACGCGCACCGCGAAGCCCAGGCCGAAGCCCTGACCCATGTGGCGGCCGGGCTCGAGCGCTTCGAAGCGCCACATGTCGGGGCCCATCAACACGTTCGGCGGCAGATGATTGGCGGTCATCAGCTCGACCGTCTTGCGCGACAGCAGGCGCACGCCGTCGAGCTGGCCGCCGTTGAGCAGGAACTGGCAGAAGCGCGCGTAGTCGGCGGCGGTCGACACCATGCCGCCGCCGCCCGACTTCCACTTGGCGTTGTTGGTGACCAGCGGAACGTTGGGCATCTCGTTCTTCGGCCCTTCCTTCTGCGGGCGCGCGCCGCGGTTGGCCTTGCTGGCATCGACCATGAAGCCGGTATCCGGCAGCTTGAGCGGCTTGGCGATGCGCTCGGCGATGAACTGATCGAGCGGCATCTTCGACACCACCTCGACGATCGCGCCCAGCACGTCGGTCGAGTGGCTGTACTCCCAGGTCGTGCCCGGCTGATGGATCAGCGCCAGCTTCGACAGCTTGGTGACCATCTCGGCGTTGGTCTGGTTGGGATCGCCGACCTTGGCGTCGACATAAGCCTGCTTCAGCGGATCGCTGCCGGCGACACCATAGCTCAGGCCCGAGGTGTGGCGCAGCAGATCCTGGATGGTCATCTGCCGCTTGGGCGCTTCGAGCACGACCTCGGAGGTACCGTCGTCCTTCTTCTTCACCACGCCGACCTTGAGGTCCTTGAACTCCGGCAGATACTGCGACACCGGATGGGCGATCGACAGCTTGCCCTCCTCGGCCAGCATCATGATCGCCACCGAGACGAAGGGCTTGGTCATCGAGGCGATGCGGAAGATCGCGTCGTTCTTCATCTCCGCCTTGGCCTCGGGGTCGCGCAAACCGAAGGACTCGAGATAGGCGACCTTGCCGTTGCGCGCGACCAGCACCACGGCACCAGGCAGCTCGCCGTCCTTGACGCCCTGCTTCATGCGATCGCTCAGCCGCTTCAGCCGGTCGGTTGACAGCCCGACCTCCTCGGGCTTGGCCGCGCGCGGCAGGCCTTGCGCCAGCACTGCCGTCGAGAACGCCAGCGCCAACGCGCAGGCCGCCAACGAAGTCGCGAACCGCATGGGATCTCCTCCACTCACTGCTGTTGTTGATGCGAACCCTAGCGCGCGCGTGCGCGGGCGACAACGACGTCAGGAATCTGCGTGCTCCGGTGGCCAGACGATGGTGAAGCGCTCGAACACCGCCGGCATGCCGTCGTCGTAGGCGAAGCCCTCACGCTCGGCGAGCGCGGTATAGAAGTTGTTGTGCATGCGCAGCCAGTCGGCGCGCGAGCGATCGCCCTCGCCTTCGTCCCAGGCGAAAGCATCGTCGACCTGATTCACCGGCCGCACGCTGACATCGGTCGTGCGCCAGATGGCAACAGGCCGATCGCTGCTATCGAGCATCACGCAATAGCCGCCGACTCGCGCCATGCCCTCCTTACCAACGTCGATCTGTTGCTTCAGGCAGCAGGTCGCGCGCTTGCGGCCGCTGAACACCAGGGTGTTCAGCTCGTCCGTGAGTCCCTGCGTCCAGCCGAAACGCGCGACGTCGTACGCGGTGTCGGCGATGCCACGCGCCGCTCGGAAGGCTTCGAAGTAGGCGTCGGTTTGTGGTGTGCGGATGTTGGGCATGGTCGCCTCAAAGAAAAAGCCCCGCCTTGCGGCGGGGCTTCGATCTTGCGGTAGCGATCAGGTGATCGCAATCGGACCGCCGTTGGAGCCGGTCGCACCCCTGATCGGTGCCGGCGAGAACACATAGACGAACTGATACTTCTTGTCGGCGATCAGCGCGTCGAAGTTCATGTTCTCGTGGTTGAGAATGCCGTGCTTGGTCTGCATCTCGCCGTGCACGACGAAAACCAGATTCTTGTCCGGGTTGGGCACGACCTCGGTCGCCCAGGTGTCGGCGCCGGTGAGGCAGACGCCCTTGTCGATGCACCACTTCGCGACTTCCAGGCCGATGCCCGGCTCGCCGCTGTTGTACTTATCGTTGTTCTTGCTCCAGAGCTTGCTCCAGCCGGTCTGGAAGAACACGGCGTCGCCTTCCTTGACGTCGGCTTCGTTCATTCCCTGCTTTTGCATGGCGGCGCGCAGGTCGGCGACTTTGATCTCGTCGCCCGCCTCCATCATCTTGCCTTTCACGGCCTCGACATCAAACAGGTGGCCGCGCGTGAACAGCGGCTTGATGTGCTCGATGCCGAGCTTCTTCAGGCCGTAGGCACCACCGATCTCGAGCTCAGTGTGGCCGTTGTAATAGCGCATTTCGGTCATGTCGCCGTCCTTGCCCATCTGAATTCCGATGTGGCCGAGGCCGTCGAACTGGGTGCCGGTCTGGCCGATCTCGGTGGCCAGGAACTCGTCGTGATAGATCAACCTGTTGTTGCCGAACGGGCCGCCGGTGGGCGTTCCGGGGATGCGCAGCACGAACTGCCGCTCGCCGAATTTCGGCATCGCCGCGTCATAGATCTGGCCGATGCGATAGATCTTGCCATCCTTGATCCACTTGGCCGCGTCGAGAACCTTGGCCGGCGTGATCCAGTTCGATCCACCCGCCTGATCGTCCTTGCCCCACTTCGGATGCGGCCACCATGGCTTGTCGCTGAGCGCAGGTGCTGCGACCGGCGTGGTCTGCGCGTGCGCAGCCTGCGCGAGCAACGTGCCGGCCACCGCCACGCCGCCGGCGACAGCGGCGCCAGTGAAGAAGCTGCGGCGTTCCGGATTGTCGGGCTCGCTGTCGGCCGCGTTCAGCTCTTCCTGCTTCAAGAGGTATTTTGAGTCCATGGTGTTCCTCCGTTGCGGCTCCGCTCATTGGTCCCCGCGGTAGCTCGGACGAAAAGCTGCGACGGGTTGCCAAAGCAGTCAACGGAACAACTCGTGAAGCAATCGTGTGTTCATAAATCTGTAACAATCACGAATTGGACCGGTGCTTGACCATGCTCAGCAGCCATTGGAGCGTATGCTCATGAGCCTGTTCGATCCCGACCGTTCCGCCCAGCGCATGCCGGTGGCGCTGATCACCGGCTTCCTCGGCAGCGGCAAGACCACGTTGCTCAACAAGGTGCTGCAGGACCCGCGCATGGCGCGCTCGCTGGTGCTGGTCAACGAGTTCGGCGAGATCGGGCTCGACCATCTCTTCGTACAGTCGGTCAACGGCGACATGGTGCTGCTGCAATCGGGTTGCGTCTGCTGCACCATCAAGGGCGATCTCGAGAAGACGCTGCGCGACATCGCGGCGAAGCGACAGAAGGACGAGATCGCGCCGTTCGATCGCGTGCTGATCGAGACAACCGGCCTCGCCGATCCGGCGCCGATCGTGGCATTGCTGCTGAACAATCCGATGACGGCGCACGACTATCGCCTCGACGCCATCGTCACCACGGTCGACCTGGTGCACGGCGCGCAGCAGCTCGATGCGCAGGAGGAAGCGGTCAAGCAGGTCGCCGTCGCCGACCGCCTGCTGCTGACTAAGGGCGACCTCGCCGACGCAGAAAGCCGCGGCACACTTGACGCGCGCATCGCCGCGCTCAATCCCGGCGCACGCCGTCACGAGGTGTCGCACGGCGCGATCGATCCGGCACTGCTGTTCGACGCCGGTCCCTTCGATCCCCAGGGCAAAACCGACCGCGTGCGCGACTGGCTGGCGGCCGAGGCGCACGAGCATCATCACGCGCACGATCACCATCACGGCCATGATCACCATCACCACGATCCCGTCGACCGCAGCCGCCACGACGCGCGCGTCGGCAGCTTCTGCCTGACGTTCGACGAACCGCTCGACTGGCTGCCCTTCCAGCGCTGGCTGGCCGCGCTGCGCAGCAACTGGGCCGACCGCCTGTTGCGCGTGAAAGGCGTGCTCAATGTCGAGGGCGAAAGCGAGCCGCTGGTGATCCACGGCGTGCACAAGGTCTTCCATCCGCCCACGCGCCTGGCCGCCTGGCCCGACGAGGACCGCCGCTCGCGCATCGTCTTCATCACCCGCGACCTCTCGCGCGAGATGGTCGAGGCGAGCTGGAAACAGATGCGCGAGATGGCGTAGCTCAGGACACCATGCAACCTGTCTGGATCCGCCGCAGCCGCATCGTTCAGAGCCTGGCCTATGGATGCCTGCTCGGCTGCCTCAGCGTCATCCCATCGATCGTCGTGCAGATGATTGGCGCGTCCTCGCAGACCGAATCGGCGGCCCAGGATTTTGCCGCGATCGGCGGTGTGCCGGCCGCGGTGGCAGGGGCACTCACCTGGCTCATCATCGTGCTGCTCAGAGGCCATACCGCGCCCACCGGCAGCGGTGTCTTTGCATGCTGGTGCGGTACCGTGATCGGGACCTACGTCCTGATCCCGATCTGGATCGGTGTCGTCGCAGCCTGGGGTGACTGCTCGTTCAGCGACGGATCCTCGCTCGACCGCTGCTGGGAAAAGTTTCGGAGCATGACGGTACTCACGGCGTTCATCTCGTTGTGGGGTTTCATCTTCACTGTACCCGTGGTGTTGCCCTTCCTGTTCCTCGGCGCCTGGCTCTGGGTCCGGCGCCTTCATCCCCGCATCGCCGGAACTCCCGTCGCCCAACCGGCGCCCGGCACGTAGAGAGTCGCATGTCGGGTCGCATCGTCGCCACCATCGCTGCCGCCTCGATCGTCGTTGCGCTTGCGGCCTCGGCGCGCGCGCAAACCGACTGGCGAATGACGTTGGGCATCCTCTACACGCTCTCCTATGCGATCCCCGCCTGTGGCGTGAAGGCGACGCCGGAGCAGATGCGCAAGCTGGAGCGAACGATCGCGCATGCCGAAGGCAAGGTGAACATGAGCCGCGCTGAGCTGCATGAGATCCGCCGCAAGGGCGAGGTCGAGGCGCGCAAGGACACCAGGCGGATGTGCGAGACGATCGGCCGCGACGCGCCGCGTCTGCTCGACGACCTGCCCGACCGCTTGCAGGATTAGCGCGCCGGTTGCTCGATCAGCACGAGCCGGTGGCGACCCTCTTCGTCGAGCGTAACCTTGAAGCTCGCCCGCGCGCGCGGCACGCGACACGGGCCCGGCTGGAACGGCACCAGGGGATAGAGGAAGGGCGGACGCGGGCTGCGATAGGTGCGGGCGATCGCGTGGTCGCGCACGAAGACCACCGTGGCGATGTCCTCGCCGGCCACCGCGTCGTCGGTAGCCGGAATGCCCAGGCACTGGCTGGCCTTGGCGAGATCGCCGTGCCCGGCGATCACCGAGATCTCGTCCCAGTCGAATTCCGTCACCGTGTCGAGACGCAGCACGCCGTTGGTGTTGCGGATCGCCTCGTTGACGCCGCGGCGCAACTTGCCGGGGAAGCCGAAGACGTCGATGGTCCAGATGATCGCGCCCGCGACCAGCACGCAACCGGCGCCCAGGCGCAGCCAGCGCAGCGCGGGATGCTTCGCCACTTACCTTCTCCCCGCGCAGGCGGGGAGAAGGTGCCGAGCGTGGCGAGGCG
>JAFAZJ010000284.1 GCA_019239835.1 Alphaproteobacteria bacterium | reverse complement strand
ACATAGCATGCCGCCAGAGGCCGCGCTAACGTCGCAACCCATGTCCCCTGTGGTTAGCCGCTTTGCGCCGAGTCCGACCGGCTATCTCCATCTCGGCCACGCATTTTCCGCGCTGACCGCATGGCATGCCGCGCGCGATGTTGGCGGCAGATTCCTGCTGCGTATCGAGGACATCGACATCCGCCGCTGCAAGCCCGAGTTCACCGAGGCGATCCTGGTCGATCTCGCCTGGCTGGGTATCGACTGGGACGGCGATGTGCGGCGTCAGGCGGAGCATTTCGACGATTACGGCGCGGCGCTAAATCGGCTCAGCAGCATGGGCCTGATCTATCCCTGCTTCTGCACCCGCGCCGACATCGCCGCCGCGGTCAGCGCACCGCACGGACCCGACGGACCGCTCTATCCCGGCACATGTCGCCACCGCACGTCGGAGGAACGCCGGCAGCTCATGGCAGCCGGCACCGAGTTCGCGCTACGCCTCGACGTCGAGAAAGCGGCAGCGACCGCGGGCCCGTATGCCTTCCACGACGCGCTGCACGGCGACGTGCAAGGCGATCCGCTGCTGTTCGGCGACGTGGTGATCGCGCGCAAGGACACGCCCACCAGCTACCACCTCGCCGTCACGGTCGACGATCACCTGCAGGGCGTGACCCTGGTGACGCGCGGCGAGGATCTCTTTCCCGCCACGCATGTGCATGTGCTGCTGCAGCGCCTGCTGGGCTACGCCACGCCCAACTACGCGCATCACCGGCTACTCACGGATTCCCAGGGACGCCGCTTCGCCAAGCGCGACCGTGCGCTGACCCTGCGCGCGATGCGCGAGGCCGGCGCATCGTCGCAAGACGTGCGCCGCCAGGCGGGCTTCGGCTAGGCGGCCTTCTTCTTCGGCTTCGGCTTCGTCGTCTTGCCGAAGATCGACTCGAGTGTCTTGATGCCGTTGATCTCGCTGACGATCTCCGACTTGTCCATGAACGGGAAGCGCGCCCAGATGTCGGACTGCGACTTGATCAGCGATCGCCAGGCACCGAACAGCGGATCGGTCGGGGCGAACAGGAAGGGCGACGTGTCTGGCGCGTAGGGATGGCGCGTGACGTAGGGATTGGTGTTGCCGTGCCCGGAGCAGCTATGGCCCCAGAAGGTGACGGTGTTGCCGAGCATGCCGGCGAGCTTCTCGCAGAAGCCGTTCTGGCCGCCGAGCTGGCAGGCGTAGAAGATCACCTGGCAGTTATGCCCGGCGGCCATCTTGATCGCATGCACCAGCCGATCGATGTCCCGCATGCCAATCTCGGCCGAGCCGATCCGGTTGCGATCGCCGTGACCGAAATAGGCGATCACGTCGAGGTTGCTCGATTTCTCGATGGCGTTGATCATCTTGTTCTTGTCGTCGAGATCGTCGAGCAGGACCGGCTTGGGCAGGCCATACAGGTTGGCGAAGTATTTCGCGCCGGGAAGGAAGACGCCGGTCGCGTCCGCCCGGTTGGCCTTGTTGACGCTCTGAGCCAGAACCAGTCCATTCATCGTTGCCCCCGTGGTTGTGTGGCGGCTGCTTTTTTGCAGCCCGCTGCAGATTACGCTGTTCCCTGGGACACAGAATCCACAATTAGGTCACCTCGCCTTCGTGCCGCGGCGCGTTGCGGCGGGCCCAGTCGTCGAGCAGTGGGCCATAGGACGGCGCCAGCGGCGGGTTCACCATCTTCAGGATGGCGGCGAGCGCGTAGCAATTGGCCGGACGCGAGGCCCACGATTCCAGCATGGGGCCGTAGAGATCGGCGACCGGCGGATTGATGCGCTTGAGGATGCCGATCAGCACCCGCAGGCAGCCGAGCCCCGGCGCGCAGCCGGCCAGCCGCAGCCAGTCCTGCAATGTCGCGCCATAGGCCGGGGCTTCCCCGGGATTGATCTGATGGAGAATGCGGACCAGCTCGTCGCGGCTGGCGGCGGAGAGGAAAGTAGGCATGGTGGGCTCCGACTCGGGAGCCCACCTTGTCCCCTGACAATTTCGCCGGCTGTTCCCTGGGTCACACCGCCTTGCGCGTGCGCAGGTCGGCGATGGCGGCCGAATCGTAGCCCAGCTCGGCGAGGATCTCGTCGGTGTGCTCGCCGGCTTCCGGTGCGCCGTGATGGGTGTCCAGCGCCGTGCGGCTCATGCCGATGGGCTGGTTCACCAGGTGGATCTCGCCCAGCTTCTTGTGCTGGACGGGCACTTCCATCCTGTTGTGGATCACCTGCTCGTCGGCGAAGACCTGGTCCATCGAGTAGATGTGGCCGCAGGGCACGCCGCCCTTGTTCAGCGCATCGACCCAATGCTGGCTGGTCTTGGCCTTGGTGATGGCGTTGATCTGCGCGTTCATCTCGACGCGGTTCTTCGAGCGATCGGCCGGCGTCTTGAACAGCGGATCGCTCTTCCAGTCCTCGCGTCCCATGATGGCGCAGAAGCGCTCCCAGATCGCGCCAGGCGAGGTGGCGATGTTGATGTGCCCATCGCTGGTGACGAACACGCCGGTCGGAATGCCGGTGGGGTGATCGTTGCCGGCTTGCGGTGCGATCTTGCGGTCCATCGTCCAGCGCGCTGCCTGGAAGTCGCACAGCGCCAACAGCGCCTGCAGCAGCGAGGTGTGCACCCACTGGCCTTCGCCCGACGTCTCGCGCTCGAGCAGCGCGGCGAGGATGCCGAAGGAGAGATAGATGCCGGCGCTCGAATCGGCCACGGCGATGCCGGCGCGCACCGGTCCCTGGCCAGGAATGCCGGTGACCGACATCAGGCCGCTCATGCCCTGCGCGATCTGGTCGTAGCCGGGCCGGTTGGCATACGGACCGCTCTGGCCGAAGCCGGAGATGCTGCCCAGCACGATGCGCTTGTTGATCGAGCGCAGGGTCTCGTAGTCGAGCCCCAGCCGCTTCTTCACGTCAGGCCGGTAATTCTCCACCACGACGTCCGAGACCTTCACCAGCTTGTGCAGCACGGCGCGGCCTTCCTCGGTCTTGAGGTTGAGCGTGATCGAGCGGCGATTGCGCTGCAGGTTCTGGAAGTCGCTGCCGTGGCGGCCGCCGCCCAGGATCTCGACCGTGCCGGAGTCCTCGATCTTGATGACGTCGGCGCCCCAGTCGGCGAGCTGGCGCGCGGCGGTGGGTCCGGCGCGGGCGCGGGTGAGGTCGAGCACCTTGAAGCGGGCCAGTGGTCCGGTGCGGCGGCTACGCGTGTCGGTCATCGTTCGATCGCTTCGGTGGTTTCTGTCAACTCTGCTAGCATCGCGCGGAACCAACACCGCTGTCGAGGAGCCGGCCATGGCACATCCGACCGACCCGAATTGCATCTTCTGCAAGATCGTCGCCGGCACGATCCCCTGCTTCCGCCTGCACGACGACGCCCAGACCATCGCCTTCATGGACATCAACCCCGCCAACGAAGGCCACGCGCTCTCCGTCGCCAAAGGCCATTGGCCGACCGTGCACGACATTCCCGCCGACGTGCTGGGCGCCGTCGCGCAGACGGCACAGCGTGTCTCGAAGGCGGTTCACAAGACGCTGAACCCCGAGGGCATCAACCTGATCCAGGCCAACGGTCCGGGCGCAGCGCAGAGCGTGCCGCACCTGCACATCCACGTCCTGCCGCGCTGGAAGACCGACAACCTGGCGATCAACTGGCACCCGTCGCCGGGCGACATGGCCAAGATCAAGGCGCTGCACGAACGCATCCTGGCGAATATGGGGTGATGCCTTTCTCCCTCTCCCCGCGAGCGGGGAGAGGGGATTCACTGCCGGTCCGCCGCCTTCATCTCCTCGACGCGTCGCGCGATCTCGTCGAAGTCGAGCAGGCCGACCGGGTTGTCGCGGCGCGGGCTGAAGAAGCGGGAATAGGCGAAGCGTTCGCGGCTGACTTCTTCGAGGCGCTTGAGCTCGTCGAGCGGCTCGACGTGATCGTCGACGCGCCAGTCGAAGTCGGGATAGTCCTCGCTCGAGATGATCTTCAGCGCCGCCGATTGCTTGCCGCGCTTGTCGCCGCCCACTGCCTCGCCGGCGCGCAGCGACTCGATGAGACGACGCGGGAAGGAGAGTTGGGCGTTGGCTTCGTAGAAGCGCGCCGTCTCCGCGACGACCTGCGGACCGGCCAGCATGTTGCCGGCGACCGAGAAGGTCTCGCGCACGAGATGGCCGCACCAATCCACGCATTTCGCGCCCGTGTGTGCGGCGATGCCGCCGCGGGCGTCCTGGATATGCAGCTGGCGGTGGTCGCGGCCGTCGTCGGCGGCGGTCAGCAGGCGCACCGCGTCGGCGGCGCCGACGCCTTCGCGCAGCAGGCGGATGCCGCGCGTGCCGTACATCGCGTTGGTGTTGGCCTGCGTCGCGATCGCGCCGACACCGCTCTCGACATGCGGCACGCGCGAGCCGACGCAGAACGACTTGGTGGCGACGCAGATGCCGAACGCGCCGCTCTTGGGATCGCGCGCAACGATGGACCAGGTCATGGAAACTCCCCTCTTCGTGGAGGGGAGACTATCAGGCCGCGGGCGGCAGGCTCACCCATTCCGGCACGAGCGGCTTCAAGGTCGCTCCGCCGGCGGTCAGCGGGGCGCCCGACTCGCGCGCCTTGTCGAGGGCTTCCAAGCGCAGCAGTGCCAGGCCTTGCGCGCCCAGACCTGAGCGCATCTCGCCGGCTTCCTGGCCGTTGATCGTCACCGGCGTGCCGGGCGCGGGCATCGGGCCGTCGACCGCCACCGGCAGCAGGCGCTTCTTCACCAGGCCGCGGTACTTAGTGCGGGCGGTGAGCTCCTGGCCCATGTAGCAGCCCTTTTTCCAGTCGACGCCGTGCAGCTCGTCGAAGCCGCTTTCGAGCAACAGCGCCTTCTCGACCGGTAGGTCGCGGCTGCCGTCGGGCACGCCCAACGTCAGACGCACATGGTCCCAGGTCTCGAACGGCGCCGGTGCGAAGCCGCGTGGCGGCAGCATGGTGGCGATGTGGCCATCGGGCGCGATCACCCGCGCGCCCAGGCCGGGCAGGCGCGGATCGACATAGGCGACCGCGTCGTCGATCGCCACCGCCGCACCGGGCTCGTCAGGCAGGCCCAGCGCCGCAGCCGCGCCTTCACCGTACGCCGCGACGACCTCCCAGTCGGTGCCGCGATTCTCGATCGTCACCTTGGAGCGCAGCTTGTACATCGTGAGCTTCTTGGCCAACTCGGCGGCGCGGTCGCGCTCGACCTCGAGCAGCAGGCTGCCGTTGTGCTCGACGATGAACATGTCGAACAGGAAGCGGCCCTGCGGGGTCAGTAGCGCGGCGTGGATCGCGCGGTCGGGCGCGACCTGGCTGACGTCGTTCGACACCAGCCCCTGCAGGAAGTCGCGGCGATCGTCGCCCGACACCGCGATCACGCCGCGGTGACCGAGGGACGAGAAAACAAGCGCCGTCATGGTCGATGAGCTCCGTGGGTCCTGACGTGGAAAGGTGGGCAGCAAGCGCGCCGCCCGCAAGGGTCTTTCGCGTGCTATGTCCTGCCGGGAGAGGGAAGGGCGGACATGGCAGACACCTACGATTTCATCGTCGCGGGCGGCGAATGCTTCACCACGGCGGGGCCGGTGCGAACCGATATCGGCGTGCGCAACGGCCGCGTCGCGACCATCGGCGATCTGTCGACCGCCTCGGCCGGCGAACGCTTCGACGCGCGCGGGCTGACCGTGCTGCCGGGCGTGATCGACAGCCAGGTGCATTTCCGCGAGCCCGGGCTGGAGCACAAGGAAGACCTCGAAAGCGGCACGCGCGGCGCCGTGCTGGGCGGCGTCACCGCCGTCTTCGAGATGCCCAACACCAAGCCCAGCACGCTCAACACCGAAGACCTCGCGGCCAAGCTGGCGCGGGCGAAGGGCAGGGCGTGGTGCGACTACGCCTTCTACATGGGCGGCTCGGCCGAGAACGTCGAGCAGCTGCCGATGCTGGAGCGCCTGCCGGGCTGCTGCGGCGTGAAGGTTTTCATGGGTGCCTCGACCGGCACCTTGCTGGTGCCAGACGATCCGACGCTCGATCGCATCCTCGCCCACGGCGTGCGCCGCATGGCGGTGCATTGCGAGGACGAGGAGCGCATGAACGCGCGAAAGCATCTCGGCCAGGTACCGGGGGCCACCGCGCATTTGCACCCCGTCATGCGCGATGTCGACTCGGCGCTGATCGCCACGCAGCGCCTGATCCGTCTGGCGCGCAAGCACGGGCGGCGCGTGCACGTGCTGCACGTGACGACGGAGGAGGAGATGGCCTTCCTCGTCGACCACAAGGACATCGCCACCGTCGAGGCGACGCCGCAGCACCTCACGCTGTTCGCGCCCGATTGCTACGATCGGCTGGGCACCTTCGCGCAGATGAACCCGCCGATCCGCGAGGCACGCCACCGCGAGGGCCTGTGGCGCGCGGTGCGCGACGGCATCGTCGACGTGATCGGCTCCGACCACGCGCCGCACACCAAGGAAGAGAAGTCGCAGCCCTTCCCGAACTCGCCCTCGGGCATGCCGGGCGTGCAGACTCTGTTGCCGCTGCTGCTCGATCACCTCGCCGCCGGCCGCTTGTCGCTGGCGCGGCTGGTCGACCTGACCTCGGCCGGGGCGCAGCGCATCTTCGGCCTGGTGCGCAAGGGGCGCATCGCCCTGGGCTACGACGCCGATTTCACCATCGTCGACCTGAAGTCGAAGCGCGAAATCACCGAGAAATGGATGGCGACCAAGTCAGGCTGGACGCCGTATGCCGGCATGACGGTCACCGGCTGGCCCAAGGCGACGATCATCCGTGGCCGGGTCGTGATGCGCGAGGACGAGCTGATCGGCCCGCCAGCCGGCGAGGCGATGCGGTTCGTGGAAACGCTGCGGCCCGAGGTTTGATTCTTCCTTCTCCCCGCGAAGGCGGGGAGAAGGTGCCCGAAGGGCGGATGAGGGGCTTTGCGGAGACTCGACAACGACAATGTTCGTCGTTGTGCGAGAAGCCCCTCATCCGCCTCGCTGGCGCTCGGCACCTTCTCCCCGCCTTCGCGGGGAGAAGATAAGAAGAGGGGATAAAGGGTATGGCGACGTTCAGGGCGCTGGTGTCGGAGCAGGGTGCGGATCGTAAGGTTGCGAGCGCGGTGCAGGAGCTCGACACGGCGAAGCTGCCGACTGGCGATGTGACGGTGAAGGTCGAGTACTCGACGCTCAACTACAAGGACGGGCTGGTGCTGACCTCGGGCGGCGGGCTGGTGAAGACCTGGCCGCATGTCGGGGGCATCGATTTCGCGGGCACCGTCGAGGAGTCGTCGAATGCGGGCTTCAAGCCGGGCGATCGCGTCGTGCTCAACGGCTATCGCGTCGGCGAGCTGCATTGGGGTGGCTATGCGACCAGGGCGCGGGTGAAGGGCGACTGGCTGGTGAAGCTGCCCGACGCGATCTCGACCAAGCGTGCGATGGCGATCGGCACCGCCGGCTATACCTCGATGCTCTGCGTCGTGGCGCTGGAGCGGCACGGGTTGAAGCCGTCGCAGGGCGAGGTGCTGGTGACCGGGGCGGCCGGTGGCGTGGGCAGTGTCGCGGTCGCGATTCTCGCCAAGCTTGGCTATCAGGTGGTCGCGGCGACGGGGCGGCCGAGTGAGGGCGAATACCTCAAGGGCCTCGGCGCCTCGACCATCATAGAGCGCAAGGAGCTCACCGAGGCGCCCGATCGGCCGCTGCTGTCGGAGCGTTTTTCCGGTGTCGTCGATACGGTCTCCGGCGTGATGCTGGCGCGCGCGCTGGCGATGGTGAAGTACGGCGGCGCGGCGGCGGTGTGCGGTCTCGCCGGTGGCCCGGCTTTTCCCGGCAGCATCCTGCCCTTCATCCTGCGCGGTGTGTCAGTGCTGGGCATCGATTCGGTGATGCTGCCGATGGCACCGCGTGTCGAAGCATGGAAGCGCCTGGCCACCGACCTGCCGCTCGACAAGCTCGATGCCATGGTGGTCGAGGCGAAGCTCGCCGATCTGCCGGCGCTGGCGCCGAAGATCCTCAAGGGCGAGGTGCGCGGCCGAGTCGTTGTCGACGTCAACGGCTGAGCCATGCCCGCGCGCCTGCCGCCGCTGGGAGCCATCGAGGCCTTCGCGGCGGCCGCGCGCACGCTGTCCTTCACCGACGCCGCGCGCGAGCTGAACCTCACCGCCTCGGCGGTAAGCCGGCGAGTAGCACATCTCGAGCACACGCTGGGCGTCGCGCTGTTCCATCGCGTCACGCGTGGGCTGCGCCTGACCACGGCGGGTGAAGCCTATGCTGCATCGATCGCGCCGGCGCTCGAGCAGTTGCGTGCCGCCGGTGCGTCGCTGGCGCCTGCCGCGCGCGGCGGCACGGTTCGGTTGGCGGCGCTGCCGTCGTTCACCGCGCTGTGGCTGTTTCCGCGACTGACGGCGTTCGAAGCGGCGCATCCCGCCGTCGACCTGCGGCTGACGACCATCGCCCGCGCGCCCGACGCGACGCGCGAGGATGTCGATCTCGCGATCGCTGTCGGCACCGGTCCATGGCGCGGCTGGATGTCGGAGCGATTGATGGCGATGCGCTGCCGACCGGTCTGCGCGCCCGCGCTGCGCGACGGCAAGCCGGGCCTGCGCACACCCGCCGATCTGGAGCACCACACGCTGCTGGGCGTCAGCCAGCCGCGCGGCTTCTGGCGTCGCTGGTGCCGCGAGGCCGGCCTGCCGCCGTTCCCACCGCGACGTCATTTACGCTTCGACGGCCTGCACCTGCTCTACGAGGCCGCGGCCAGCGGCCTGGGCGTGGCTTTGGCCTTCGATGATCTGGTGGCGCCCTATCTCGCCGACGGGCGGCTGGTCGAGCCGTTTGCGCACAGCTTCGTGCCCGACGAGGCGTACTACCTGCTGGCACGCCCGCGCGAACGACGGCGCAGCGTGCGGCTGGTGCGCGACTGGCTGATGCGCGCGACGCACGCGTCGATGCGCTGAGCGCGTTTGTCGCCATCCGGCCCTGGGCGTAGGCGAGCGGGGATCGCTGCAGGAGACCCGTGATGCTCGCGCTGCCCGAGGGCTACGTACCGTTCCATCGTTCTGGTCCGTTCCTCGACCTGGTCGGGCCGCTCTACGAACGCCTCGATGGCGACTCGCTGCTGCTGGGCCTACGCGTCGAGGATCGTCACTGCAATCGCCGCGGCTTCGTGCATGGCGGCCTGCTGGTGACGCTCGCCGACCTGGTGCTCGGCTACAACCTCGTGCGCCGCGGCGGCAATGGCGGCGGCATCACCGTCAACCTCAGCACCGATTTCGCCGGCTCGGCACGGCCCGGTGACTGGCTTGAAGCACGCGCCGACGTGCAAAAGGCCAGCGGCAGCGTCGCTTTCGCCAATTGCTACATCTGCGTCGGCGAACGACGCATCGTGCGCGCCAGCGGCATCTTCCATATTCCCGCGCCCCGGTCGTAACTGGCTTCTTTCGATCTATTTGGCGTTTACAAGAATTACGTCGACGACGCGTGCAATGCTCCGCCGCGGCTTCGGCGGATCAACACCCATGGCTCGCTCCCGGGGGGCTGCTGCAAGCGCGAAGCGACTTGCATCAGCGCAGTGGTGGTCGCCGTAAGCTTCGGCTAAGGTTCGGCCGTCTTACGCCTTCAGGGAGAGCTGCTATGGCCGGTGTGTCCCGTCAGTCGCGTAGAGATTTGCTCAAGGTTGGTGCGTTGGGTGCCGCGGCTTCGTTGGCCGGGCCGTCGATCGTGCGGGCTGCGCCCAAGGCGATGACGATGATGCACGAGAGCTCGTTCATCCCGCCTTACGATGCGTTCTTCAAGAACAAGCTGGCGGTCGCCTACGAGAAGGCCACCGGCATCAAGATCAACTACGAGGTGGTCAGCGTCGGCAGCCTGCTGACCCGCGTCACGACCACGGCCGAGAACGGCAGCGGTCCCGACATGAGCACGGTCGGCTTCAACTGGGCCTACCTGTTCGACGAGAAGCTCATCGACGTCTCCGACATCGCCGCCGAGATCGGCAAGGAGGGCGGCGGCTGGTACGACAACGCGCAGGAAGCCGTGGTCGTCAACGGCAAGTGGAAGGCGATCCCCTACGCCAATATCGGCCAGCTGATGAACTGGCGCACCGACTGGTTCAAGGAAGCCGGCTACGAGAAATTCCCCGACACCTGGGATGAGCTGCTCGAGGCCGGCATCAAGCTCAAGAAGAATGGCCACCCGTTCGGCTTCGAGCTCGGCCATGGCTTCGGCGACAACCACGGCTGGCTCTATCCGCTGCTGTGGTCCTACGGCGGGCGCGAGGTCGAGGCCGACGGCAAGACCATCGTCATCGACTCGGACGAGACCGCGCGCGCGATCGACTACTGCCGCCGCCTCTACAAGGAGACCATGGTCGAGGATTGCCTCGGCTGGACCGACGTCTCCAACAACAAGGCGTTCCTGTCGGAGCAGATCTCCTGCACCAACAACGCCGAGTCGATCCTGTGGCTGGCCAAGAAAGACTTCCCGGAGATGGCCAAGGTCATCGACCAGTCGCAAAACCCGACGGGCCCGAAGGGTCGCTTCCACTTCCTCAATGTGCAGGCGCACGCGATCTTCAGCCACACGCCGGACAAGCAGGCGGCCAAGGATTTCCTGCGCTGGCTGATGAAGCCCGAGAACCTCGGGCCGTGGTACGACGTCGCCGTCACCTACTACCAGCCGTTCCTGCACAAGTACGACGACGCACCGATGTGGAACGTCGACAAGCGCAACATCCCCTACCGCGACGCGGTGGCGAGCGCGCATTTGCCGGGCTGGCCGGCACCGCTCTCGCGCGCGCAGGTCGAGGTGATCGCCAAGTTCGTGGTCATCGACATGTTCGCGCAGGCCTGCGCCGGCAAGTCGACCAAGGACGCGATCGCCGAGGCCAAGCAGAAGCTGACCGCGATCTACAAGGCATAGGCGCGGCATGACGGCCATCGTCGCGCCGGCGGACACGACACGCCGGCGCCCCGCCTTCTCGCTCGCACGCTGGCTGGAACGGCCCGGCGTGTTCAGCTGGATGATGGTCGGCCCGCCGATCATCTTCCTCGGCATGCTGGTCGGCTATCCGTTCTTCTACGGCATCTGGCTCAGCCTGCTGAACCGGCCGGTGGCGGCCGAGGGCAAGTTCATCGGGCTGGATAACTACATCGCCGACTGGCACGACCCGGCGTTCTGGCAGGTGGTGATCAACACCTTCGTCTACACCATCGTCGCGACCATCCTGAAGATGGTCTTCGGCCTCGGCCTGGCGCTGGTGATGAACCAGGATTTCCGGTTCAAGAACCTCACGCGCGCGCTGTTGCTGCTGCCGTTCATCGTGCCGACGGTGCTCAGCACCATCGCCTGGCAGTGGATCCTCGATCCCGCCTTCAGCGTCATCAACTGGACGCTGGTGACGCTGCACCTGATCGCGCCGCCAGGGCCGAGCTGGCTGGGCAATCCCGATCTGGCGATGGGCTCGCTGATCATCGTCAATGTCTGGCGCGGCCTGCCGTTCTACGCCATCACCTTGCTGGCCGGGCTGCAGACCATCTCGCCCGATCTCTACGAGGCCGCGACCATCGACGGCGCCGGCACCTGGACCAAGTTCCGCTACATCACCCTGCCGTTGATGAAGCCGGTGATCTTCATCGTCACCATGTTCTCGGTGATCTTCACCTTCGCCGACTTCCAGCTGATCTACGTGCTGACCCGCGGCGGGCCGGCGAACTCGACCCAGGTCTTCGCCACCTACGCCTTCGACGTGGCGATGAACGGCGGCCAGTTCGGCCAGGGCGCGGCGATCGCGCTCACCATGGTGCCGGCGCTGGCGCTGATGATCGCGGCGATGGCGATCTACCTCAGGCCGTCGAAGTCATGAGGACGACCTGGTCTTACCTGCCCCCGGAGGGGGAAGGTGGCGCGCGCAGCGCGACGGATGGGGGATGCCTCAACACATCCGGTATCCGTCTTCGACCTCCCCCATCCGCCCTTCGGGCACCTTCCCCCTCCGAGGGAAGGGTGGCTCAAGTGAGGCCGCAGCCATGACCGTCGAGAACCGCGGCTGGCACGTGCGTTTCCTGAAGCTGTGGCTGCCGCTGGGCGTGTCGCTGATCTTCGCGCTGTTTCCGTTCTACTGGATGGCGATCACCTCGCTGAAGACCAACCAGGAACTCTACAGCCGCAAGCTCACGCCGCTCTACGTGCACAACCCGACGCTCAAGCACTATATCGACCTGTTCACCGAGACCAGCTTCCTCGAGTGGACGTGGAACACCTTCGTCGTCGCGGTGATCTCGACGGCGATCTCGCTGATCTTCGGCGCCATGCTGGCCTATCCGCTGGCGCGCATACGATTTGCCGGAGCGGCCTTGGTGTCCTTCGCCATCGCCGCGACCTATCTCGTGCCGCAGCCGCTGCTGTTCGTGCCGCTGGCCGACCTCATCAACAAGCTCAACCTGAACGACACGCTGACCTCGGTGATCCTGACCTACCCGACCTTGCTGATCCCGTTCTGCGCCTGGCTGCTGATGGGCTATTTCCGCACCGTGCCGCAGGAGCTCGAGGACGCAGCCCGCATCGACGGCGCCAGCCGGCTGCAGACGCTGATCAAGGTGGTGCTGCCGCTGTGCGGCCCCGGCTTCATCTCCGCCGGCATCTTCGCCTTCACCCTGGCGCAGAACGAGTTCCTCTACGCGCTAATCTTCCTGACCAAGACCGAAGTGCGCACCGTGCCGGTCGGCGCCATCGCCGAGCTGGTCAAGGGCGACGTCTTTTACTGGGGCCAGCTCATGGCGGCGGCGCTGCTCGGGTCAGTCCCCGTGGCTATCATCTACTCGTTCTTCGTCGAGCACTACGTCGCGGGATTGACGGCGGGGTCGGTCAAGGGGTGAGGTTGCGGCGGCAACCGTGAGTGCGCGGCTCCCTAGAGCCAGTTCACCGGGCCAAGGAAGTCGCGCTTGCCGACCGGCACGCCGCGGTGGCGCAGGATGTCGTAGGCCGTCGTCACGAAGAAGAAGAAGTTCGGCAGCGCGAATTGCTGCAGGTAGTCGTTGCCCTTCAGCTTGCGCTCGTTGCCGCCGGCGGTCCAGGCGATGACCTTGTCCTCGGCGCCGTCGACCTGGGCGCGCGGCAGGGACTTCACGAAGCCCAGCGCGCTCTCGACGCGGCTCTTGGCGGCGGCGAAGCTGGTGTCGTCGACGGCCGGCAGCGCCGGCGGCGCGACGCCGGCCAGGCGGCCGCCGGTGTTCATGGCGAAATCCGCCGACTGACGGATCTGGCGCGCGAGGCAGAACATGTCGGGATACAGCCGGTCCTGCAGCAGGGCCGATTCCTCGATCTTGTTGGCGGCGCAATGCGCGGCGGCCTTGTCGATGATGCCGGCCAGCGCGCCAAGCTGCTGGATGCAGGGGGTGACAGCCGCGTCGTACAGGGAATAGGCCATGGATGTTCCTCGCCCGGGTTGGTCTTCGCGACGCAAACCATAGGCTGAGCCCGATCCTCTGCCAACGGCAGGCGCTGCTCTTGGATCGCTACCTGGCCGGCGACGTCGGCAGGTCGCCGACGAGGCCGGCCCTGGGGAAGCCGGCGGCGCGCAGCACGCCGAGCACTTCTATCACCCTGCCGTAGTTGATCGCCTGGTCGCCGCGCACGAAGACGCGCTGGCCGGCCTTCTCCTTCTGGATGGCACGCAGCTTCTCGACCAGCTCCTCGGCGGTGTACTTGGTCTCGCCGAGAAAGACGTCGCCCCTGGCGTCGACGGTGACGACCAGCGGCTCGTCCGGGCCGGCGATCGGATCGTGGTTGATTCTCGGCAGGTCGACCGGCACGCCGACATTCATCAGCGGTGCCGCCACCATGAAGATGACCAGCAGCACCAGCATGACGTCGACGAAGGGCGTGATGTTGATTGCCGACATCGGCGTGTACATGCGCCGCTGAACGACGCCGCCGCGCGTGGCGGCCCTTGCGCCGGACAGGGATAGGGTCATCAGGCGAGCCGCTCCGTGGTCAGGGTCCGACGGGCGCCGGCGGGATATCCGGCCCGATCTGCAAGGTGAAGAACCCGGCCGCACCGCCGGCCTGGTCGCGTCCCGCGCCGATGCGCAGGCTGAGATCCGAGCCTCCGCTGGTGCGACCCTTCACGCTCAACGCGCCGCCCGAGAACAGGTATTGCGGTTTCTGGTTCAGCACCGCGTCCTTGTCGGCGAACAGCTGCACGCTGACGTCGAGATCGGTGGCGAAGCGGAAGCGCCGCCCGAAGCCCAGCGACAGGCCGGCCCAACGCGAATCGAGCGCAATGCCGGCGACGGTGCCGTCGACGCCGTCGTAGCGCGGGTGTCCGGCCGGATCGATGGTGCCGATCGTGAACGGCTTGCCGGTGACCAGGTTGGTGGCGCCCGGTACGCCGAGCGGCTGCCACAGCGCGCCCGGCCCGGCCTTGCCGATCAGGCCCGCAAGCTTGTCCCATAGCGGCGAGCCGGCCGAGAGCAGGCTGTTGCGCGCCGATTGCGTCGGCGTGAGGTTCGTGTTGAGGCGCAAGGCGCTCGTCATGTCGCCCATCGCCGGCTGCAGCACGTCGTCGAGTCCGGCGAAGAGGCTGCCCAGCGGCATCAGACCGCCGCCCGGCATGTAGCCGCACCAGCCCATCTGCGGCTGCAACAACGTCGGGTCGAGGGTGAGGTGATAGTCGCCGAGCAACCCCGCGCGCGGCGGCCGGTAGCCACCCTGCAGGAATGACGACGAAAGCTGGAAATCGGACATGTCGGTCTCCGCCAGGCTGCGCCTGCCACGAACGCAGCGTGAGCGCGGATCAGGGCAGAAATGAGACGACGCTCATTTTGCGTCGAGGATCAACGAACAGGCCGCGACGAACCGCCGTTCGGCACGCGTGACCTGTTCGGAACGAGACGCCACCATCCCTGCAGATAACTTGCGGGGATTTGCACCTTGTGCGATAATTCCCGCGATTTATTGAATGTATTCATTGAACTAGCACGCATGAATTTTACCGGCGACTGCAGATTATTTGAACGGCGTCGCCCCTAGGGATCACGGAGACTGTACGGTGCGGAGCCATTTTGAGCTCGCCACGCGGGCGTCTGGCGCGATGCGGCCAATGCGAGTTCTGGTGGTCGATGACAATGACCTGCTGCGGTCCACTGTCTGCGAATGCGTCAGCCGGCTGGGCTATGAAGTCGTGGAAGCAGCGGACTCGGTCACGGCCCTGCAACGCCTCGATGACGCCGAGGCCGGCCCGGTCGACATCGTTCTGAGCGACGTGTTCATGCCCAAGCTGTCCGGGCCCGCGCTGGCTGACATCGCCCGCCAGCGCTGGCCCGACGTCAAGGTTCTGCTGATGTCCGGCGATGTGCCGGGCGGACTCTCCAGGCTCTACCCGGTGATCTGCAAGCCATTCCGGCGGTCGGAGCTGGCGCAAGCGATGCTCGATTTGCTGGCCGCGCCCGCGGACTAGCACACACCGCAAGAAAAGTTGCATCGCACACGCATCAACACCTGTACCTTCCTCACAAAGATAGTGCCCGAAGAGTGCGGGGCGATGGACGGCGGGCGAGTGATTGAATGATCAAGCCGTGGATCTTCGAATTCTTCGGCGCGCCGCGTGCGCTCGACGTTGCGTTCGATCGGTACGTCTCGCCACGCTACTTCCAGCCCTAGGGAGGACGATCTTGGTAGGCGATGGCGACGTTCATGCGAAGTCGTACGAGCTATTAGCCTTGCGCCGAAAGGAGGTAGCCGAAGCGGAAGAGAAGCTGAGGAAGCATCCAAACGACGCCACCCGAAAGCGAGCCCTTCAGCTCGCGATAACAGCGTGCGAGATCCAGCAACGGGCTGTTGATCGACTTCCTCCTAGGAGCAATTGATTGCCGAAGATGGGGACGGGCGAGATGACTACCTCACGCCGCGCCTGAGGTAGTCGATCGCGAGATAGGACAGCGCGCGCACGCCGTACTTCAGCGCCGGCTCGTGCACGTGGAACAGCGGGGAGTGGTTGGCTGGTGCCTGCAGAGGGTCTTCTTCTGGCGGCGTGACGCCGAGGAAGAAGAACATGCCCGGCACGACCTGCGCCAGATACGAGAAATCTTCGGCGCCCATCACCGGGCGAATCTCGGTGACGCGCTGGGTGTCGAGGCCGTCCTTGAGGCTGCCGGTGCCCCAGTCGGTGAGGCTGGGATCGTTGTAGGTGACAGGCACGCCCTGGAAGACCGTGACCTTGGCCTTGGCGCCGGCGGCCTCTGCGATGGTGGTGGCGGTCTTGTCGATGCGCTTCCAGATGTCGGCACGTACGCCCTCGTCGTGGGTGCGGATGGTGCCTTCCATCGCCACCGAGTCGGGCAGGATGTTGTTGCGCACGCCGCCGTGGATGGTCGAGACCGAGACCACGGCCGGCGAGATGGTGGGATCGATCTGGCGGCTGACGATGGTTTGCAGCGCCAGGATGATCTGCGCCGAGGTGACTACCGGATCGATGCCGCGCCACGGCTGCGAGCCATGCGTCTGGCGGCCCTCGACGTCGATCTTCAGCCGGTCGGCGCTGGCCATCAGCCCGCCGGGCCGCAGCGCGATCGTGCCCGAGCGAATGCCTGAGGTGACGTGCAGGCCGAACACCGCCGACGGCGCAGGGTTGGCCATCGCGCCGTCGGTGATCATCGCCTTGGCGCCCGATGGGCGGCCATCCATGGAGCCTTCCTCGTTGGGCTGGAAGATCAGCTTCACCGTGCCCGGGATCTCGTCCTTCATGCCGGCGAGGATCTCGGCCACGCCCATCAGGATGGCGACGTGGCAGTCGTGGCCGCAGGCGTGCATCACAGGCACGGTCTGGCCGAGCCATTGCGCCTTGGCCTTCGAGGCGAACGGCACATCGACGCGCTCCTCGACCGGCAGCGCATCCATGTCGGCGCGCAGCGCCACCACGCCGCCCGGCTTGCCGCCCTTCAGCACGCCGACCACGCCGGTGACGCCGATTTCGGTCTGCACGTCGTAGCCCAGCGCCTTGAGGTGCTCGGCCGCCTTCGCCGCGGTGCGTGTCTCCTGATAGGAGAGCTCAGGGTTCTGATGGATGTCGCGGCGCCAGGCGATGACCTTGTCTTCGATCTTCAGCGCGGCGTCGGAGATGTGCTGGGAGAGTGCGTCGGTGCTGGCGGTGTTCATGCGCGCGAGATTGCCACCGCAGCCGCGCTGATCGCAACGGCGATCAACGACACAGAGCGGGCAGGGCGTCGAAGGCGGCGCTGGCGCCGCGCAGATGCAGGCGGAGCGGATCGCCCCGGCGCACCGGCACGTAGACGCCCCACTCGACGAAGATGTTGGTGCCGCCGCGCATGCGCTCGGCGAAGGAGGGCGGCAGCGGATCCGACATCCAGTCGCCGCGCCCGGCCCACACCATGCGCACCGGCGGATCGTTGTCGATGCGCGCCGGCAGATCGGGCTGGCGGTTGCGCTCGCCGCCCAGCTCGAAGTCGCTGTAGTGCAGGCGCAGCTCGCGGCCGTTGGCGAGCGGATAACACAGCACGTCGACGCTCACCGTCATCTGCAGATTGATCGGCGCCACCACCGCATGCGGCGGCGCCACGGCGTGGCGCCATACCACCGGATCGACCCGCATCGCGCCCCAGCGGTGATCGGGCACGCCGCCGCTTTGCGCGAGCGCGCTACCGGCGAGCGTCAACAGCAGCAGCCCGACGACGCGCGCGATCATGGGCCTTCCTTGCGCAGGCGTTCGATCACCGCCGGTGGTGCACCGCGGTCGACCACCTCGCGCAGCGCGAAGCTCGACTGGATGCGCGCGACACGCGGCAGCATGGAGAGCTGCGTCTTGTGGATGCGCTCGAAATCCTCGATGTCGCGCGCCAGCACGGTCAGCAGGTAATCGTCGCTGCCCGACATCAGCAGGCAATGAACGACAGAGGTGCAGCGCTTCACCGCCTTCTCGAAGGCGTCCAGCGCCGCCTCGCTCTGGCTGTCGAGCGTGATGCGCACCGAGACCGTGGTGGTGAAGCCCAGTTTGCGCAAGCCGAGCGCCGCCTGGTAGCCGGTGATGATGCCCTGGTCCTCGAGCTGCTTCTGGCGGCGCGCCACCGCCGTGCTCGACAGGCCGACGCGCTCGGCGAGCTCGACATGGCTGGCGCGGGCGTCGTCACTGAGGGCTGCGAGAAGGGCGATATCGATGCGGTCGAGCGTCATGGCGCCAGAATCGTGCGTGCTGGAGCCAGTCTACGCTCGAAACCGGCGCGATACGAGTTCTGTGACTGCCTCTTTGCCGGGAACGCAACGCTTGGGCGGGCGTAGCCTTCGGCAGCAGGAGGTGGATCATGCGCGTTGGCGTGCCCCGTGAGATCAAGACCCACGAATATCGGGTGGGGCTCACGCCCTCCTCGGTGAAGGAATATGTCGCCGCTGGTCACAGCGTGCTGGTCGAGACCGGCGCGGGCGGCGGGATCGGCGCCGACGATGCCGAGTACGTCACTGCGGGCGCCAAGATCGCGCCCAGCGCCTCGGAGATCTTCGCCACCTCGGACATGGTGGTGAAGGTGAAGGAGCCGCAACCCGGCGAGTGGCGCCAGCTCCGGCCCGGCCAGCTTCTCTATACCTATCTGCATCTCGCCTCGGATCCGGCGCAGACCAAGGGCCTGATCGACTCCGGCTGCACCGCGGTCGCCTACGAGACCGTCACCGACGCGCACGGCGGTTTGCCGCTGCTGGTGCCGATGAGCGAGGTCGCGGGTCGTCTGTCGATCGAGGCGGCGGCCTTCGCGCTACGCCGTCACACCGGCGGGCGTGGCCTGCTGCTGGGCGGCGTGCCCGGCGTGCCGGCGGCCAAGGTCGCGGTGATCGGCGGTGGCATCGTCGGCACCAACGCCGCGCGCATGGCCGCGGGTCTGGGTGCGGAGGTCACCATCCTCGATCGCTCGCTGCCGCGCCTGCGCGAGCTCGACCAGCTCTTCACCGGCCGCGTGC
>JAFAZJ010000217.1 GCA_019239835.1 Alphaproteobacteria bacterium | reverse complement strand
GACGGAGGAGCCGGCCAAGGCGCTGGAGAATCCCGCCTGGCATATCCATGACGGCAAGGCGCCGAACAACCGCGCCGCCGGCGTGAGCTTCGCCATGCTGCTAAACCTCGCCGGTGTCGCCAACACCGACGACAAGGACGTGCTGTGGCAGTACCTGCGCCGCTATGTGCCGGGTGCGACGCCTGACAATGCGCCGTATCTCGACACGCTCTTGGCGCGCGCGGCGCGCTACTACGTCGACTTCGTGAAGGCGAACAAGAAGTTCCGCCTGCCCAACGATCTGGAGCGTGCGGCGCTGGGCGATCTGCGCGACACGCTGAAGCGTATGGGCGACGACGCCAGCGCCGAGGACATCCAGAACGAGGTCTACGAGGCCGGCAAGCGCCACTTCCCGAAGGAGAAGCTGCGCGACTGGTTCGGCACGCTCTACCAGGTGTTGCTGGGCAGCGAGCAGGGCCCGCGCATGGGCGCCTTCATCAAGCTCTACGGTCGCGACAACGTCGTGCGTCTGATCGAACGCGCGCTGGCTGGCGAGGACCTCGGCCAGGCGGCATAGGAGAGCCGGCGGTACGCGGTCCGTACCAGTGCTCGGCGTCGTGGCGGCTGGCTCGATCTGATCCGCGCCAGCTCGTGGTTCAACCGGGCCAGGATGTTCTTGCGGCGCTCGACCTGCGAGCGGATCGCTGCCTCGTTGTCGGCCTCGCGCCAGAAATTGGCCGGGATCAGGTCGGCGTGCCTGGCGTGGAGATAGACCGGGTAGAACCAGCCAAGGCTCCGGTCGACGCCATAGTTCAGCTCCGTGACGTCGTAGAGCCGGAAGCCTGAAGCGAGCAACGCGGTGTTGATCGCCTGGAAGTCGTTCATGTCGGCTTCGCAGACCACGACGCTGGTGTTGGCCAGCACGCCTTGCGCGCCGCGCAGTGCCTGGACCTCCGCACCCTGGATGTCGAGCTTCAGCAGATAGGGCGGCTTCAACGCCAGCTCGGCGGCGAGGTCGTCGAGTCGGATCGCCGGCACGCGCTGCACGCTGCCGCGCAGGCCGTTGAGGCGGTCCCAGTAGGGATCGCCATCGCCGCGCAGCGAGCCCCAGTAGGGGTGGCTGGCGACGTTGAGCTCGAGCTCGCCGGGCTGGTCGGACATGGCGGCGATCCGGTAGTGGCCGCCCAGCGTCTCCTGGATGGCCCGCAGCGACGGCTCGTAGAGCGCATTGGCGTCGATATTGACCGGTACGCTGCCGGCGAAGAGCGCGTGGTGCTGCACGAAGAAATGCCCGTCGGCGCAGCCCAGGTCGAACACCGTCGAATATTTCAGGCCCTTGCGGGCCAGCAGCGCCAGAGTCGCCGAGAAAGTCGCCCTGTCATTCGCCATTTGCTTATCTCGTTGGGCCGGCGGAGGTAGACTATCCGCCAAACACGACTACGGGAGAGACCACGCATGGTACGCGCTCTCGACATCGAGCCGCTTCGCGACACCACGTTCGGCGCCGTGGTGCGCTGCGGCCGGGTCACCGACCTCGACGAGCCGAGCTTCAGGGAACTTTACGCGGCCTGGCTGAAATACGCCCTGCTAATCTTCCCCGACCAGTTCCTCAAGCGCGACGAGCAGATCGCCTTCGCCAAGCGCTTCGGGCCGCTGGAGTTCGAGATGGCGGCGATCAGCAACGTGAAGTCCGACGGCACCTTGCGCATCGAGAAGGACAACGACGATGTGATGAAGGTGCTGAAGGGCAACATGGGCTGGCATTGCGACAGCACCTACATGCCCGTGCAGGCCAAGGGCGCGGTGTTCAGCGCAGAAGAGGTGCCGACCATCGGCGGCCACACCGGCTTCGCCGACATGCGTGCCGCCTACGACGCGCTCGATCAGGCGACGCTCGCGAAGATCGAGGGGCTCTCGGCTTTCCACTCGCTGTACTACAGCCAGGCAAAGCTCGGTCACGAGCCGAAGAAGAATTCGGATGGCGAGTACAGCGGCTACGGCTTCCACAGCGGCCCGGTGCCGCGTCGCGCGCTGATCAAGGTGCATCCCGAGACCGGCCGCAAGTCGCTGCTGATCGGCCGACATGCGCACAACATTCCCGGCATGGAGAAGGACGACTCGCAGCGGCTGCTGCAGGAGCTGGTCGATTTCGCCTGCCAGCCACCGCGCATCTATCACCACGACTGGAAGCCGGGCGAGGCGGTGGTCTGGGACAATCGCTGCCTGCTGCACCAGGCCACGCCCTGGGACATGACCCAGCGCCGAATCATGTGGCACAGCCGCATCGCTGGCGATCCGGTGAGCGAAGCGGCGCTGGCCTAGGCGACGTCTCAGGCTGCCTCGCGCAGCAGCGCCGCCTGCAGATTGTCGAGCCCGACGCGCGTACCTTCCTCGCGGCCGGCGATGTCGTCGTAGCCGTCGAGGAAGACGCCCTGCTCGGTGAAGCGCAGCCGCGTGCCCTTGCCGGCACGCGCGAAGGTGAGCGTCACTAGCGAGGTCGAGATCAGCCGCTGATCGAGTCGCATGTCGTAGGCGAAGACGATGCGCTCATCGGGCACGATGTCGTGGAAGGTGCCGTCGAAAGCATGCACCTTGCCGCCGGCGGGGCCGGTGCGGATGCGCTCCTGTCCGCCGACCCGGAAATCCATCTCATGCAGGGTCAGTCGCCAGGAATCGTCGCAGAAATTCCAGACGGTCTTGGCCTTGACCGAGCTCCAGGCGGCGAAGACGCGCGCCGGTGCCGCATCGTAAACGCGCTCGATGGTGAAGCTGCCGTGCACGGCGGATCGTTCGGTCATCGTCACTGCTCCTCATTCTGCTCGTCCGCCGTGGCGGCAAGGTATTCGCCCAATTTGTCGAGCCGGCGTTCCCAGCTCGCCTGACGCCGCGCGATCCAGTCGCCGGCATGGTCCAGCGTCTTGTGATCGATCCTGCAGGTGCGCACGCGGCCGACCTTCTCGCTCGTCACCAGGCCGCTGGCCTCCAGCACCTTGAGGTGCTGCAGCACCGCCGGCAGCGACATCGCGTAAGGCTCGGCGAGCTGCTTCACCGTCGCCGGCCCGTGGCTCAGTCGATCGACCATCTCCCGCCGCGTCGGATCGCCCAGCGCGTGGAAGACCCGGTCGAGCGGCGTCGGTTGGTTAAGCATTTACTTAACTATAGAGTGCCAGTTCAAATCCGCAAGAGCCCTTGCATAATCATTCTTAGGAATATATATAAATTCTAAGGAATGTTTATGGAGGCCAACATGTCCATGACCAAACGAGGCTTCATCCGGGTGCTGGGCGGGGGTGCGGTGTTCGCAGCCGGTGCTGCCTGGGCGGTGCCACGGCTCGATGCCATGCCGGAGGCTGCGATCGCAGGCTGGAAGGGGCCATCGAGCGACGAATGCGACACGCGCCGGCGCGCATTGGCCTGGGCAATGCTGGCGCCCAACCCGCACAACATGCAGCCCTGGCTGGTCGACCTCAGCGAACTCGAATTCGTGACCCTGCACGTCGATCGCACGCGCCTGCTGCCGCAGACCGATCCCTTCGGCCGGCAGATCACCATCGGTCATGGCGCATTCCTCGAGCTGCTGTCGATCGCGGCGTCGGCTGACGGCTATCGCGCCGAGATCGCGCCGTTTCCCCTGGGCACGGAGGCGGGCCAACCGGTGGCGCGTGTGCACTTCGTACGCGACGCGTCGCTGAAGACCGATGCGCTGTTCGCGCAGATCCCCAAGCGGCGCACGACGCGGATCGCATTCGACGGCCGCCCACCGTCGGCGGAGCACATCGCCGCACTGCGCGCGATCAGCGACATGCCCTTGACGATCGCGATCGAGCCGGCGCGCGTCGAGGCGTTGCGCAAGCTGGCGATCGCCGGCAGCGAGTTCGAGATGTCGATCCCGCGCACGCACAAGGAGAGCATCGATGTCGTGCGGCTGGGCGCTGAAGAGATTGCGCGGCACCGCGACGGCATCTCGCTCACCGGGCCGATGATGTGGGCGCTGCGCCAGGCCGGCGTGATGACCCACGACAAGGCGATGACGCCGGGCACGTTGGCGTGGAATGGCGGGCGTGACTACGCGTTGAGGGGTTATGCCTCAGCGGCGGGATTCGGCTGGTTCTCGACCGACGGCAACACGCGCGCCATCCAGATCGCGGCCGGTCGCGCTTATGCGCGGCTCAACTTGAAGGCCACCGAGCTCGACGTGGCGATGCAGCCGCACAGCCAGACCTTGCAGGAATACCCCGAGATGGCCGCGCTCTTTGCCGACATGCGGCGCGAGACGGCGACCGGCGAAGGCCGCACGCTGCAGATGTTCTTTCGCCTGGGCTATGCTGGCGATGCCGGACCATCGCCGCGCCGGCCACTCGACGCCATCGTGATGAAGGCCTGATGTCCGCGCCGCCCCTGCCGTTCCGCATCATCAACTGGATCGGCATCATCGATCAGCTCGCCGGCAGCGCGGCCAATCGGTTGCTCCTGCCGCTCGACCTGCCGCTGCCGCAATTCATCGTGCTCAACCACTTCAGTCATCGGCCGGGCGCGGAGAGCGGCGGCCACACGATCATGGCGCTGGCGCGCGCGCTGCAGCAACCGCAGCCCGGCATTACCAAGACGGTGCAGAAGCTGGTCGACAAGGGTTTCCTCGCCGAACGCGCCAACCCGCGCGATGGCCGCTCCAAGCTGCTGCAGATGACGCCCAAGGGCATCGCCGCGCATCATCAGGGGATAGCGGCGCTGATGCCCGAGCTGGCGCGTGCCTTCGATGACTGGTCAGCCGAAGACATGCAACGGCTGTTCGCCGATCTCGACCGGCTCAAGCTATGGCTGGATTCCGACCGCGATCAGGGCCGTACGATCGCGTAGGCAACAATGAAGGCGATGATCACCAGGCCGAGGCCGAAGCTCAGCACATAGCGCACGCCATGACCCGTCACGCCCTGACGGGCCTCGTCTTCGGTCTTCGTTTGTCGTTGTTCTGCCATGCTGACCTCCTGGCCATTTGACAACGGCCGGCTCTCGCATGGGGTTGCACGTGGGGCTCAGCGCCCCACGGATCAAGCCATCACATCACACGCTGGCTGTGCGAGTAGGCCATGTAGAGCTCGTGGGCTTGGCGGGCTACTGGGCCGGGTTGCAGGTCGCGGCTCTCGTAGCGGCTGACCGGCTGCACCTTGCCGGCATTGCCGGTGGTGAACAGCTCGTCGGCGTCGTCGAGCTCGCCGGGTGCCACGGTGCGCTCCACCACGGTGCGGCCGGCATCGCGCAGCAGCGTGATCACACGATTGCGTGTGACGCCGGCGAGGAACGTGCCGTTGGGCACGGGCGTTACCACTATTCCGTCCTTCACCAGGAACAGGTTGGAGCTGCAGGTCTCGGCAACGTTACCCAGTGCATCGAGCACGACACCGTTCTGGAAGCCGCGCGCCGCGATCTCGCGCACGCCACGCGAGGAATTGGGATAGAGCGCCGAAGCCTTGGCCATGGTCGGCGCGCTCTCGGGCGTCGGGCGGCGGATGGTGCGGCACAGGCCCAGGGTCAGCGGCGTGCCGGCGCGCATCGGCGAGGTGTAGATGCAGAGACAGAACCTGGTGCTGTCGGGATCGATCGAGATCGGACCCGGCCCGCCCTTGGTCGCCCAGAACATCGGCCGCACGTAGAGCTCAGCCTTGGGGCCGAAGCGACGCACGCCTTCCTTCGACAGCGCCAGGATCTCCTCAGCGGTCTTGGTCGGGTTCAGGCCCATGCTCTTAGCCGAACGCACGACGCGCTGCGAATGCTGGTCGAGATCGGGACCGCAGCCATCGAAGGCGCGTCCGCCATCGAAAACGATCGAACCCAGCCAGAATGCGTGGTCGCGCGGCCCCATCAGGTTGGGGCTGCCTTCCTGCCAATCGCCTTCCCAGAAGGTCAACGTGTCCATGTCGCTCCCTCCGACTTTGGGCGACGATATAGCAGGCGTGCTGACCTATCGGAGCGGGAATCTTGTCCCGATCCTGCGATGCTTTGTCGTCATTCCGCCGCCATGCGCGCAGCGTTGCGCGCCTTCAGCACGGGCATCACCAGTCGGCCGAAACGCTCCGCCTCTTCGTCGTGCAAATAGCCCGACAGGCAGAAGGAGTGGCAGCCGACATCGATGAATTGTTGCAGCGTGCCGGCGACCTGCTCGGGATTGCCGACCACGGCCACACCCGCGCCGGGCCGCGCCAGCGTGAGCCCGGTCCACAGATGCGGGCCGATCTTCATGCCTTCGGTCTTGGCCAGCTCCTTCATGCGGCGATTGGCTTCCGAGGCGTTGAACATGTTGGCGATGCGCGCCTTGTGACGCTCGCCGAGATCGGCGATCAGCCGATCGGCCGCCGCCCAGGCATCGTCCTCGCGTTCGCGCACGATCACCTGCAAGCGCATGCCGAAGCCGATCGCGTCATGCCGGTCGTACTTGCGTGCCAGCTCGCGAATCTCGCCGATCTGCTGGCCGATGCGCTCCGGCGTGTCGCCCCAAAACAGATGTATGTCGCTGTGCTTGGCCGAGATCTCCCAAGCCTGCTTCGAGCCGCCGCCGAGATAGAACGGCGGCCATGGCTTCTGCAGCGGCTTGGGCACGATCAGCGCGCCCTTGAGCTTGTGGAAGTCACCGTCGAAATCGACTCGACCTGCCGCACTCCACAGGATCTTCAGCAGCCTGACCTCTTCGTCCATCAGCGCGTAGCGCTTCTCCTTGACGAACTGGATGCCGTCGGCGGCGGCTTCCTCGTCGCTGGCACCGGCGATCAGGTTGATGCAGACGCGCCCGCCCGAGAGCTGGTCGAAAGCCGAGATCATCTTGGCTAGGAGTGCCGGGTTGATGTAGCCGGGCCGTGCCGCGACCAGCGGCTTGATCGACTTCGTGCGCGCCACCAGCATCGCCGAGGTGATCCAGGCTTCCCAGCACGCCGTCTGCACCGGGATCAGGATGTACGCGAAGCCGGCCGCCTCGGCCGCCTGCGTCACGCGCTCGAACATGTCCATCGAGGGCGGGATGAACGCCTCGGCATGGCCATAGGCATCCGTGTCGCCCGATGTCGGCACAAACCAGCCGAACTCCAGCCTGCGCATCGCCACCTCTGTTGCCGTGCCGAGCGCAAGGCCTATCAGCCGGACGGGCCTCGGATCAAGGCGACGGCTGAGCCGCCGCGAAGTACAGCGTCACCGTCGTGCCCTTGCCTTCAGCGCTCTGCAGCCCGACATGGCCGCCAGACTGGCTCATGAAGCCGTAGACCATGCTCAGCCCGAGGCCGGTACCCTTGCCGATATCCTTGGTGGTGAAGAACGGCTCGAAGGCGCGCTGCGCCACCTCCGGCGACATGCCGGTGCCTGTGTCGCCGACCTCGATCGCCACCCAGTTGCCGGACGCCATGCCCTGCACCGGTGCCTCATCGGTCGCGCTGACACTCAACGCGCGTGTGGCCAAGGTGATCGTGCCGCCATCGGGCATCGCGTCGCGCGCGTTGATGGCGAGATTGATAAGCGCGGTCGAGAGCTGCGTGGGATCGGCGCGCACCCACAGCTTCTCCGTGGTCGGCTGTACGACAATGCCGACGCGCCCGCCCATCGTCGGTCGTAGCAGACGGCCGACCTCGCCCACCGCCGCGCCGGCCTCCAGGGTCTGCGGCGCCAGGGTCTGCTTGCGCGCGAAGGCGAGCAGCTGGCCGGTCAGCGCCGCCGCCTTGGCCGCCGCCGCCAGCGCCACGTCGAGTGTCGGCCGCAGCTCGTGGTCGGGTCCCAGCGCGTCCTCGATCTGCTCGGCCGCACCGATCATGGCGGTTAGCAGGTTGTTGAAGTCGTGCGCGATGCCGCCGGTGAGCTCACCGATGGCGGCGAGCTTCTGCGACTGCGCCAGCTGGCTCTCGCGCGCCTTCACGTCGGTGATGTCGAAATAGGTGATCAGCAGCCCGCCGTCGGGCAGCGGATTGGAGCGGATGTGATAGGTGCGCCCGTCAGGGCGGGTGCGGATCATGTTCTGCGGCTGGCGCGAGCGCGCGAGCTGCATGCGCAGCGCCACCGCCCGCTCGAGGTCGGGCCCATACTCGCCCTGTGTCGCGGCGCGGCGCACGATGTCCTCGAAGGCATCGCCGGGGCGGAAACGGCCGGCATCCATGCCCAGCACCGCCGCCACTGGACCGTTGGCGACCACCAGCTTCAGGTCGGCATCGAAGACGGTGATGCCGAGGTGAATATTGTCGACGATCGACATCAGGATGTCGTTGCGCGCCGCGATCTCGCGCTGCTGGCGGTGGCGCTCGAACTCGGCCTCAGCCAGCCGCGCGATCGCGCGCAGGCCGGCGATCTGGTCCGGGCGCAGCGCCTCGCGCGGGCTGGTGTCGATGACGCAGACGCTGCCCAGGCGATGGCCGCCGGCGCTCTCGACCGGCGCGCCCGCGTAGAAGCGCACGTGTGGGGCGCCGGTGACGTGCGGATTGTCGACGAAGCGCGGATCCTTGCGCGCGTCGGGAATCACCAGAATGTCGTGCTCGCGGATGGCGTGATCGCAGAAGGCGTAGCGCCGCTCGGTCTGGACGATATCGGTTCCGATACGCGCCTTGAACCACTGCCGATCGGCGTCGATCAGCGAGACGAAGGCTATCGGCGTGCCAAGCATCGCGGCGGCCAGCTCGGCGATGTGGTCGAAGGCCGGTTCCGGTGGCGTGTCGAGAATGCCGAGCGCATGCACTGCGCGCAGGCGGGCCTGCTCGTGCTCGTCCGTTACTGCGGGTTCCGACGCCGTGGCCCCAACCAATGGCGCGCGCGTCGGTCGGTCGAAGCGCATGGTCTACAGTCTATAATCGAAACGCATCGGCAAGCGGAAGCCGGGGAAGGTTTCAGACCGCTTGAATATTTCCCGCCAAAAAGAGGTCAGCGACGGCGGCTGGCGCGTTTGGCGATCTGACTTTCGACGATGCCACAGGCGTGGGTCAGCGGGCGCACGGCATGGTCGAGAAAAGCCCGCACGCGCGCCGGCACATGCTGCGCGCTCGGGATCACGAGCTGTACCGGCAGCGGCGGTGGCTCGTAGTCCTGAAGGATGCGGACGAGTCCGCCCGCCGCGATATCGTCGGCTACCTGATAGGAGAGCGCCCGGCCGATGCCATGGCCGGCGCGCACCGCGCTCAGCATGGCATCGTTCTCGTTGACGATCAGGCGGGGCGCGAGGTGCACGATCGTCGCCCGATTCGCGCCGCCGGCGTGAAAGCGCCATTCCATCAGCCGGTCGCGGCCTGGCACGAGAACAATGTCGTGGGCGGCGAGATCACGCGGCCGCAGCGGCCGGCCACGTCGGGCGAGATAGGCCGGCCCGGCAACCGTCACCCGTCGCACGACGCCGACCTGCCGGCGCACCAGGGTCGAATCGTCGAGCGGGCCGATGCGCACCGCGACGTCGATGCCGTCCTCGAGCAGATCGACATTGCGATCGTTCAGCATCAGCTCGACGCGCAGGCCGGGATGCGCGGCGAGAAAGGCGCTGACCAGCGGCGTGACATGCCGGCGGCCGAACAGCAGCGGCGCGGTGAGACGCAAGGTGCCGCCCAGCGCCGTTTCGCGGGCACGCGCCTGGCCGATCGCTGCCTCGTACTCCGCCAGCACGCGCCGAGCCTGCTCGGCGAGCGCGCGCCCGGCCGCTGTCGGCGACAGGCGCCTGGTGGTGCGCTCGATCAATCGCGCGCCCACCCGTGCCTCCAGCGCCGCCAGAATGCGGCTCACCATCGGTGGCGAACGCCGCAGTCGCCGCGCCGCCGCCGCCAGGGTGCCAGCGTCGAGCACGGCGGCAAGGACAGCCAGCTCGTCCAGGCGGTCCAAAGACGAATCCTTTCTCAATCTGAAAGACTGAGTTTCAAGCTACAGCATTTCGGTCGCCGCAAGAAAGATTACGTTAGCGCAATGAGCGATATCATCGACGCCCCATCACCCTTCCACACCGGCGAACGCCAGGCGCAACGCCTCGCTGGCGTCTCCACGCCGACCGCGCTGGGCATCCGTCCGTTCATGCCTGAACAACATCGCGACTTCTTCGCACTGCTGCCGTACGTGCTGATCGCCGCGCGCGATGGCACGGGCTGGCCGGTGCCGACCATGCTGTCGGGGCTGCCCGGATTTATCGAGAGCCCCAACCCGACGACCCTGCGCATGGCGCTGATGGCCGATCCGTACGATCCGACACGCGCGCTGCTGAGAGCGGGTGCCGAGTTTGGCCTGCTGGGCCTCGACTTCTCGACGCGCCGGCGCAATCGCGCCAATGGCCACGTCGTCGCGGCAGGCGATCGGGTGCTGACGCTCGCGGTCGAGCAGAGCTTCGGCAACTGCCCGAAGTATATCAACCTTCGCGACGCGACGTGGCATGGCGCTGTTGCCCCGGCGGTGCCGGAGCATTTCACGGGACTCGATGAAGAGGCACGCGCGCTGGTTCACCGCGCCGACACGTTCTTCATCGCATCGGGCTCGGAGACCGGCCTCGACATCTCGCATCGCGGCGGCTCTGCGGGCTTCGTGCGGATCGACGGCGAGACGCTGGTGGTACCCGACTATCGCGGCAACCGCTTTTTCAACACCCTGGGAAATCTGCTGCTCGATCCACGCGCGTCGTTGCTGTTCGTCGATTTCGAGCGCGGCAATACGCTGGTGCTGCGCGGACGTGTCGCGATCGATTGGGCTGATGCTGAGGCGTTGCCGGGCGCGGAGCGTGTCTGGCGGTTCAGGGTGGATGGCGGCCGGCGGCGGCGCGAAGTCCTGCCGCTGCGCTGGAAGGAGAGAGCGGCATGATCAGCGGAAGTTGCCTGTGCGGGCAGGTGCGCTACGAGGTCGACGGCGAACTGGGCGGCTTCGTCCATTGCCATTGCCAGACCTGCCGCAAGGCGCATGGCTCGGCATTCTCGAGCGTTGCGGCCGTGCCGAAGACCGCGTTCCGCTGGGTCGCCGGTGAGTCGTTGCTGAAGGCCTACGAGTCCTCGCCCGGCAAGTTCCGCAGCTTCTGCACGAATTGCGGTTCGCACATCGTCGCCAACCGGCCGGCGCAGCCCGTGATCCTGCTGCGGCTTGGCTGCCTCGACACCCCGGCGCAGGGCGAGCCGAAGTGCCACATCTGGCGCTCGGATGGTGCGCCCTGGTACGACCCGGGCAAGAATCTGCCGGTTTTTGCAGAGGGTTTCCCTGCGCCGCCACGCGAGTAGGCGACAAACGGCAAAAATCTGTCATGATGCCCGCAAGTAAGTATTGATTCATATTCAACGTTAATACTTTGGGGCTTATTTCATGCCGCAGGTCAACCTGCCGTCCTTCACCGTGCCATTGGCCCTGGGACTGGAGACCGTCGACACGCTCGCCGGCCTGACCGGCGTCAATACCGGGCGCATCTTTCGCGACACAGTCGGCTACCGTTTTCCGCGCCATGCCCTGAAGCAAATCGGCACGGATTGGGGCGAGGACTACATCGAAACCATCCGCAAGAGCATCGTCACCTTCCGCGATCGCACTATCCGCTACAAGGTCAAGGCGTGGCCGGACTGCGTCTTCTTCCTCAGCGACCGTACCGGTCGCGTCGGCACCGTCTGGGTCAGCAACCGAGCCCAGTTGGCGAGCTGGTGCACGGGCGGCAGCACGCCTGATGGCACCTACGTCGACATATGGGTCGCGGGCGCCGCCGACTACCAGCGCGTGCACAAGATGACCAAGGAAGCCTTTCCCCACGCCATGCAGCTCAACGAAAAGGCTGCGATGGAGAAGTGGCTGTCGCGCGATTCGATGATGGGTGCCATGGCTGCCGATGGCAGGGTGCGCAGCGCCGTGCTCAAGCGCATGGGCAAGGTCGGCCTCAAGGCCGCCTAGGCCACAAGGTCGCGATACTCGGGATGCCGCCGGATGACGGCGGCGTAGAAGCCGCAATAGGGCCGCACCTTGCGGCCCGACTTGCGGATCAGGTCGAGCGAGCCCAGCACCAGCTTCGTGCCGATGCCGCGTCCCTCCAGGGCGCGCGGCACCTCTGTGTGCGGGACGATCAGCACGTCGCCGGTTACACGGTAGTCGACGAAGGCGATGGCACCGTCGACATCCATCTCGAAGCGATTGCGGGCGGGATTGTCGATGACCTGGGACATGGCTGGCTAATGCCCGACGCAGGCGGAGGTTGCTAGACCGTCGTTTCGAGGATCTCGCAATTCGCGAAACGATGGCTGGTCATGTGGAAGAAGAAGGCGCTGTGGCCGACCACCGCGATGCGCTGCTCCGGCCGCGCGCGCAGCCAGTCGCGGAACTGCGCAATGCGGCCATGCACCGTCTCGAGCGGCTCCTGCGGGATGCCGTTGTCGTCGACATCCTCGGCGTGCCACCAGGGATCGCCGATATGATCGAAACACAGATCGGGGAAGTCGGCGGCCAGCAGCTTCGGCGAGCGGCCGATGTCGCAGCTCGCCGAGACACGCTCGCGATGCAGACATTCGATCACCAGCGGGTGCGCCTCGCCGAACAGGCCCCGTGCGGTCTGCAGCGCGCGGGTGAACGGCGTGCTGACCACCAGCTCGACTTTCAGCGCCTGCGCCGTCCGGCGCGCTTGGAGGACCTGGGTTTCGCCGGTGGGCGACAAGGGGGCGTCGATCAGGTTGGGATCGACCAAGGTCCTGGCGTAGATCTCGTTGAACGTCGACTGGCCGTGACGGATGAGGAAAACGGTCTTCATGGAGGGCCGGGAAATAGGCCTATCGCGACTTGGGATCAAGTGCGTCACGAAGTCCGTCACCCAGCAGGTTGAACGACAGCACCGCGAGGAAGATCGCCAGGCCCGGCCAGATCGCCATCCACGGCGCGTTGGTCAGGAAGCGCTGTGCGGTATTGAGCATCGAGCCCCAGGACGGCGCAGGTGGTTGCTGGCCCAGGCCGAGGAACGACAGCGCCGCCTCGGCGATGATCGCGGTGGCAATGGCGAGCGTCGCCTGCACCAGCAGGGCCGGCAGGATATTGGGCAGGATGTGCTTCACGGCGATGCGCCAGCGCGGATTGCCCACCGCGGCGGCGGCCTCGATATAGTCCTCGACCTTCACCGCCATCACCTGGCCGCGCGTCAGGCGGATGAAGATTGGCGTTGCGGTGATGCCGATGGCGATCATCGCGTTGCCGAGCGAGGGCCCGAGGAACGCCGCCAGCGCGATCGCCAGGATCAGGAACGGCGTGGCCAGCATGGCGTCGGTGATGCGGCTGATCAGGGCGTCGATCCAGCCGCCGATGTAGCCGGCGGCGACGCCCAGCGGCACGCCGATGCTGAGCGCGATGCTGACCGAGATCAGTCCGGCCGACAGCGAGGCGCGGGCGCCGAAGATGATGCGGCTGAGCAGATCGCGGCCGACCTCGTCGGTGCCCAGCCAGTAGAGCTCCGACGGCGGCTTGCGTACGGCCGACCAGCTCTGCTTGATGGGATCATAGGGCGCGATCCACGGCGCGAGGATCGCCACCGCGACCATGATGCCGACCACAGCCAGGCCGACCATGGCGCCCTTGCGCTTCTTCAGCCGGCGCCAGGCGCGGCGGCCGGGACTCTCGATGGTCTCGGCGCCGGCGGCCGCAATGGTGTCGGGGGCGGTGACGACAGCCATCAGCCCCTCAGCCGCGGATTGGCCAGCACGTAGGCGATGTCGGCCAGCAGGTTGAGCGTGATGTAGGTGGTGGCGGTGACCAGCACGACGCCCTGCACCACCGCGTAGTCGCGGTTGAATACGGCGTCGACGATCAACTTGCCAAAGCCGGGGATGGTGAAGATCTGCTCGGTCAGCACGGCGCCCGACAGCAGGGTGCCGAGCTCCAGAGCGCCCAGCGTGATGATCGGCGTGAGCGCATTGCGCATGGCATGCTTGATCACCACGACGCGCTCGACCAGGCCCTTGGCGCGCGCGGTGCGCACGTAGTCGCTGGTCAGCACCTGCAGCATGGCGCCGCGGGTGTGGCGCATGAGGACCGCGGCGATGGCGTTGCCCAGCACGAAGGCGGGCATGATCGTGGTCGCGAGGCTTTGTCGCCAATCCTCGCCCAGACTGACGTAACCCGAGGCGGGCAGCCAGCCCAGCTGCACCGAGAACAGGAAGATCAGCAGGATGCCGAGCCAGAAATTGGGCGTGCTGATGCCCCATAGCGCGAAGATGTTGGCGGCGTAGTCGAGCCAGGTGTCCTTCTTCACCGCCGAGATCACGCCGGCGCCGACGCCGATGGTGAGCGCGATGATGATGGCCATCGAGGCGAGCTGCAACGTGACCGGCAGCTTCTCCAGCACCAGCTCGGACACCGGCTTCTTGATGCGCATCGACTCGCCGAGATCGCCCGCCATCACACCCTTGATCCAGTAGAAGTACTGGATGGGAATCGGCTGATCGAGGCGGTACTGCTTGCGGATCTGCGCCAGCACCTCGGGATCGCGTTCCTCGCCGGCCATGATCAGCGCCGGATCGCCCGGCAGCAGCTGCTGCAGGCCGAAGATGATCACCGACACGAAGAACAGCGTCGGGATCAGCTGCAGCAGCCGGTGGCCGAGAAAGCTCAGCATGCTGCTCCTCCCTTCCCCCGGAGGGGGAAGGTGGCGCGCGAAGCGCGACGGAAGGGGGATGCTTCAACGCGCACGGTGTTCGTCTTCGGCATCCCCCATCCGCCCTGCGGGCACCTTCCCCCTCTGGGGGAAGGTAGATGACGCGCCGCGCTCACTTCAGCTTCAGCCCCACGACGCGCACCAGCCCGTCGGGCATCTGGGTGAAGCCCTCGAGCCGCTCGACATGCGCGATCAGTACCCGGGCATGATAGAGGTAGATCACGTGGCCTTCGTTGTTGCCGATCATGCGCTGGGCGACTGCCTCGTAGATCTTCTTGCGCTCGGCCGGATCGGTGACCTCGCGCGCGCGGTTGAGGTCGGCGTCGGTCTTGGCGTCGCAATAGGCCGAGTTGTTCTGCGGCTGCTTGCAGGCGGCGAAGGAGTAGATGTTGCCGTCGGGGTCGGTGCGGCCCGACCAGCCGATCAGGAAGGCCTGGAACTTGCCGTCCTCGGCCTCCTTCAGCGAGGTCGCGAACTCGGTGAGGCGGATCTTCATGTCGAAGCCCGCCTCGGCCACCATCGACTGGATCAGCTCCGCGACCTGCCGCAATTCGGGGTTATTGGGCACCATGAAGTCGATGGTCATCGGCCCACTGACGCCGGCTTCCTTGAGCAGCGCCTTGGCCTTGGCGACGTCGCGCTTCGGGATCGGCACGCTCTGCTGATAGTAGAAATTCTGCGGGTTGACCCACTGGTTGCCCGGGACGAACTCGCCGTTGAACGCGACCTGGTTGATCGCGTCGCGATCGAGCGCCAGCTCGAAGGCCTTGCGCACGCGCGGATCCTTGGCCAGCGGCGTGCTGGCGGCAGGGCCGTTGGCGAGGTTGATGCTGATTCCCAGATAGCCGATCGTGACCGCGGTGGTGAGCTTGACCTTGGGAATCGAGCGGATGGTCTTGATGTCGGTCGCCAGCGGCCGCTCGATCAGGTCCAGCGCGCCGGAGCGCAAATTCGCCAGGCGCACGGTGCTGTCGGTGATCGGCAGGTAGACGATCTTGTCGATGTGGACGTTGTCCTTGTTCCAGTATTTATCGAACTTCTCGACGACGATACGGTCCTGCTGCACGCCCTCGACGAACTTATAGGGTCCGGCGCAGACTGGGTGGTTGCCGAACTTGTCGCCCGCCGCCTTGGCCGCCTTGGGCGAGACCATCATGCCGGCGCGGTCGGTGAGCTGCGCAAGCAGCGGCGAGAACGGCGCCTTGAGGCTCAGCTTGATGGTCAGCGGGTCGACCACCTCGACGCTGGCGACCGAGCCCAGCTCGGGCTTGCGGAACGAGCCGGTCATGGTCAGGTGCCGGTCGAGGCTGAACTTCGCCGCCTCGGCGTCGAACTTCTCGCCGTCGTGGAAGACCACGTTGGGGCGCAGCTTGATGGTCACCGTCTTGCCGTCGGCCGAGGTCTCATGGCTGAGCGCCAGCTGCGGCACCGGCTTGAGGTTGGCGTCGATGTCGAACAGCTTGTCGCAGATCGACGAGAAGACGATGCGCCCGACATAGGTGCGCGCCAGGGTCGGGTCGAGCACGTCAGGGTCCTCGGCCAGGCCGATGCGCAAGGTGGTCTGCGCCTGTGCCGCGCCGGCGATACCCAGCGCCAAGGCAGCCATGGCGATTGTCTTGTGAAGTCTCATGACACCCCTCCCTTTCGTTCCGTCTTCGATGTGGCGGGTTGGCCGCGATGATGCCCCCAATCGATCGCGACCCGCCACGCAAGAAACACGCCGTCAGGCCACTTCTTCCGCCTTTCGCACGAAGGCCGCCTGCAGCTTTTCCAGCGCCGGGTTGGGCGCCAGCTCTTTGGGCAATGCCGCACCGGCAGGCGGCAATTGCCGCCACAGGTGACAGGCCACGCCGTGGCCGTCACCCATGTCCAGCAGCGGCCGCTCGACGCGGCAGCGTTCGACAGCGTACGGACAGCGCGTGTGCAGATGGCAACCGGGTGGCGGCGCGATCGGGCTAGGCACGTCACCTTGCAGGATGCGCCGCTCCTGCCGTGCGCCGGGTGCCGGCACCGGGATCGCGGAGAGCAGCGCGCGCGTGTAGGGGTGGCGTGGCTCGGCGAAGACCTGCTCGGCCACGCCGGTCTCGACGATGCGACCGAGATACATGACCGCGACGCGCGTGGCGATGTGCTTCACGACAGCGAGGTCGTGCGAAATGAAGAGATAGGCCAAACCCAGGCGCTGCTGCAGATCGCGCAGCAGGTTCAGCACCTGGGCGCGGATCGACACGTCGAGCGCCGAGACCGGCTCGTCGCAGACGATCAGCTTGGGCTCGACGGCGAGCGCGCGGGCGATGGCGATGCGCTGACGCTGGCCGCCGGAGAACTCATGCGGATAGCGGCGATCGTGATCGGCGCGCAGGCCCACGGTGGTCAGCAGCTCGGCCACGCGCTGGCGCCGTTGGCCGGGAGGTACGATGCCGTGCAGCAACAGCGGCTCGGCAAGAATTTCGCCCACCGTCATCCGCGGGTTCAGCGATGCATACGGATCCTGGAAGATCAGCTGCACGTCGCGGCGCAGGCGGCGCGCGCCGGCAGGGCCGGTCGACAGCACGTCCTGGCCATCGAAGTGGATCGAGCCACCACTGGGCTCGATCAGCCGCAGCAGCAGGCGGCCAACCGTCGACTTGCCGCAGCCCGACTCGCCGACGAGTGCCAGCGTTTCACCGGCAGCCAGGCTGAACGAAACACCGTCGACTGCGTGCACAATCGCCGTCGGCCGACCCAGCACGTCGCGCCGTACGACGAACTGCTTGGACAGGTTCTCGACCTGCAGCAGCGCGCTCATGACTCATTCCTCCCTCTCCCCGCCTGCGGGGAGAGGGTCGGGGTGAGGGGTTCGTACGACAAACTGCGGCCGCAGTCCCTGATCAGCGGCCCCTCACCCCAACCCTCTCCCCGCGAGCGGGGAGAGGGAGTGAGAGGTATGCGTCGTGCGCCGCTCATGCGACCAGCCGCTCCAGCGGCGCGCGACGGCAGCGCGTGAGGTGATTGTCGCCCAGCGCGACGGTCGGCATCGCGCCTTCGCGACAGGCGGGCTCGACGAACGGGCAGCGCGCGGCGAAGCGGCAGCCCGGCGGCGGCGCGGTCATGTCGGGCACGGCGCCATCGATCGCGGCCAGCCGATCGCGCTTCTGGTCGAGGCGCGGCAGGGAGCCCAGCAGGCCCACGGTATAGGGATGCTGCGGCTGGCTGAACAGGACGTCGACCGGCGCGCGTTCGACGATCTGGCCGGCGTACATTACCGCCACCTCGTCGACCAATTCGGCGACGACGCCCAGATCGTGCGTGATCAGAATGATCGAGGCCTCGCCCTCGGCGCGGAGGTCACGCAGCAGGTCGAGGATCTGCGCCTGGATGGTGACGTCGAGCGCCGTCGTCGGTTCGTCGGCGATCAGCAGGCGCGGATCGCAGGCCAGCGCCATGGCGATCATCGCGCGTTGGCGCATGCCGCCAGAGAGCTTGTGCGGATAGTCGTCGACGCGCTGCTCGGGCGAGGGAATGCGCACGCGGCGCAGCATCTCGATGGCGCGCTCCCGGGCCTCGCGCTTCGAGGCGCCGCGATGGCGCATCACGGCCTCGCCGATCTGGTCGCCGATCGTGTAGCTCGGGTTGAGCGACGTCATCGGCTCCTGGAAGATCATAGCCATCCGATCGCCGCGCAGGTCGCGCAGCTTGGCTTCCGGCGCACGCAGCAGCTCCTCGCCGTCGAAGCGCACCGAGCCGTAGATGCGCGCCGTGTCCCTGGGCAGCAGGCCCATGATGGCAAGCGACGTGACGCTCTTGCCGCAGCCCGATTCGCCGACGATGCCCAAGGTGCGTCCGCGCTGCAGGCTGAAGCCGATGCCGTCGACCGCCAGCGTGTCGCGGCGATTGTCGCCGGCGAATGAAACCCGCAGATCGGCGACTTCCAGGATCGGCGTGGCCATCAACGCTCCGATTGCGCCTTGGCAACAGCGGCATTGATCACCGTGCGGTCGAACACGCCCGCCGGCTTCTCGCGTGACGGCATGAACTGCCGGAAGACCGTCCAGTGCTCACGGCTGACCGCTTCGAGCCGCGTGAGCTCGGCCAGCGGATCGGTGTGATCGTCGATACGCAGGTCGAGGTCGGAGTATTCCTGCGTGCCGTGGATCAGCAGCGCTGCCGATTGCTTGCCGCGCTTGTCGCCGCCAGCCGCTTCGCCGGCCTTCATCGCCGCGATTAGACGCTGCGGGAAAGGCAGGGGAGCGTTGGCCTCGTAAGCCCGCGCCGTGTCCTCGATCACCGCCGCGCCGGCAAGCATATTGCCCGCGACGCTGAAGCTGTCGTGGATCAGGTGGCCGCACCAGTCGATGCAGGACGCGCCGGTATGCGCCGCGCTGCGGCCGGCGGTGTCCATCAGGTGCACCTGCCGCGAGTCGCGGCCGTCGTCGTCCGTTGTTAGCAGCTTGATTACCTCGGCTGCGTGCAACCCTTCGCCGAGCAGTCGGATGCCGCGTGTGCCGTAGAACGGATTGACCATCGCCTGCGTCGCCACCGCGCCGACCCCGGTCGCGATGTGCGGCACGCGTGCGCCGACGGCGAAGAACTTGGTCGCAACGACGATGCCCAGCGCGCCCGACTTGGGGTCGCGCGCGACGATCGACCAGGTCATCGTCCCGCCGCGTAGCCCTGCATGCCGCGCGGATTGGCGGCGGCCTTGCGCCGCACGCCTTCGCGCGAGGCGGCGGTGAGGCGGCCCTCCGACCAGTCGTCGCCCACTTCGACGAGATGGCCGCGCTTCTCCAGCTCCTTCACCGTCTCATTCGGCACGCGGCCCTCGAGCACCAGCACGCCCGGCCGCGCCGTGCGCGGATAGAACGAGATCGGGAAGTGCTCGCTGTGCCAGGCCGGCGCGTCGATCGCCTCCTGCAGGTTCATGCCGCAATGGACATGGCGCAGGAAGAACTGGGTGATCCACTGATCCTGCTGATCACCGCCGGGCGAGCCCCAGGCGAGGTAGGGCTCGCCGTCGCGCAGTGCCATGGTCGGCGTCAGCGTCGTGCGCGGCCGCTTGCCGGGCGCCAAGGTGCCGGGCTTACCCTCGTCGAGCCAGAACATCTGCGCGCGCGTACCCAACGGGAAGCCGAGCTCCGGGATCACCGGCGAGCTCTGCAGCCAGCCACCGCTGGGCGTCGAGGTCACCATGTTGCCGTCGCGGTCGATGATGTCGAAATGCACGGTGTCGCCGCGCGCCTCGCCCAGACGGCCGACCGTCGGCTCGCCGGCGCCGCTTGCCGCCACCGCGCTGCGCGAGGTGTCGGCCTTGCGGAAGGTCACGACACCGCCGAAGCCTTCGACCTCGCCGGGCCGCAGATCCATCGATGCCTTGTCGGTGATCAGCTTGCGGCGTTCGGCGTTGTAGGTGTCCGACAGCAGGGTTTCCATCGGCACGTCGACGAAGTTGGGATCGCCGTAGAACTTCTCGCGATCGGCGTAGGCGAGCTTCGACGCTTCGACACACAGATGAATGAAGTCGGCGCTGGTTGGGTCCATGCCATCGAGATTGTAGCCTTTCAGCAGCGCGAGCTGCTGCAGCATGACCGGACCCTGGTTCCACGGGCCGGGCTTGCACACGGTGTAACGGCCATAGTCATAGGTCGTCGGCGCCTCGACCGTGGGCGTCCACTTCGCCATGTCGTCGGCGCTCAGCACGCCCTTGTGTGCGCGGCCGCTGGTGTCCATCACGTCCTGCGTGCGGCAGAACTTGTCGATCCCCTCGGCGACGAAACCATGCGACCAGGCGCGCGCCGCCGCCTCGATCTGCTTCACGCGATCACTGCCCGCTGCCTCGGCTTCCTTGAGGATGCGCGTATAGGTCTCGGCCATCGCGGTGTTGCGGAAGATCGTGCCAGGCGCCGGCACGCTGCCGTTTCGCAGATAGAGATCCGCAGAGGTCTTCCAGTGCTGCGCGAACTGGTCCTTCACCGTGTTGATGGTGGCCGAGACGCGCTCGACGATGGCGTGGCCGTCGCGCGCATAGGCGATCGCCGCCTCCAGTACGTCGCGCGGCTTCATGGTGCCGTAGTCGCGCAGCAGCAGCATCCAGGTGCCGAACGTGCCGGGCACGCAGGCGGTCAGCAGGCCGGTGCCGGGCACCATGTCGAGGCCCAGGCCGCGGTAGTGCGCGATGGTCGCGCCCGCGGGCGCCGGACCCTGGCCGCAGATCACCTCGGTGCGCCCCTTGCGCACGTCGTGGAGGATCACCGGCACGTCGCCGCCCGGACCGTTGAGATGCGGCTCGACAACCTGCAGCGTGAACGCGGTGGCGCAGGCGGCGTCGAAGGCGTTGCCGCCACGCTCGAGGATGCCCATGCCGACGGCGGTGGCGATCCAGTGCGTGGTGGTGACGACGCCGAACGTGCCCTCGATTTCCGGCCGCGTGGTGAAGCGGTTCGGGTTGATGCGGCTGACCATGGCGACTCCTCACCCTACGAGGTGCAGGGAAGAGCAGTAACCATGCCACGCCCGTCCGGCGGGCACCATTGCCCCCAGCGCATCAGTGTCGTGCCGCTCAGAAGCCGTACAATTCCTCGGGATTGTCGACGAGGATGCGATGCCGTTCGGCCTCGTTGGGCGCCCAGTCGAGCAGCAGATCGAGCATCTTGCCGTCATCCGGCGTCGGCCGCGCCTGGGGGTGCGGCCAGTTGCTGGCCCACAGCATGCGATGCGGCGCAGCCTTGACCAGCGCCTTGGCGAGCGTGGCGACGTCGTCGTAACCGGGCGGGCCGACCTTCGAGGTCTCGTAGGGTGCGGCAAGCTTGACCCAGGTGCGGCCGTCTTCCACCAGTCGCAGCAGGACGCGGAAGCCGGGATGGCTGGTTGGCACCGGCTCGAGGAACTTGCCGACATGGTCGATCACCAGGCGGCAGGGCAGGTCCATCAGCATTTGCGCGCGCTCGGGAAGCAGCCGGCCGTCGAGCTGCAGCTGTACGTGCCAGCCGAATCCGTGGACCCGTGCCGCCATGGTCTCGAGGATGTCCCAGGGCAGCACGCCGCCCGGCAGCATGAAAAAGCGAATGCCGCGCACGCCAGCCTCGGTCAGGCGTTCCAGCTCGCCGTCGTCGACGCTGGTGTCGACCACGGCGACACCGCGCGCCGTCGGACCCATCTCCTCCAATGCCGCCAGCAGGCAGCTGTTGTCCGTGCCATAGGCCGAGGGCTGCACGATCACGGTGCGTTCGATGCCGATGCGCGCGCGGGCTTCAAGATAGGCCGAGGTCGGCGCCATCACGGGCTGCACCACTGCAGTGGGCGCGACGGCGTAGCCCGGCTCGTAGATGTGGATGTGCGTGTCGCAGGCGCCCGGTGGCGCGATCAGTCGGGGCATTGCGCTCTCCTCCAGGTCAGGTGCGCGGCAACTCGTCCTTGCTGTCGTAACCATCGCTGCAGAACGAGCCGCCCTGGAACCAGTCGGCCACCGGATCGGCGGCCAGCTTGGCCTGCGCCGCCAGCGCCTCGTCGCGATGGTGCTCCGCGACATGCGCGGGATCGTAGCCGAGCTCGAAAGCGCGGCGGTTGTCCCAGTAGCTGCGCACGTTGTTGGACGCGCCGTAGAAAATCTCACAGCGCACGTCGGGATGCTCCAGCCCGATCATGAAGAGCTGCACGAGGTCCTCGGGATGGATCCAGATCGACAGGCGGCGCAGGTCAACCGGCTTGTAGTCGACATTGCCGATGCGCAGGCTGGTGACGCGCAGGCCGTGCTTGTAGGCGTAGAGCGCGCCGATCGCCTCGCCGAAGGCCTTCGACACGCCATAGTAGCCGTCGGGCCGCACCGCGTTGTCGGTGCCGATGCGCCGCGCGCGCGGGTAGAAGCCGATGGCGTGGTTCGATGAGGCGAAGATCACGCGCTTGACGCCGTTGCGCCGCGCCGCCTCGAAGAGGTTGTGGCACCCGACGATGTTGGCCGGCAGGATCTCGTCCCACGGCCGCTCGATCGACACGCCGCCGAGATGGATCACGCCATCGACGCCCTTGGTGATGGACTCGACCGCGGCAAGGTCGGTCAGATCGGCCGGTGCGAACGTCTCGTCATTGCGCAGGTCGTCGGGCCGCTTGACGTCGCTCAGCACCAGATCGGGATAGAGCTCGCGCAGCATCGGCCGCGTCATGCGCGCCACGCCGCCAGCGGCGCCGGTCAACAATACCTTCATGCTCTTTCCCTCCCTTGCAAACCGTGCGTCTCTATACCGGTCAGCGGCCAAATTCAGAAGGTGATCGCGTGAGCAGCCAGCGTAAGCCCCGCGCACGGGAGGCGGGCGTACCATTCGACGGCACGACCGGCGCGTTCAACGCCATCACCGACGTGCCGGGAATCGCCGTCGGCTTGACCACCATCGTGGAGGGCAGCGCGCGCACGGGCGTCACGGCCATCGTTCCGCGTGCCGGCGAACCGGAAATGCGCCCAGTGTGGGCCGGCATCCACCGCTTCAACGGCAATGGTGAGATGACCGGGAGCCACTGGATCGAGGATGGCGGCTACGTCAACGGGCCGATCTGCATCACCAACACTCATAGCGTCGGCATCGTGCATCACGCCGCCGTGCGCTGGATGATCCGCCGCTACCCGCGCTTCGCCACCGATCATCTCTGGGCCATGCCTGTGGTGGCCGAGACCTATGACGGCACCACGAACGACATCAACGGACAGCACGTGAGCGAAGCGCATGTCCTGGCCGCGCTCGATGGCGCCAAGAGCGGGCCGGTGCCCGAGGGCAATGTCGGCGGCGGCACCGGCATGATCGCGTACGAGTTCAAGGGCGGCACCGGCACCGCCTCGCGAACGGTCGAGATCGAGGGCGTGAGCGGGACCGTGGGCGCACTGGTGCAGGCCAATCACGGCACGCGCGATCAGCTCATGGTGCGCGGCGTGCCGGTCGGCCGGCATCTGCGCCACGACCTGCTGCGCCAGCGCGAGCGCGGCTCGATCATCGGCGTGATCGCCACCGACCTGCCGATGCTGCCGCACCAGCTCAGCCGGCTGGCGCGGCGCGGGGCGTTGGGCATCGGCCGCACCGGGGCGATCGGCGAGAACGGCTCGGGCGACATTTTCCTGGCGATCAGCACCGCCAATCCGCTGGAGCTGCCCAACCGCGCACCAGCGGTGTGGCGCATGGAGGCGCTCGACGACGCCCGCTTCAATGCGGTCTATGCCGCGGCGATAGACGCGGTGGAGGAGGCCATCCTCAACGCCATGCTGGCGGCCGAGGACACGCCCACATTCAGGCCGGCGGGTAAGGTGGTGCGGGCGCTGAGGGCCGAAGAGCTGGTCGAGCTCCTGCGCCGCTTCGGGCGCGTTACCGGCTGATACGGACTGTCGCCTAAGCGCCGGGGATCGGCCATAATTCAGCCGCGCCGTGCGCTATGATGGCGCCTGCATTCTGGGCACGAGGCAGATACGGCAATGGCGGAAGACAAGCCCCGCGGCAGCGGGCTGAGGGTCGCAGGCCTGGTCGGTGGCGGCATCCTGCTGCTGCTGCTTGGCCTGGGCCTCGGCTGGTACCTGTTCTATCGCCCGCTGGTCAGCGTCACCGTGCAGGCGCCGCCCGCCCCACCACCGCCCGCGCCGCCCAAGCCCGATCCGGCCGCTGTGTCGGCGCTCGAGAAGGCGCTGGAGGCCCAGCGCAGGAACAACAAGGACATCGAGGACCAGATCGCCAAGCTGCGCGACGCGCTGAACGGCAACGTCTGCACCATCCAGGATCCGGGCGGCCTGCTTGGCCCGGGTGGCGCGCCGCGCGCGCCGGGCACGCCGCCGATGAGCCCGGTGCCGGCTACGCCGGGCAAGGGCACCGATGCCGACCCGAAACCGGGCGTCACGCCGGCCGCCGCTACGCCACCCACGCCGACGCCGCCGCCGCCGGGCTCGCCGACCACCGCCGCGCCAGCCGCCCGCGCCGCCGATCTCGCGCCGTTGCTGGAAAGCACGACCGCGCTCGTCCTGTCGCAGGCCGGCGCCGGCACCGGCTTCTTTGTGGCGCCTGGCATCCTGGTCACCAATCAGCATGTCGTCGCCGGTCCGTGGGAAGGCGACAAGGTCATCGTCACCTCGCGCAAGATCGGCAAGGCGCAGGTCGGCCAGATCATCGCCGCGGTCAGCGGCGGTCAGGTTGGCGGCAAGGACTTCGCCGTCGTGCGCCTGGTCGACGGCATGCCGCCCGGCACCGGCGTGCTGCCGCTGGCGGGCGAGCCGGCGGCGCTCAAGGAAGTTGTGGCGGCGGGCTATCCCGCCAACGTCGTGCTCAACGACAAGAATTTCGAGGCTCTGCTGAAGGGCAACGTCGGCGCCGCGCCCGAAGTCGTGCTGACCCGGGGCGAGGTCAGTGCTGTGCAGAATCGAGACGGCAACCTGCCCTCGGTCGCACACACCGCGGCGATATCGCCGGGCAATTCCGGTGGGCCGCTGATCGACATGTGTGGCCGCGTCGTCGGCATCAATTCCTATCTGCGCCAGCCGACACCCGGCGCGCCCGGCGGTTTCGCGCTGGGGTCCACCGGCATGTCGCAGTTCCTGAAGTCCAGCGGCGTGGGCTTCCAGTGGCAGGACGGCGCCTGCCCCAAGTGAGCATCAGCCGCCGGCCGCCTGGTTGATGGCGCGCTCGAGCTGCTGTTTGCGGTTCTGCAGTTCCTGGATCTGACGGCGCTTGGCGGCTTCGGCGGCGGCATCGCGGCCGGCATTGTCACTGGACGCCAGGCGCACGCTGCGCTCCAGCGCCTCGAGCTCGGCGCGCAAATTGGCGAGCTGCGGATCGTTGCGCTTCAGCGCCTCGGCCGAATCGAGCCGGCCGCGCAGGCGGCCCATATCGCTGTTCAGGGCGGCGATCTGCTGCTGCAGGCTGGCGCGCTCGTAGGCAACCTGCTGGCGCTCTCTCTCGCTGGCCGCAGCCTGCGCCTGTAGGTCGCGGTTGCGTGCCTGCTCGTTCGCCAGCGCATCGCGCCGAGCCTGGGTGTCGCGCTCGTAATTGCCGCTCATCAACCCGCCCATGCCGCCGAAGAAGCCGCCCTGGTTGGGATCGGTGGTGTTGCACGCCGCCAGCGCCAGGCTGAGCGCGGTCGTAGCCAGGAGGTTGCGCATGGTGGGCCTCGTCGCGATCAGCCGGTGCGGGTGACCGAGATCGACGTGTTGAGATCGTTGAGCTGCGATTCGAGCTGGGCGATCTGCTGGTTGAGCCGGGCGATCTCGGCGTCCATCTGGCCGCCGGCGGGCCCCTGTGCCTGCGCCCGTGCCTGCTGGAAGTCCTGCAGCTGTTTGCGCGCCGAGTTGATGCGCTGCTGGATCGCCTGGGCGTCCTGCTCGGCGATGGCGATGCGGCGGTCGAGATCGGCACGCGAGCCTCGGCGGTTAGCGTACTCGCCGCGCAGGCGGGCAAGATCGGCCTTGTCGTGGGCGACCACCGACTGGCTGTCGGCGACGAACTGCGCGAGCTGCTGGTTCTCGTTGCGCACGTCGGATGTCATCACGCCGAGCCGCTCATTCTCGTTGGCGTATTGCTGCTTGCGCCTGGCGACGTAGTAGCCGGCGCCCGCGCCCAGCGCGCCGCCGGCGACCGCGCCGATCGCCGCTGCAGCGCCGCGGTTGTTGCCGCCCACCGCCAGGCCAATCAGGCCGCCCAGCACCGCGCCGGCTACGGCGCCGCCGCCCACGGTGCGGTCTTGCTCGGCGCGCTGGGCGCGGATGCGGCGCTGCTCTGGCGTCAGGCCGGGATCGTTGGCACCGTTGTCGGTGCAGCCCACGAGCAGCGGCACGCAGAGCACGCCGGCCATCAGGGCGCGCAGCGAACGCGATTGCATCAGTCCGGGCATGAGGCCTCCTCAGGGCAGAGCCACGATTTCCTTCAGCCAGGCGTCCGGTTGCGCGGCACCCGACTTGCGATAGGCGGCGGCCTGCCTGGCCGCCAGCTGGGCATAGCGGTCCAGGTGACCGACCTTGGTCTTGTCGAACTCGATCCGCAACGTACCAAGCTGCTGCGTAATCGTGGAGTCGGCAAAATCCTGGGCGATCTGCACGATGGTATCGGCGTAATAGCGGACATTGCCCTGCATGGCGGCGTTGGCCTCACGCAGGCGCGTGTCCAGGGTGGCGACGTTCATGCCGGCGGCCTTCTGGGTCTCGCGGCTTTTCTCGAAATTGGCGATCAGGGTGCGGTCGGCCCTGATTTTGTCGGCGAGGAAGGCGGCCAGGCGCAGCAGGCTCTTGGAGGCGCGCGAGCGCATGTTGATCTCGTCGTCGAGCCGCTCGGCATAGGCGCGCTGCAGCGCTGTCAGCCGGGCGCGCACGTCGGGGTCGGGCGAGGCAGCGATCAGCTTCTGGATCTCGCCCAGCGGGTCGCCCTGGGCTGAATCGCCGGGCCGCAGGGTCTCGATCTTGGGCAACTCGGCCCACGCCTTGCGGATCTCGTCCAGTCGCTTGGGCGTGGAAACCACGGGCGCCACCAGCGCCAGGCGGAAGCCGACGGTGGGCGACCGGCGTGGGCCGTTTTCGTCGAACGGCGCCAGCTCGTTGCGGTAGGACGAGCGAATGTCCTCTTCCGAGGTCTGGAAGTTGCCGCCCTTGATGGTGAAGCCGCCGGCCTGCCCATGCAGGCGCGCCAGCTTGTTGAGCCGGAAGGGCTCGAGCACGATCTCGTCGACGTTGCCCAGGATGTCGTGCAGGCCCAGCGGATTGGGCTTCAGCGCGCCGACCAGCTGCACTTCGCCGTTGGACGACTTGGTGCCACGGAAC
>JAFAZJ010000149.1 GCA_019239835.1 Alphaproteobacteria bacterium | reverse complement strand
TTCGAAGGCGTCTTTCGTGCGCCGCACCAAGCGGCGAATGAAGGACCAGGGCGGCAGCGAGACCAAGGAAAAGCTGGTTCGCGAGGTCACGATTCCGGAATTCCTCACGCTTCAGGAACTCGCCAACCGCATGGCCGAGCCAGCTCGCACGGTGATCGCGATGCTGATGAAGCAGGGGCAGATGCTCAAGATCACCGACGTGATCGACGCCGATACCGCCCAGCTCATCGCCGAGGAACTGGGCCACACCGTCAAGCGCGTCTCCGAGGCCGATGTCGAGGAGGGCGTGTTCGACGTCGCCGCGCACGAGGCCGGCGGCATCACGCAGCACATCGGCGCCTATCAGGTCACCCTGGAAGGCGGCCAGAAGATCACCTTCCTCGACACGCCGGGCCACGAGGCGTTCACCGCGATGCGCTCGCGCGGCGCCAAGGTGACCGACATCGTCGTGCTGGTGGTCGCGGCCGATGACGGCATCATGCCGCAAACCATCGAGGCCATCGCCCACGCCAAGGCGGCGAAGGTGCCGATGATCGTCGCCATCAACAAGATCGACAAAGGTGGTGCCGACCCGGCGCGCGTGCGCCAGGCCTTGCTGCAGCACGAGGTGCAGGTCGAGGAATTCGGTGGCGACGTGCAGTCGGTCGAGGTCTCGGCGCTGAAGAAGACCAATCTCGACAAGCTGCAGGAAGCCATCCTGCTGCAGGCTGAGATTCTCGACCTCAAGGCCAATCCGAACCGCGCGGCCGAAGGCACCATCGTCGAGGCCAAGCTCGATCCGGGCCGCGGCTCGGTGGCCACGGTGCTGGTGCAGCGCGGCACCTTGCATGGCGGCGACGTCTTCGTCGCCGGCGCCGTGTGGGGTCGCGTGCGCCGCCTGGTCGACGACCGCGGCCAGCAGGTCGAGGCGGCACCGCCCGCGTATCCCGTCGAGGTGCTGGGTCTCAACGGCACGCCCGAAGCCGGCGACGAGTTCCACGTCGTCGACAGCGAGGCGCGCGCCCGCGAGATCGCCGAGTTCCGTGCCCGGCGCGACCGCCAGGCGCAGCTCGCCAAGGAGGCCGGCGGCCGCGGCAGCCTCGAGGACATGCTCAAGGGCATCCGCGAAGGCACGGCCAAGGACCTGCCGGTGGTCATCAAGGCCGACGTGCAGGGCTCGGTCGAGGCGATCGTCGCCTCGGTGCAAAAGCTGGCGACCGACAAGGTCCAGGCGCGCGTGCTCTACAGCGGCGTCGGCGGCATCAACGAGTCGGACGTCACTTTGGCGCGCGCCTCGAACGCAGTGATCATCGCCTTCAACGTGCGCGCCAACCCGCAGGCGCGCGAGGTCGCCAAGCGCGACAAGATCGAGATCCGCTACTACTCGATCATCTACAACGTCGTCGACGACATGAAGGCCCTGATGACGGGTCTGCTGGATCCGACCTACAAGGAGAACTTCCTCGGTTACGCCGAGATCCGGCAGGTCTTCAAGATCACCAAGGTCGGCAACGTCGCGGGCTGCATGATCACCGAAGGCGTGGTCAAGCGTGGCGCCAAGGTCCGCCTGCTGCGCGACGACACGGTGATCCACGAAGGCACGCTCAAGACGCTCAAGCGCTTCAAAGATGAGGTGCGCGAGGTCAACACCGGCTTCGAGTGCGGCATGGCCTTCGAGAACTACGAGGACATCCGGCCTGGCGACCAGATCGAGTGCTTCGAGGTCGAGGAGATTCGCCCGACGCTGTAAGGCGCCAGGTGGTCGGCCTGAGGAATGGCTCGGGCCGGCCGCGTGTATATCGGGTCATTGTCACGTGGTAACCGGACGATGGCGGGATGGTGGACGAGGAGGCGTTCGACATCGGGCGTTGGCGCCTGTTGCCGCGGAGCCGCATCCTGGCGGAGGGCGACCGCCGCCAGTCGCTCGGTGCAAGAGCCACTGAACTGCTCCTCACGCTGATCCGCGCCCGCGGCGACGTCGTCTCCCAGCAGCAATTGATGGCGGCGGCGTGGCCGGGCCGCGCCACTGTCGATCAGGCCAACCTCACCGTGCAGATCTCGGCGCTGCGCAAGGCCTTCGGCGAGTCCGGTGCTGCCATCATCGTCACCGTGCCTGGTCGCGGCTACCGCTTCGGCGGCGCTCTGCCGGGGCAGGATGCATCGTCGTCGGCGACGCCGGCGGGCGCGGAGGTTCACGCTGCCACCGGACAGGGACCATCGCTGGTCGTGCTGCCGTTCCGCAATCTGGGCGGCGACGGCGAGCAGGCGTTTTTCGCCGATGGTCTGGTCGAGGACCTGACCACGGCGCTCTCGCGCGTGCGCTGGTTCACCGTGATCGCCCGCGATTCCGCCTTCGCCCTGCGCAACCGCGACCTCACGCCAATGGCCGTCGGGCGCGAGCTGTCGGTGCGTTACATGGTGACCGGCGCGGTGCGCCGCGCCGGTGGCCACGTGCGCGTCAATGTCGGGCTGATCCGCACCCAGGACGGCAAGGAAGTCTGGAGCGAGCGCTTCGACGGCGCCGACGCCGACATCTTCGCGCTGCAGGACCAGATCGTCGCGAGGATCGTGGCCGCCGTGGAGCCCAATCTGCGCCGCTCCGAGATCGAAGAGGTACGGCGGCGGCCCACCGACCGGCGCGATGCCTACGAAGCCTATCTGCGGGCGATCTGGCGCATGCATCCGATGACGCGCGAGAATTGCGAGGCGGCGCTCGACTGGCTCGGCCAGGCGATCGCGCTCGACCCGACCTTTCCGCTGGCGCTGGCGGCCGCCGGCTGGTGCCGCATGTGGCAGGTCTCGCAGGCTTTCCCCGACGTGGAGAAGAACGAGGCCGAGGCGATCCGACTGGCGGAAGCGGCGCTGATGCACGGCGCCACCGAGCCCACGGTCCTGTCGCAGGTCGGTGTGGTGTTCGCCTATCTGGTGCATCGGCGCACCACGGCGCTGGAGCTGGTCGAGCGCGCCGTGGCGCTGCATCCGAACTCCGCGCTCACCCGCGCCTCGGCCGGCTGGGTGCAGCTCTACGAAGACCAGGCCGAGCGTGCGATCGAGCATTTTGGTGAGGCCGTGCGCCTCGACCCGATCGATCCCGGCGCCGGCGAGCCGCTGAGCGGTCTGGCCTATGCGTATCTCTTGCTCGGGCAGCCCGACGACGCCGTCATGTGGGCGGAACGCTCGGTCGCCCACAGTGCCGACCGGCTGTCGGCGCGGCGCGCGCTGGTCGCCGCCCTGGGAGCGGCAGGTCGACCGGCCGACAAGGCGCTGTCGGAACTGCTTGCACGCGATGCCGACTTCACGATCGCCAAATTCATGCGCATCAACGGCCGGCGCGTCGGCCGGCGCGTTGTCAGCATCGTCGTCGAAGGCTTCGAGCGCGCCGGCGTGCGCCGCGACTAGGCGAGCGACGCAGCGACGCCACCCTTGGCCGACCACAGCGTGATCGACATGTGGCCCTCGCCGCGCTTGGCCTCGATGCGCTTCAGCTCGCGCCGCCGCGTCCGATCCGCCTCGGACACGAAGGTGACCGTCCAGCCTTCGTTCTTGCCGAAGGCCGCCTTGACGGTGCCGTCGAACGCCGTGCCGGGCTTGAGATAGAGATCCCACTCGTTGTTGTCGACAGGGTCCATGTAGGCGCCGGCGGTCACCTTCAGGCCCGACGTCGGCGCCGCCTTGTTGGGGTCGAACCGGTTCAGGTAATAGCGGAATTCGTTGTAGCCGTTGCAGGTCGTGTTGCGCGCCTCGATGTGCTCCTTGCGCTTCTCGTATAGCTCGGCCGGCGTCAGGAGCCCCATGTTGCTCTTCTTCGCGAACTTGGTGGGCCCAAGCTGGGCGATCGAGGCCAATGGAATCTTCAGCGTGTCGATGATGCCGATACGAGCGGGCATGGTGGGCTCCCCTGATCTGATCTCGGCGGCAAATGCCGTCGATCGGACAATGCGGGAGGGCGCGTGCTCACAGGTCTTAATAGTTCCGAAAAAACCCAAAAGTGGTCACTGAAATGCATCCCGCTTGCGTCGCCCGGACCATACGCGTAGGGGATGCCCAATGAGCCGTCGACGACATCCGGCCAAGGCGGGCGACGATGCTGCCGGCCGGCCCAAATCACCGCGCCAGCTGCGCGTCGGCGAGGAATTGCGCCACGCATTGGCCCAGCTCTTCGAGCGCGGCGACATGCGCGATCCCGATCTGCGTGGCGCCTCGATCACCGTCACCCAGGTCGATTGCAGCCCCGATCTGCGCAACGCCATCGCCTATGTGATGCCGCTGGGCGGCGTCGATCGCGAGCGCCTGCTGGCGGCGATGCGCCGCGCCGCGCCCTATTTCCGCAGCCAGCTCGCGCGCATGGTCGAGCTGCGCCACGCGCCCGAGCTGCAGTTCCGTATCGACGAATCCTTCGACTACGCCGGCCGCATCAACCAGCTGCTGCACTCACCCGACGTGGCGCGCGACATCGAGACCGCGGCAGACGACGAGAAAGACAAGCCCTCAGGCACCCAGTAAGAGGGCAAGCGCATCCGGCGACGTCACCGGCGCCGAGCAGGCCATGGCGCGGCAGACATAGGCCGCCGCCCTGCCGTCGACCAAGCCCTTGCCGTGCGCCGGATGCTGCGGTGGCAAGGACGCACCAGGCGCCAGCCACCTGAGCACCTTGTTCGGCAGGCAGCGCGTCTGCACCGCCGCATGCAGCGCCCGCGCACCGGGATCGTCGCGCTCGCCGACGATGACGATCTCGGCCATGTCGTCGAGCAACTCGGCATTGTTCATCAAGGTCATCAGCGGAAAGAAGTTGCGCTCGACCTCGCCGCCGAATGCCGTCGTCAGACGCTCGGCTTTGTCACGGAAACGCGCGTCGCCAGTCAGCGACCACAACCGCGCCAGCACACCAACCATGACGCCGTTGCCTGACGGCGTGGCGTTATCGTGCGCGTCCTTGCGGCGCACAATGACGTCGGCGGCATCCGACGCAGTGAAGAAGTAGCCGCCGCCTTCGGCGTCGATGAAATGCGTATCGAGCGTTTCGACCAGCGCCCGCGCAGCATCGAGATACGATTCGCCGGCGCCCGCCTCGACCAGCGCGATCGCGGCGCGGGCCATGTTGGCATAGTCGTCGAGTGTGCCGCGATGCTTGGCCTGACCCACCCGCCAGCTATGGGCGAGTCGCCCATCGGCACCGCGCATATCGCGCCAGATCGCGTCGAAGGCGCTCTGCGTCGCCGCTAGCCAATCGGGCCGCTGGAACACCGCAGCCGCGTTGCCCAGTGCCGCGATCATCATGCCATTCCAGTCGGCCAGCACCTTGTCGTCCCACCCCGGCCAGACGCGCTTGTCGCGCACGGCCTTCAGCTTCGCCCTGAGAGTCGCCAGCCGCGCCTCATCTGCCTCGCCCATGGGTTCGGGCCGATGGTTGCGATTCAAGATCGAGTTGCCGTGCTCCCAGTTGCCGACGTCAGTGACGTCGTAGGCGTCGCGGAAGAAGCCCGAATCGGCGCCCAGCACGCCGTCGATCTCGGCCGCTTTCCAGACGTAGAACTTGCCTTCCTCGTGCTCGCTGTCAGCGTCGTAGGTCGCGGCGAAAGCACCGTTGGCGGCAACCATCTCGCGCAAGGTCCAGTCGCAAGTCTCGGCAACGCGCTGGGCGTAGAGCGGACGCTTGGTCTCCTGCCAGACCAACGTCAGCAGATCGATCATCTGCGCGTTGTCGTAGAGCATCTTCTCGAAATGCGGCACCAGCCACTTCGCGTCGGTCGAGTAGCGTGCGAAGCCGCCGCCGAGATGATCGTAGATGCCGCCCTGTCCCATGCGATCGAGCGTTGTCGTCACCCCATCGAACAGCTTCGCGTCGCTGCGCCCGCCCGCCAGCCACGACCGCCACAGGCGCTCGAAGACGTAGGTGTTGGGAAACTTGGGCGCCTGTCCGATGCCGCCCCATACCGGGTCGACCTCCTGGACGAGCCGCGCGGAGACCTGGTCGAGCAACGCGCGCGGCAATGCCGAGACGCCCGGAGGTACCTCCACCGCGACGCTTTGTGCGCGCTCGCGCATCGCCGCAAGCAAGCCGCTGCGATTCTTCTCGACCGCGTCCTTGCGCTCGCGAAACGCGCCGGCCACGCCCTTCAGCACGTCGATGAAGCTCGGGCGGCCGTAGCGCGCCGGATAGGGAAAATAGGTGCCGCCCCAGAACGGCTCGCCTTCGGGCGTGCAGAACATGGTGAGCGGCCAGCCACCCTGCTCGCCCAGTAAGCCCAGTGCCTGCTGGTAGATCGCGTCGATGTCGGGCCGCTCCTCGCGGTCGACCTTGATGTTGACGAACAGCGCGTTCATCACCTCGGCGACTTCTGGTGTCTCGAAGCTCTCGTGCGCCATCACGTGGCACCAGTGGCAGGCGGCGTAGCCCACCGACAGCAGCACCGGCACGTCGCGCCGCTTGGCCTCGGCCAGCGCCGTCTCGCCCCAGGCCCACCAATGCACCGGATTGTCTGCGTGCTGCAGCAGATACGGGCTGGTCTCCTCGCCGAGGCGGTTGCGGCCCTCGCTCATCGCATCCGCTCGGTCGCCTGCGCGACACTGAGGCCCGTCGCGCGCTCGAACAGAGCAGGCTCGCCGAACGCGCCTTCGCTGTTGATCAGCAACACGCGGCTGTTCGCGTCGAGACCCAGTGCGTTACGTGCCGCCTGATCGGCACAGAGCCGCAGCAGCGCCGCCATGCCGGAGCAACCGGAAGGGCCGGCGACGATCACCGGATCGTCGCCATCAGGGCGGGCCAGAACGCGCATCGCGGGCGGCACGTGATCCTCCTCGATGGTCATGAACCAGTCGACGCCCAGCCCAAGGATCGACCAGGTGAGTGGCGAGATCTCGCGGCAGGCCAGCCCGCCCATCGATGTCGTGGCGTCGCCACTGGCCAACGCGGGCTCGCCGAGCCGGTTGCTCTGGAACCAGCAATCCGCACTCTCGGGCTCGACGATTACCGATAGCGGCCGGCGCTCGCCAAGGCTTTCCCAGAGGAAACCCAGCACCGCCGCCGCCAACCCACCGACACCGGCCTGCATCAGCACGTGCGTCGGCGCATTGCCAGCCTGCTTCAACGCCTCGTCGGCCAACACGGTGTAGCCCTGCATCACGTATTTCGGGATGGTCTCGTAACCCGGCCATGATGTGTCGGAGATGATCGTCCAGCCGCGCGCCTCTGCCGTCTCGCGGCACCGAGCCACCGCCGCCTCGTAATCGCCGTCGACGCGCACGATCTCGGCGCCGCGGGCACGGATCGCAGCCTCCTTCTCCGCGCTGGTGAAGGACGGCAGGAAGATCACGCTGCGTGCGCCGAAGATCTTGGCGCCGGCCGCCACCGCGCGTCCGTGATTGCCCGAGCTTGCCGTGGCGAAGGTGAATTGCGGGTGCGCGTGGCCAGCAAGTTCGTCGAAGCCCTTTGCGCCCACGGCGTCGCGCAGCACGCGGCCGACGGCGAACACGCCACCCAGCGCCTTGAAGGCGCCGAAGCCGAAGCGCTGGCTTTCGTCCTTCACCTGCACCGTGCTGAGCCCGAGGCGTCGCGCCAGCGTGGGCAGGCTGTATAGCGGCGTCGGCCGATGCGCCGGGCAGGCGGCGAGTGCTTGGAGCACCTCCGGCAGACCGGCGGCGGAGACGACGTCGCGCTGCGCCGGGCCATAGGCAGTGGCGATGGGACGACGGGAATTGATCTGCAGCCAAGGCGGGGTCATTGCGCTCTCTACCACGATCGGCAAGTGTCTGGCGTGGCTGGATTATCTCGCTTATTGTTCGGTGATTCACAGGGGTGTCGCCGATGAAGGTCAACGTCGAGATCGACTGCACGCCGCAGGAAGCGCGTGCGTTCTTCGGGCTTCCCGATTTGCAGCCCATGCAGGGTCGCATCCTCGACGAGATCGAAGCGCGCATGAAAGCGGCGCTGTCGTCGATGGAACCGGAGGCGGTGTTCAAGACCTGGCTGCCCGCCACCATGCAGGGCGTCGAACAGGTCCAGCAGTTGCAGCAGATGTTCTGGTCGCAACTGGCCTCGCTCGCCGGCGGTCAGAAGAAGTAAGCGCGATGAGCGACCCGGCGCCCTACTACCGCGCGCATGTCTTTTGCTGCACCAACCGGCGTCCCGACGCGCATCCGCGCGGCTCCTGCGCCGCGCGTGGCTCGGAGGAATTGCGCGATCACATGAAGAACCGCGCGCGCGAGCTGGGCCTGAAGGACGTTCGCATCAACGCCTCGGGCTGCCTCGATCGCTGCGAGCTCGGAACGACCGTCGTGATCTATCCCGAAGGCGTCTGGTACAGCGTCGCGAGCAAGGAAGACATCGAGGAGATTCTGCAGACTCACGTCAGGGACGGTGGCCGCGTGTCGCGCCTGATGTTGCGTCCAACGGACAAGCTGCCGGCTGACCGCGCAGCAGACTAAGCGGGGAGTAGCGAGATGGGCCGTGGTTTGGCACTCGCATTCATGGTGTTGGCGCTGGCGGGCGCCGGCCTTGCGTTCGTCAAGCCGTGGGGCTGGCCGCGCGGCGATTTGATTCGCCTTCAGCATGATCGCGACGCGGCGGAACGCGCGGCGCTCGACAAATCACTGCTCCAGGTCAAGGCCGACCTGGTGCGGATGACGTCGGCGAAGACCGAAGCCGAGCGGCTGGCGGGCATGGACCGTGATCAGGCGGCGCGCAAGCTGGCCGATCTCGACGGCCACCTGAAGGCCGTGATGGCGCGCGCCGTCGACGCCGATCGCGCGATAGGCGCGGCGCAGCAGGAGATCGCCCGGCTCACCGCGGCGCGCGACGAGCTGGCGGCGCGCCTGGCCTCGACGCAGGCGGAGGCGGAGAAGGCGATCGCCCAGGCGCGCGATGATGCCGCGCGCGCCCGTGCCGGCCAGCCCGACAGCATCGCCGAGGCCGAGCTCGAGAAGCGCCTGGCCGCGGTACGCACGGAGGCGGCGGAGCGCTTCATGGCGGCGCGCAACGAGGCCGATCGCCAGATCACCGCCGCCCAGGCCGAGGCCGCCAAGTGCCGTGCCGAGCTCGAGAAGGCCGCGGCAAAGCCGGCCGAGCCGCCGACGGCAGCTGCCTGCCCGCCGGCAACTGCCGTCGACGCCGGACCGCCCAACCCCGTGGTCCCCGCGGCCGAGATCGCGCAGCATCTCGGCACCGAGGGCCACATCTCGCTCTACGTGCCGTTCGACACCGGCAGCGCCGTGGTGAAGCCCCAAGCGGTGCCCTCGATCGAGCCGATCGCCGCGGCGCTGCGCCAGGATCCGAAACTCAAATTGCTGCTGGTCGGCCACACCGACACCCAGGGCGATTTCGGCTTCAACCGCTCCCTGTCGGAGAACCGCGCCAAGGCAATCGTCGACCAGCTGATCGCCAAGCACGGCATCGACCGCGCTCGCCTGTCCTATGCTGGTGTCGCCGACCTGGCGCCGATCGCCAGCAACGAGACCGAGGCGGGCCGCCTGCGCAACCGGCGCGTCGAGCTGGTCAAGCGCTGACCCAACGCGCGCGCTGTCATCCCGAGCATAGCGAGGGATCTCTCAGCGACGTAAAGATCCCTCGCTATGCTCGGGATGACAGCGCGTCGTCGACCAACAACTCGGCAAGACGGGCGATGATGCGGTCGGGCCGCGCGTCGCTGCCGTCGGGCAGGCCATTGCCGTCGGGGTCGTACCAGACGCCACGCAGGCCCAGACGCTGCGGTGCCACGACTTCCCATTCGATGTTGTCGCCCACCATCCAGGCGGCGCTGGCCGCGCAGCCGAGCTTGCCCAGCGCGTGGTGATAGACGTCGGGCTCCGGCTTGCCACGGCCAAACTCGCCCTCGATCTGGATGTGATCGAAATGACGCGCGAGGTCGAAGCGTTCGATCTTGGCGCGCTGGATCTCGCCGCGTCCGTTGGTCACCAGGGCCAGCTTCACGCCGACGCTGCGTAGCGTCGTCAAGGTGTCGTGCGCGTCGGGGTAGAGCGCGTATTCGGCTTGGCGCATTGTGGTAAAGGCATCGGCGATCTCGGCCGCCAGATCGTCGTCGCGATGGCCCAGCCGCGCCAAGCCGCCCTGCACCACCAGCCGCCGCGCGCCGGCGATATCGAGACGCCAGCGCGCCGCTTCGACCGGGTCCTGCCAGAACGATTTGGCCGAGGCGAGGATCGCGTCGCGCACCGCCTCGACATCGGCACCCGGCACGCCGCCTTCCAGGGTCGCGCGATAGCCCGTCAGCAGGCGGCCCCACGCCTCGATCGGGTTGGCGTAGGCGCGGATGATCGTATCGTCGAGATCGAAGAGGATGGCCGCGGGTAGATGCTTCATCGCCGCTGGCTTACGCCGAAGCAGGAGTGCACGCCAGATCAGCCGGCGTCGCGCGTGGCCTTTTCGGCAAGGCCCGATACCCCCTCGCGCCGCGCCAGCTCGTCCCACACCTGGTCCGGCTGGATGCGCAGGGTCGCCCACAACGCCAGCAGGTGGTAGAGGAGGTCCGCGCTCTCGGCGACTAGCTTCTGCTTGTCGCCCTTGATCGCTTCGATCACCGCCTCGGTTGCCTCTTCACCCAGCTTCTGGGCGAGCTTTTCACGACCGCGCGCCATCAGTTTGGCGGTGTAGGAGGTCGACGGATCGGCGCCCCGGCGGCTTTCGATGGTGGCGTACAGGCGGTCGAGCATGTGCACGACCGGCTCGTTACTTTCGGCAAGTCTTCGCGCCTGGGCCTTCTTGGACTTGGCAGCTTTTTTCTTGCTGCCCTTACTCTTCGCCATTCTCGGGGTCCAATAGGGGGATAGACACCGACATTTGCGTCAGTTGTTTGTTTCGTATTGCAACACCACAATATTACAGTGTTTTTACATTTTGTCGAACAGGAACACCGCTTTTCGCCAAGTGTTCCTTGGCTTGGGCGATCGAGAAGATCCCAAAGTGGAAGATCGACGCCGCCAGGACGGCGCTGGCGCCGCCCTTGGTGACGCCGTCGACGAGGTCGTCGAGCGTTCCGACTCCGCCAGAGGCCACGACCGGCACCGGGACGGCATCGCTTACCGCGCGGGTCAGCCCGAGGTCGAAGCCTGACTTGGTACCGTCGCGATCCATCGCCGTCAGCAGGATCTCGCCGGCGCCGCTTCGCGCCATGCGCTTGGCCCACTCGATCGCATCGAGGCCGGTGCCCTGGCGCCCGCCATGGGTGAAGACCTCCCATTTGCCAGGCCCGACCTGCTTGGCGTCGATCGACACGACGATGCATTGATCGCCGAACTTCTCGGCCGCCTCGCTGACGAACTCCGGCCGCGTCACCGCAGCCGAGTTGATCGACACCTTGTCGGCGCCGGCGAGCAACAAGCGGCGAATATTGTCGGTCGTGCGCACACCGCCACCCACTGTCAGCGGCATGAAGCAGCGCTCCGCCGTGCGGCCGACGACGTCGTAGATCGTGTCCCGATTCTCGTGGCTGGCGGTGATGTCAAGAAACGTCAGCTCGTCGGCACCAGCGGCGTCGTAGACGCTGGCCTGCTCGACGGGATCGCCGGCGTCGACCAGGTTGAGGAAATTG
>JAFAZJ010000065.1 GCA_019239835.1 Alphaproteobacteria bacterium | reverse complement strand
GCTGTCCTTGCCCAGCCCGCCGCGGGTCAGCTCCTGCGCCTCGCGCAGCTTGGCCTCGGCCTCGACCTTGGCGGTCTGCGCCGCGATCAGCTGGGTGTTGAGCTCGCTGAGCTGTTGGGTGGTGACGCTGCCGCTCGAGCCGCTCTTGAACAGCTGATGCTCACGCCGATAGTCCTCGACCGCCTGGTCGGAGCGGCGCACCTGGTCGCGCAGCTCGGTGACGCGGCCCATCAGGAACTTCTCGACGCGTCCCATGGACGCGATCTTTTCCTGCCGCTGAGCCTCGAGGTAGACGTCGGCCAGGACGTTGGCGACCGATGCGGCGGTCGACGGATTGCCCGAGTCGGCTTTGATGCTGAGCACGTGCGAGCGGCCGAGCGTCGAGACATCGACCCGCGAGAGCAGGGTGTCGATGACGCGGTTCTCGGTGGCGGTCGCGGTCGCGGCAGGATCGGGGGCCGGCGGAGGCGGGGCCTTGGGCCGCTGCGCGTCGAGCCATTCCATCCAGTCGCTCGGCAGGTAGCGTGCCGGATCGAGCCACCGGGTCCAGGCCGCCGGCTGCTTGGGCGGCGGATTGAACTCGGGATTGTCCTGCAGCTTCAGCTTGTCGATCACCTGCTTGGCGAGGATGCGCGACTGCAGGATGAAGCCTTCGTTCTGCACGCGCTCGGCATCGGGGCTGACGTCGTTGACGGCAGCCTCGATGTTGAACGTGCGCGGGCCCTGGAGGCCGACCAGGACCCGAGCCTCCGCGACATAGCGCGAGGGCAGGGACAGCGCGATCGCCGTCGTGGCCGCGGCGAAGACGACGGCGCATGCCACCACGATCCGCCGCTGGCGCCACAGGCGCCGCAGCGTCTCGAGCAGGCCCTCGTCCTTCTCCGGCGCGGCCAGCTGCACGGGATCAACGGCCAGACTGCGACGTCTGGGCTGATACTCGCGCAGCTGGAAACGCCGTTGCGGCAGATGGGGTCGACGCTGTCCATCGGTCATCAGAAGTACCGTTCCCGCACCTGGATCGTGTCGCCGGGCCGGATCACCGAGTTGGAGTCGGCCAGGACGCGCACGATGTGTCCGCTCTTGTCGGTGCGCTTGATGTAGAAGGAATTCTCACGTGCGCGGTAGGTGTAGCCGCCGGCCAGCGCGACCGCGTTGAACACGCTTATCCCCGAAACGTAGGGATAGCTGCCCGGGTTGCGGACCTCGCCGATGATGTAGAACGGCCGCTTGCTGGAGGTCTCGACGCTGACGCTGGCACCGCGGATGTAGTCCGGATCGAGCTTCGCCTTGATCGCGCGCTCGAGCTCGCTCGGCGTCATGCCGGCCGCCTTGATCTGGCCGGCCAGCGGGAAGGACAGCATGCCGACGTTGTCGAGCGTGTAGTCGCCGGTCAGATGATTCTGGCCGTAGACGACGATGCGCAGCTTGTCGCCGGGGTTCAGCCGGTAGCTGCCGGGATCGGCGCCACCACCGCCCGGGTTCGCACCCGGTAGACCGGAGCCACCGGAGTAGCCCATGGCGTCCGAGTCATCCGCGATGATCGGCGTGTTGTCGGTGTCGCAGGCAGCCAACGCTGCTGCGCCTGCGACCGCGCCCACACCCATCAGCAGACCACGACGTGACATCGAAAAGGCGTTCCCGACCTTGCTCATTGCACCACCTGTCGCGTTAGTAACGGCCGCTCGCCCGGCGGGCGAAGCGCCCATGTAACGTTCTCTAGCAATCCGCGACGCGCATACGGTGTGACCAAACCGGGACATCCGAGGGAATTAGGCGCGACCGTACTGATCCTCGACGCGCACGATGTCGTCCTCGCCGAGATAGGGGCCGGACTGCACCTCGATCAGCTGCAGCGGCAGCTTGCCGGGGTTCTCCAGGCGATGCTCGGTGCCGATCGGGATGTAGACCGACTCGTTCTCGCGCACGAGCATGCGGTCCTGGCCGCGCTGCACCAGCGCCGTGCCCTGCACGACGACCCAGTGCTCGGCGCGATGGTAATGCTTCTGCAGGCTGAGCTTGGCGCCCGGCTTTACCATGATGCGCTTGACCTGGTAGCGCAGGCCGGCGTCGACGGTGCGGTAATAGCCCCACGGGCGGTAGGTGGTGACATGCGTCACCGGCTCCGAGCGGTTGCGCTGGCGCAGCAGGTCGACGACTTCCGACAGCTCGCCGGCGGTGTCGGCATCGGCCACCAGCACCGCATCGTCGGTGGCTACGACGACGACGTTCTCGACGCCGATCGCGGCCACCAGCTTGCCGTCGGTGCGGATGTAGGAATCGCGCACGCGGCTGGTGACGACGTCGCCGCGCAGCACGTTGCCGTCATCGTCGGGCTGGCTGATCTCACGCAACGCGTTCCACGAGCCGATGTCGCTCCACGCCATGTCGACCGGCACCACGGCGGCGCGATCGGTACGCTCCATCACGGCGCGGTCGACGGCGATCGATGGCGATTCGGCGAAGGCGGCGTTGTCGAGGCGGAAGAAATCGAGATCCTGCTTGCCGGCGCGGATCGCCTTCTCGCAGGCCTCGAGCATGGCCGGATTGAGCCGGGCGAGATCGTCAAGGAAGGCGCGTGCGCCGAGCAGGAAGATGCCGCTGTTCCAGTAGAACACGCCGCTGTCGACGAAACGCTGCGCCGTGGCGCGATCGGGCTTCTCGACGAAGCGTTCGACGGCGAGCACATCGGATGTGCCGTTCACCGCGTCGCCGCCCTGGATGTAGCCGTAGCCGGTGTCGGGCCGCGTCGGCTTGATTCCGAAGGTCACCAGCATGCCGTCCTGCGCGGCGGCGAGGCCATTGCGGATCGCGTCATGGAAGCGCGGCAGCGAGGCGATCACGTGATCGGAGGGCTGCACCAGCATCAGCGCGTCGGGATCCTTGTCGAGCAGCCACAGCGCCGCTGCGGTGATGGCCGGTCCGGTGTTGCGCGCTACCGGCTCGAGCATGATCGCCTGCGGCTTGACGCCGACCTGCTTGAGCTGCTCGTCGATCAGGAAGCGATGTTCCTCGTTGCAGATCACCAGCGGACCGGTGAAGCCGACATCGTCGAGATTCCGCGCCGCCGTCTCCTGCAGCATGGTGCGGTCGGAGACCAGGCTCAGCAGCTGCTTCGGATAGGACGCGCGCGACAGCGGCCACAACCGCGTGCCCGACCCGCCGGACAGAATGACGGGATGAATTTGCGCCGAGCCGGGCTCGCGAAAGCGCGCGAGATTGGCGATCGTATCCATGACTCGTCCGCTCCATCACTGCTGTTGGCAGTGAAGCTAGGAGCGCGAGTCAGTGTCCTCCAGTGTTCAAACTGTGTTCGCCCGATCGCGACATTCAACCGCCACTGTGCGGCAACGTCACGGTCACGGAGAGACCACCGCCGAGGCGATTCGCCGCCGCGATCCGGCCGCCCAGCGCCTCGACATTGCGCCGCACGATCCACAATCCCAGCCCGGCGTGTCCCGATGGCGTCGCCATCTCGTCGCTCGGTTGGCGCGGACGCAGCGAGAAGTAGCGCTCGAAGATGCGGTCGATCTTGCGCGGGTCGATGCCGGGTCCCTCGTCGTCGATCTGCAGCTCGATGCTGTCCTCGTTCTGCGTCAGCGTGACGACGATGGTGCCGCCGGGTGGCGTGAAGCTGATGGCGTTCTCGAGCACGTTCTGCAGCACGATCTCCATCACGCCTTCGGCGGCGCGGATCATCACGCGCGGCTCGAGCCGTCGGATCAGGCGCACGTCGCGGCTGGCCATCAGCTCGCGGAAGTGCAGCACCGACATGCCGATGATCTCGGTGAGGTTCATCGGCGAGCGCGGCGCTTCGATCAAATCGGCGGCGTTGTTGTCGAGGTGCTGGGCCGCCGTCACCAGGGCCTGCAGGCGATCGACCGAGACATCGACGATCTCCAGCGCGCGCTGGGCGCGCTGGTCGGTAGGAGGCATGGCGCGGCGTACCGGCTCGAGCGAGGCGCGGATGGTGGCGAGCGGCGACTTGAAGGAATGGGCGTTGTCCTCGGCCGACTGGCGGATATCGCGCGCCACGCGATGGACGTCCTCGACCAGCCGGTCGAAGTCGCGCGCCACGCTGCCCAGCTCGGGTACGATGTTGCGCTTGGCGAAGGCGTCCTCGCCGATGCGGC
>JAFAZJ010000274.1 GCA_019239835.1 Alphaproteobacteria bacterium | reverse complement strand
CGATCACCACGCCCTTGCGCGTGTTGAAGACGCGATCGAGCGGACCATAGACGCTGACGCCGATGATCTGCGCGATCGCCATCGCTGTCACCACGTTGCCGCGTGCCAGCGCATCCATGTGATGCACGTCGGCGAGGTAAGGCCCGCTCCATGCACCCATGATCGCCAGCATCGAGGCATAGGCAGCGAAGTGCATCGCCATCAGCATCGGCATGCGCGGCAGGCGCAGGATGTGGCCGATGCCGCGCAGCATATCGACGACCGAACCGCTCGAGGGGCGTCGTCGCGGTGCACCAGGCGGCGTGTCGTGCACGGTGAACCAGAACAGGAAGCCGGTGGCGACGGCGAGCGCTGACATCGCGCCGAAGGCACCACGCCAGCCCAGCCACTCGGCGAGCAGGGCGAGCGGCGTGCCGGCGAGCAAGGTGCCGACGCCGCCCAGCGCGAAGACGCGCGCCAGCATGGTCGAGAACTGCGCCGGCGGGAACCACGCGCCGCACAGCACGGCGCCGGCCATGAAGTAGCCCGAGCAACCCAGGCCGACGACCAGCCGCGCGGCGATCATCTCGGCCGGCGTGCGCGCCAGCGCCTGGGCGATTCCACCCAGCACGGTCAGCACCGTGAGGATGGTGATCGGCAGGCGCACGCCGTAGCGATCGAAAGCGATGCCCAGCGGCACCTGCGCCACCAGCAGCGAGAGGAAGAAGATGCTGACAGCGACGCCGTAGACCGCCGCCGACATGCCGAGGTCGCGCATGATGTCGGGCGCCACGGTGTTGAGCAGCACGCGGAAGGACTGGCTGAGCGTGGCGACGGCGACGAGGCCGAAGAGAAACAGGGACACCTGCAGACGCGTGGGCGCGCCGGTACTGACTACGGTCGACATGGGACTCTTATGGCTGGGTACGCGCCGGCGATGCGTCGTTCATGGCCGAACTGTCATTGCCGCGCCACGGCATTGGCCTCGGCCTCGCTGCGCGGCAGCGATGCAAGCTCGGCGACGGTGATCGGCTTCACCGGTGGGCGCAGGCGATAATGGCCGATCTCCGCTGGTGTCTTGCCGCGCGCTTGCGCGATTAGCTCGGTGACCGTCAATCCGCACAGTCGTCCCTGGCACGGCCCCATGCCGCAACGCAGATAGGCCTTGAGTTGGTTGGGCCCGGTGCCGCCGATGCGCACTGCCTCGGTTATCTGGGCCGCGCTTACCTCCTCGCAACGACAAGCGAGCGTGTCGCCGGCAGGAATCCGATGCGCGTCGATCGGCCGGAAGATGCGGTCGAGGAAGGCGCGACCGCGACCATACTTCGTCAGCACGCGGCGCGGTGTCTCGGCTTCGCGGTCGCGCGTTGCCTGATCGATGCGGCCCAGTCGGCACGCCGCATCGAGCGCCGCCAATCGGCCGCGCTCGGCCGCGGACTCGGCGCCTGCAATGCCCGCGCCATCGCCGGCAATCGACACGCCCGCGACGTCGCTATGGCCCCAGGTGTCGAGCGTCGGCACGAAGCAGAGCTGTGCATCGTCCCAGCGATGCGTGCAACCGATCGACATCGCGAGATTGGCGTTGGGGACCACGCCCTGGTGCAGCAGCAGCGTGTCGCATTCGATGTGATCGGCAACGCCGCTGCGGTCGGTGAACGACACGCGGCGCAGCCGACTATCGCCCTCGGCGCGCAGTCCGGTGACGCGGTCGATCGGCGCGATCTGCTGTTTCGTTTCGCGCATCAACGCCCGGCCCTTGGACAAATACGGCGACGCGAGGAACGACAGCATGTCGACGCCGAACGTCATGCGCGGCGTCGTGTCGAGGATCGCGCTCAGTGTCCCGCCGGCACGCTGCAACTGCGCTGCGAGCAACCACAGCAGCGGCCCGCTGCCGGCCAGCACGGTGCGGCCCGACGGTGCGAGGCCAGCGCTCTTGAGCAGGATCTGCGCGGCGCCGGCTGTGAGCACGCCGGGCAAGGTCCAGCCGGGAATCGGCATCGGCCGCTCTTGCGCGCCGGTCGCCACGATGACGTGGCGCGCCTGCAGCAAGCGTGCCTTACCACCGCTCGAGACGCCGATTTCGAGTCGCGAGTCGACGCTGAAGACCGTTGAGTTCGGGAGGTATCTCGCGCCGCTGTTGGCGAAGGCGCGCGCAAGATCGAGACCGCGCCAGTAGTCGTCGCCGAAAATCGTGCCCTGCCGCACCGGTGTTTCGGTGATGGCGCGGTAGATCTGGCCGCCGGGCGAGGGCTGTTCGTCGAGGACGACCGTATCGAGGCCAAGCCGTGCCGCGGTGGCCGCGGCGGCCATGCCGGCAGGGCCGGCGCCGATGATCGCGAGGTCGCAGGTCTCGCTCATCGCCCGGCCACGCGCTTGCCGCGCTGGGTCTCGACGTGCATGCCCTCGCGCACGCGCACAAGGCAGCCCTGGCGGTTGCCGACGCCGTCGATCGTGACCAGGCAATCGAAGCACACGCCCATCAGGCAATACGGCCCGCGCGGCGTGCTCGACACCGCGGTCTCGCGGCAGGCGGCGTGGCCGGCGGCGAGCAAGGCGGCGGCGACCGTGTCGCTCGGACGCGCGGTGATCACCTCGCTGTCGATGGTGAGCGTCACCAACGCGGCGTCGGCGAGGTCAGGCAGCCGATGAAACATGGAAGCGCTTGGCACTGAAGGCGGTGAAGTCGTCGGTGAGGCCATCGGCGGCGATCAGCGGCGCCAGCAGCTTGGCGTGCGCGGCCGCGAGCGTGACGCCGCTGTGGCAGGTGGCGACGAAGGCTCCGGGATGGCTCCTCGATTCCTCGTAGATCGGGAAACCGTCCTGCGTCATCACGCGCAACGCCGCCCAGGTGCGCACGACGTTGAGCGAGCCCAGCAGCGGGAACATGCGCACCGCACGCTCGGCGATGGTGCCGACGACGCCCAGCCCGATGCGATCGTCGAAGCCGGCTTCCTCCAGCGAATCGCCCATCATCACGCCGCCCTCGTCGGTCTGGCGGATGGTGACCACGGGATAGTTCAGGAACGGCGCGGCCTTCTCGGTGATCACGATCTGGCCGCGCTGCGGGCGCACCGGCACGTCGAGTCCGACCATCTCGCCCAGCTTGCGATTGCCGTTGCCGGCCGTCAGCACGATGCGCGGCGCTTCGACGGTCCGCGTGCCGCTGTGCACGACGAACACGCCGCCGCGATGCTCGATGCGATCGACGCCGTGCTCGGGCAGGTAGGCCACGCCGCGCTGCTTCAATGCGGTGTGCAGCGCGCGCAGCAGGCGTGGCGAATTGGCGTGGCCGTCGAGCGGACAATAGGCGCCGCCGACGACCTCCGGGCCGATATCGGGCAGCATCTTCTGCAGCCGTGTGCGGTCCATGATCTCGTAAGGCAGGTCTGACTGGTTGTGCAGGCGCTTGAGCATCGTGTCGCGCCGCACGAGCTCGTCCTCCGACAGCGCCAGCGAGAAGCCGCCAGGCCGCTGGTGCGCGACATCGATGCCGGTCTCTTCGCGCAGCTCCTGTGCGAAACCGGCCCAGGCGTCCGAAGAGGCGCGCGTCCAGCGCGCGTACTCGGGCATGCCCAAGCCCTTGCTCTGCACCCAGACCAGGGCGAAATTGCCGCGCGAGGCGCGGAAGGCCACGTCGCCTTCGTCGAGCAGCGCTACCCGCTTGCCGGCGCCGGCCAGGCCCCAGGCGATCGCCGAGCCGACCAGCCCGCCGCCGATGACCGCGAAATCGTGCTCAGTCATGTTGGAAGTTTTGCGCCGGCTCGTGCATGATTCGCCGACCATGACGCGCTGGCCGCGGAAGTCAACGACGGCTGCCGATCATGGGACGAGGAGGACCGAGTGGAGTTTGTCCTGACGCGTCGCCATGCGCTCGGCCTGGCCGGGCTGCTGGCGCTCACTGGGGGAACACCGTCGCTGGCGCAAACGCCGGTCGCGGCTGCGCAGTCGCCGCTCAACCTGATGGTGGTCGGCGACTCGCTGGGCGATGGCGTGTGGGGCAGCCTCTATTGGCGTTTCTATTCCACACGCGAGGTGCGGGTGATCAACGCCGCCAAGGCGTCGACCGGCTTCAACCGCACGCCCTACGAGGAGTTGCTGGACCTGCCCGATGGCCAGACGGCGCAGCTCGCGATCGTCATGACGGGCGCCAACGATGCCCAGAACGTCTTTCCGCTGCAGGAGGGGGCGCCGCCCGGCGTGTTCGGCACGGCGGCCTGGGCGGCGCTTTATCGCCAGCGCATGAACCGTTTCTTCGACGCGGCCGAGACGCGCGGCACCACGCTGATGTGGGTCGGCATGCCGATCATGCGCGATCCGGGCTTCGAACGCCGCATGGCGGTGGTGCGCGAGGCGCAGCGCGAGGCCTGCGCCGCGCGCGGCGTGACCTATCTCGACCTCGTGCCGACCAGCGTCGACGATTCCGGCGCCTATGCCGAGAGCAAGGCCGACGACAAGGGCCGCGTGCGCACGATCCGCGCCGATGACGGCGTGCACCTAACCGTCTACGGCTCGGAGCGGATCGCGGAGATCGTGCTCTTCACCCTGCTCGAGCTGAAGCCAGCCTGGATGGATGCGCCACGCGAGCGGCTGATCCGCGCGGCATTGGGGTAGGATCCCTTCTCCCCGCGAAGGCGGGGAGAAGGTGCCGAGCGTAAGCGAGGCGGATGAGGGGCTTCTCGCGTAACGACGCAGATGGCTGTCGTCGAGGCACCGCGAAGCCCCTCATCCGCCCTTCGGGCACCTTCTCCCCGCCTTCGCGGGGAGAAGGGAAGAAAGTGGAGAAGACGCATGCGTATCACCGATGGCCAGATCCACCTCTGGAGCAGCGGCACGCCGATGAACATGCATCGGCAGGTCTCGTCGTATTCCGCTGCCGAAGCGCTGCGCGACATGGACGAAGCCGGTGTCGATTCCGCCATCATCCATCCACCGAGCTGGGACCCGAAATGCAGCGAGGTGGCCGCCGAGGCGGTGAAGGCGCATCCGCATCGCTTTGCGATCCTCGACGCCTTCGACGTCACCGCGCCCGATGGTCGAGAGATCATCCGCACCTGGCGGCAGCGGCCCGGCATGTGCGGCCTGCGCTTCGCCTTCCTACGGCCGGGCACGACGACCTGGATGACCGATGGCAGCATGGAGTGGCTGTGGCCGGAGGCGGCCAAGTACAACGTGCCGATCGCCATGCTGGTGCCCAGCCGCGCGCGCGAGGTCGGCGAGATCGCCGCCCGCTTCCCCGGCGTGAAGCTGATCATCGATCATTGCGCAGCGCGGCGTGGCAAGGTCGATGCCGAGGCGTTCGAGGATCTCGACACCTTCCTCGACGTGGCGCGCAA
>JAFAZJ010000238.1 GCA_019239835.1 Alphaproteobacteria bacterium | reverse complement strand
CCAGCGCCTTCTGCACGAAGGGATCGTAGGCGTTGGCGCCTGTCACCCACATGCCGGCATAACCGAACGTATGCATGGCGTTGAGGATATTGGCGCCCGAAGCCGCGGCCGACAGCATCTGCTCGCTGACCGGGATCTTGTGCTCCGGCGTGGTGCGCGCAACGAGCGCGACGGTGAGCGGCGTGGTGCGTGGCCAGGTGCGCATGCGCTCGAGCAACGCCTCCTCGGCCATCGGCTCGCGCCGCTTGGTCGCCTCGGCGAAGAGATCGCCGAGCTTGGCCCGCGCCGCGCCGCGCACGAGGATGAAGCGCACCGGCTTGAGGTTGCCGTGATCCGGCGCGCGCATCGCGGCCTTCAGGATCGCGTCGATTTGCGCCTGGTCGGGACCGGGCTCGACCAGCAGGCGGGGTGGAACGGAGACACGCGACAGCAAGCTGCTCAACGCATCGGTGGCATCGCGCGGCTCGACCCGCGCCAGGGTTTCAGCGGCCATGTCCGACACATAGGTTAGATGCGAACGATTCGCAACACCCGGGCAAAAGAAAAGCCCGCGCGGGGGCGGGCTTCTCCTGAGGGGGCGTATCGGAAGCTTAGGCGGCCTTGGCCGGCGTCACCTTGGCGTAGCCGTCGCGGACGGCCTTCTCGATCTCGCCATAGCCCTTGCGCGCGATGTCGGCGATCTCGCGGACCTGCTCGACATTGGCCTTGCCGTAGTCGCGCACGAACTCGAGCTGCACGTTGGCGGCATCGCCCATGCACTTCGCACCGGCGAGCTTGGCGAACATGCCCAGGGTCGCTTCGACGTTCTGGTGGGCGGCCTTCATCAGGCTGGTGGTGATCTGGGCCGAGCCGTTCAGCGACAGGGTCGCGATGTCATAGACGGTCGCGGCAACGCCTTCGGCGCCGGTGTGGACGCGCGCGGCGCGCTCCTTGCCGGTCTCGGTCGCCTTGCGCACGAACTCGCGGGCGGCCTCGGGAATCTGGGACACGACGTCGGTCATCGTCGCGGTCGGGTTCGGATTGCTGGTCTCGGTCATGGCTATCTCCATCCTCGAATGAGCTATGGCGGTTGGTTCGCGTCCGCGGTTCGGCCCGCGATGGAGAGGATATAATCGATGTTATGCTGCGATGCAACATATAACTTGTTGCGACGCAACAACGCAGTTGAGAAGTCGTGAATTTACCCGATTTCACAGGCAATTAGCCGGACGCAGAGCCACAGCGAGCCCACCATGACCATCGCCCTGACGACCGACAGTGCCCGCGACGCGGAGCGCCTGCGCGAGCTTCGGCGCACCCGGGCCGCTGCGACCGGCCTGCTCGTGGCCTGCCTGCTGGTGCTGGCCGGCGCCCGCTATGCCGAGCGTTTCCATCCGGCCTTCGCCTTCCTCGCCGCCTTCGCCGAGGCCGCCGCGATCGGCGGCCTGGCCGACTGGTATGCCGTGGTCGCGCTGTTTCGCCGGCCCCTCGGCCTGCCGATCCCGCATACCGCCATCGTGCCGCGCAACCAGGCGCGCATCGCCGACAGCCTGGGCGAGTTCATCGAGCGCCACTTCCTCGCCGACCAGCCGGTGGCCACCAAGCTGCGCGAGGTCGACTTCGCCACCATGATCTCGGACTGGCTCGCCGATCGCCGGCAGAGCGACGACCTCGCGCGCTTCGTGCTGCGCCTGCTGCCCCAGGCGCTCAATGCCATGGATGGCTCCGGCCTGCGCGGCTTCCTGTCGAAGCGCGTGATCGAACGGCTGGAGACGGTCGAGATCGCACCGCTGGCCGCCGGCCTGCTCGACGCGGTCACCCACGACCGCCGCCACCAGCGCATCCTCGACGAGCTGCTGGTAGCGCTGGGCCAGTTGCTGAATAACGCCGAGGCGCTCGACGCCATCCGCGACAAGATCCGCAAGGAGCTGCCGACCTTGTTCCGGCTGTTCCAGGCCGACGCCTATGTGCTGCGCAAGCTGGTGACCTCGGTCTCGTCGTTCCTCGACGAGGTGCGCGCCGACGAGAGTCATGCGATGCGCGGCGAGTTCGACCGCTTCATCGCGGCCTTCATCGACAAGCTGCGCACCTCGCCCGACTACGCCCAGCGCCTCGACGGCCTGCGCAAGGATCTGCTGGCGCGGCCGGAGATCCGCACTTTGGCGGAAGGCATCTGGGAGAGCGTCCGCAGCTTCATCGAGCAGGAGACGCAGTCGCCGTCATCGATCGTGCGCGGTGCGCTCACCGACCTGCTGGTCGAGGTCGGCGGCAAGCTGCGCGAGGACTCCTCGATCCGCGCCGACATCAACGAAGGCATGGTGACGGTGCTGCGCACCTTCGTCGGCAACCAGAAAAGCGCCATCTCGCGCTTCGTCGCCGACCAGGTGAAGTCGTGGCAGGTCGATCAGCTGATCCACATGATCGAGCTCAATGTCGGCCGCGACCTGCAATACATCCGCTTCAACGGCGCGCTGATCGGCGGGTTGGCGGGCCTTGGCTTACATACGGCCGAAGTGTTGCTGAAGTTGGCTTAGTCTTTACCTTCCCCCGGAGGGGGAAGGTGGCGCGGAGCGACGGATGGGGGATGTCGAAGACGGACTCCCGCGTTCGTCTTCGACATCCCCCTTCCGCCCTTCGGGCACCTTCCCCCTCCGGGGGAAGGTAGAACCCTAAGCCCGATCGGGGTCCTGGTAGATCGCGCGCTTCCAGCCGTCGCGGGCGAACGGCTTCCAGCCGTCCTCGGGCTGGGCCAGGCGGTCGGCGATGGCGTAGACGGCGGCGGGGTTGTGGCCCAGGCCGCAATGGCTGCCGATGATCTCGATGTTGTCGGCCATCGGACCGGCCGTCTCGCGGCAGGCCTGCCAGGCGCAGATGCCGTCGTCGCGGCTGTAGATCGCGGTGGTCGGCACCGGCGGCGGCTCACGCAGCCGGTCGATGCGGCTGGAGCCGCGCTCCGGCACCTTCTGGCCGCTGGCCCATTCGAAAACGCGCCAGGCGTTGGTCGCGCGCGGGTCGCCGGCGAAGGGGCTGCCGAGCGTGATCACCTGGCGCACCGCCTGCGGCTCCTGCTTGGCGAGCTCGCGGGCGAAGACGCCCCCCAGGCTCCAGCCGATCAGACTGACCTTGCGGCCATGGCGCTGGTGCAGCTCCAGCAGCCGCTCGCGCATGCCATCCTCGATGCCCTCGCGCGGACCGAGATTGCGGCCCAGGCCCCAGCCATGGGCCGAGTAGCCGCGGCCCTTGAGGAAGCCGCGCAACGGCCGGGTGGAGATGTCGCTGGCGATCAGGCCAGGCAGCACCAGCACGGGATGGCCGTCGCCGCGCGGCGCCGAATTGAGCAGGGGCAGTGAGCCGACGAACGCGCCCAGCTCCCACAGCGCGCGCCCCTCCAGGAACAGCAAGGTTCGGGACGGCGGGCGCATCGCCTCGGAAGCAGCGGTCATTCAGGGGTCTCGCTGAGGTAGCCGGTCTAGGGAATATGAAGGGCCCGTTACCGAATTCAAGCCTTGGCGGGCAGCGCCGCGGCCTTCAGCTCGGCGTAAGACTCCAGCAGATAGTCGCCCAGAACCCCGATATCGGGCACCGCGCGGCGGTCGGCGGTGAGGCCGAAATCGAGGTTGCCGAGGTAGCTCTGCACCGTGAGGTTCAGCGCGCAGCCATGCGTCGGGATCGACACCGGGTAGAGCGCGGCGACCTTGGCGCCGGCGCCGTACAGCGGCACCGGTGGGCCGGGCACGTTGGAGATGCAGACGTTGGCCGCCATGGGCATCACGTCGGCGAGGCCGGAGCGGCCATAGAGCTCGGTCAGGCCACGGATCAGGAAGGGCGCGCCGAAGAAGGCGTAATCCTGCGGCATGGCGTTCTTCAGCCCGCCGGCGATCTGCTTGGCGTCGGCCGAGGCGGCCTGGATCGATTTCAGCCGCTCCAGCGGATCGGCGATCTGCGTCGCCAGCCCGCACATCATGCCGAAGACCTGGTTGTTGAGGTCGGTGTTGCCCAGCTCGCGCAGCGAGATCGGCACGAAGGCGATGAGCTGCTCGCTGGGCAGCGCGTGGCGGCCCAGCAGGTAGCGGCGCAACGCGCCCGAACAGATCGCCATGACCACGTCGTTGAGCTTGCCGCCGGTGGCCTTGGCGATGGCTTTCGCATCGGCCAGCGGCGCGGAGCGCGCGGCGTAGGAGCGTTCCTTGGTGATGGCGACGTTGAAGATCGATTTCGGCGCCAGCAGCGAGGGCATGTCCTTGACCGGCGATTTCGGCAGGTAGGCGTCCATCGGCTGGTCTTTGGAGACCTTGGGGAAGAACATGCTGGCGACGTTGCTCATCACCTCGGGCGCCGCCCGCATCATGTCGAGCTGGAAGCGCATCATCGAGGTGACGAGGTCGGCCATCGGGTTGCCCGAGGCGACCGATGGGCCCGCCGGCTTGGGCTCCGGCGGCTTCACCTGGCGCGGCTCGGGCGTCAGGTCATAGATCGCGTTGGTGATCACCATGCCGGCGCCACCATCGACCGCGGCGTGATGGACCTTCGAGTACAACGCGACCTGGCCGGTCTCGATACCGTCGATCACCACGAACTGCCACAGCGGCCGGCTGCGATCGAGGGTCTGCGCGTGCAGATCGGCGATCATCGCCTCGAGCTGCTCGCGATTGCCGGGCGACGGCAAGGTGGCGCGCTTGATGTGATAGGAGATGTCGAGATTGGGATCGTCGATCCACGAGGGATGGTGGATATCGAGGATCGTCGGCGAGAGCTTCTTGCTGAACACCGGCACGAGGTGCAGGCGGCTCACCATCAGATCGCGGAAGCGCTCGTAGAACGTGCCCTGGTAGCCCTCGGGAAGGTCATAGAGCGTGAAGCCCGCGACATGCATCGGGGTCTCGGGAGTCTCGAAGTAGAGGAAACTGGCGTCCACGCCGCCGAGCCGCGTCATCGCATCCTCCCGTCGTTGTTGTTTCTACGCCTGGTTATTTCGACGCAAAGCCCAGCGCTTGGCAAGCCGACCGTCGTCCGTTGCAAACGAGACACAAGAGGCAGTTCGGAAAAATCGCGACGATACAGGGCGCAGGCACAGTGCGGGCATCGACGACCGGCAATCCGCCGTCGTCTAACTCGGAGTAACGCGTATGTTTCGTAAAGTAAGCTTCGCCGCGCTGATTGCCGCCACCCTGCTCTCGGTGGCGCACGGCGCGTCTGCCGCGCTCACGGTCAACAGCCTCACCACCAATGGCGTCGCCACCCAGGGCGTCGAGACGCAGGGTGCGGGCGCGACGGTGCTGAGCATCGAGCTGCCGCGTCAGAAGTAGCGGTCGGCCGGCGCGTTCGACGTTTGGCCTGCTGGGCAAGACAGCCGGCCATCGCCTATGGTGGTCCCCGACCGTGTACCGGGAGGGGACACCCAGATGACGATGGCCGGCTCGTCGATTCCGCAGCCACCCGTGCGTCCGATCGTCGGCAACGTGCCCGATGTCGGGCTCGACGTGCCGATCCAGAACATGATGAAGCTGGCCCGCCAATACGGGCCGATCTACAAGCTCGCCTTTCCCGGCCGCTCAGTGCTGATCGTCAGCGGCCACGAGATCGTGTCCGATGCCTGCGACGAGAGCCGCTTCGAGAAATACGTCTCCGGCCCGCTGAAGCACATCAGGGACTTCGCCGGCGACGGCCTCTTCACCGCCTACAACACCGAGCCGAACTGGGCCAAGGCGCACCGCCTGCTGATGCCGGCCTTTGGTCCGGCGGCGATGCGCAACTATTTCGACGACATGGTCGACATCGCCGACCAGATGCTGACGCGCTGGGAGCGCTACGGGCCATCGACGCCGGTCGACGTCGTCGACAACATGACCCGGCTGACGCTCGACACCATCGCGCTGTGTGGCTTCGCTTACCGCTTCAACTCGTTCTACCAGCGCGAGATGCATCCCTTCGTCGAGGCGATGGTGCGCGCGCTGGGCGAAGCCGGCAGCCGTGCCAGCCGTGTGCCGTTGCAAACGCGGCTGATGCTGATGACGCAGCGCCAGTACGACGCCGACGTGCGGCTGATGATGAAGATCGTCGACGATCTCATCGCCGAACGCCGCCGGCTTAGCCCGGACGAAGCGCCGCGCGATCTGCTGGGCCTGATGCTGACGGCCAAGGATCCGGTCACCGGCGACCGGCTCGACGACGCCAATATCCGCAGCCAGCTGATCACCTTCCTGATCGCCGGCCACGAGACCACCAGCGGCCTGCTGTCCTTCACCACCCATCTGCTGCTCGAGCATCCCGAGGTGCTGGCCAAGGCACGCGCCGAGGTCGATGCCGTGCTGGGCGACCAGCCGCCGCGCTTCGAGGATGTCGGCAAGCTGGTCTACCTCGATCAGATCCTGCGCGAATCCCTGCGCGTGTGGCCGACGGCGCCGGCGTTCTCGCTGTGGCCCAAGGACGACACGACCCTGGCCGGCAAATATCCGCTGAAGAAAGGCGACGTGCTGATCGTGCTCACGCCCTCGCTGCATCGCGACGAGAGCGTGTGGAAGGATCCCGAGCGTTTCGATCCCGACCGCTTTGCCTCGGGCGCGCGCGAGCAGATTCCCAACCATGCGTGGCTGCCCTTCGGCAGCGGCGTGCGCTCGTGCATCGGCCGCGCCTTCGCCTGGCAGGAGGCGTTGCTGGTCGTCGCGATGATGCTGCAGCGCTTCGATCTGCGCCGCACGGGACCCTATGACCTGGTGGTCAAGGAAACGCTGACGATCAAGCCCGACGGCGTGAAGATCTACGCCCGTGTGCGCAAGCAGGTGGCGCGCAGCTCGGCCACCCGCACCGCGCCGGCCGCGACCACTGCGGCAGCCGATGCCTCGAAACCGTCGGCGCCCTCGCACGGCACGCCGCTGCTGTTGCTCTACGGCTCGAACTCCGGCTCCTCGGAAGCCTTCGCGCGCCGCATCGCCAGCGACGGCCAGGCGCGCGGTTACGCCGTGAAGGTGGCGCCGCTCGACGACTACGCCGGCATGCTGCCCAAGGAAGGCGCGGTCGGCATCGTCACCGCGTCCTACAACGGCCAAGCGCCCGACAACGCGCGCAAGTTCGCGACCTGGCTGGCCGGCGTGCCCGATGGCGCATTGGTCGGCGTGCGTTATGCGCTGTTCGGCTGCGGCAACCGCGACTGGAACCTGACCTACCAGTCGATCCCCAAGGAGATCGCCGAGCGTCTCGACAATGCCGGTGCGCAGGCGATCCTGGGACGCGGCGAAGGCGACGCGCGCGCCGATTTCTTCGGCGATTTCGAGAAGTGGTACGCCGATTTCTGGCCGGCCGTGTCGTCATCGCTGGGCGTTGCCGCGGCGGACGTCGCCTCGGGCCCGCTCTACGCCGTCGAGGTCGTGCCGCATTCGAGCATCGCGCTGGTCGAGGAGAACAAGCTCGACTTCGCCACCATCGGCGAGAACCGCGAGCTGGTCGACATGACCTCGCCGCTGGGCCGCTCCAAGCGGCACATCGAGTTCGCGCTGCCGGAGGGCGTCACCTACGCCGCCGGCGACTATCTCGCCGTGCTGCCGGAGAACCACCCCGAGCTGGTCGAGCGTGCGGCCAAGCGCATGGGACTGAGCCCCGACGCCGCCGTCGTGCTGCGCTCGAATCGCGGCGCGATGGCCGCGTCGCTGCCCACCGACCGTCCGGTGTCGGTGCGCGAGCTGCTGGGCCATCACGTCGAGCTCTCGGCACCGGCGACGCGCAAGAACGTCGAGCGGCTGGCGGCGATGAACCCTTGCCCGCCGCATGCCGCCGAGCTGGCGGAGGTCGCCGGCAACCCGGCGCTATACGAGACCTCTATCCTGAAGAAGCGCGTCTCGGTGCTCGACATCCTCGAGCACTACGAATCCTGCCAGATCGGGCTGGGCGAGTTCCTGGAGATGCTGCCGGCGATGCGCGTGCGGCAGTACTCGATCTCCTCCTCGCCACGCGCCGGCGCCACGAACTGCAGCCTCACCGTTGCCGTCGTCGACGCGCCGGCGTGGTCGGGGCGCGGCCAGTTCCGCGGCACCTGCTCCAGCTACCTCGCGCGACTGAAGAGCGGCGATCAGGTGCCGGTGGCGATCAAGACGCCCAACGTGCCGTTCCATCCGCCCGCCGACAACGCGACACCTGTTGTGATGATCTGCGCCGGCACCGGCCTGGCGCCATTCCGTGGCTTCGTGCAGGAGCGCGCCGCTCGCCATCGCGCCGGCGAGAAGGCCGGCCCGGCGCTGCTGTTCTTCGGTTGCGATCACCCCGATGTCGACCTGCTCTACCGCGACGAGCTGGAGGGCTGGCAGAAGGAAGGCGTGGTGACGCTGTATCCGGCCTTCTTCAAGAAGCCCGAGGGCGAGATCACCTTCGTGCAGCATCGGCTGTGGCAGGAGCGCGAGCTCGTGCGCGACGTCTTCCGCAAGGGCGCGATCTTCTTCCTGTGCGGCGATGGCCAGTACATGGCGCCCGCCGTGCGCAAGACGCTCGAGGACATCTACCGCGAGTCGGTGAACTGCACCGAGGAGCAGGCCGCGGCATGGCTCGTGCAGATGGAACGCGCCGGGCGGTACGTACCTGACGTATTTGCCTAGCTGGCGTCGGAGGCGGAGTCGGTTCACACTTCCGTAACATTGCCTGGGGAGGGCTTCATGAAGCGTGACGTCTTGCGTTGGGTTGCCATCCTGGCCGTCGTCGGCATCGCCGGTGCGGCACATGCCCAGACCGCGATCAAGCCGGCCGTCGTCTACAGCACCGGCGGCAAGTTCGACAAATCGTTCAACGAGGGCGTTGCCCAGGGCGCGGCCAAGTTCAAGGCCGAGAGCAAGCTCGATATCGCCGAGTTCGAGCCGCAGAACGAGACCCAGTTCGAGCAGGCGCACCGGCGCTTCGCCCAGCGCGGCCAGGATCCGATCGTCGCCGTGGGCTTCTCGCAGGCGGTGGCGCTGGAGAAGGTCGCCAAGGAATTCCCCAAGATCCGCTTCACCATCATCGACAGCAAGGTCGACCTGCCCAACGTGCAATCGGTGCTGTTCAAGGAGCAGGAAGGCTCGTTCCTGGTCGGCTACCTGGCGGCGCTGGCTTCGCAGACCGGAAAGGTCGGCTTCGTCGGCGGCATGGACATCCCGCTGATCCGCCGCTTCGCCTGCGGCTACGTGCAGGGCGCGCGTCACGCCAATGCCAAGATCGAGGTGATCCAGAACATGACCGGCACGACGCCGGCGGCATGGAACGATCCGGGCCGCGGCGCCGAGCTCGCCAAGGGCCAGTTCGATCGCGGCGTCGACGTGATCTATGCCGCGGCCGGCGGCACCGGCATCGGTGTGCTGCAGGCGGCCAAGGATCGCGGCAAGCTCGGCATCGGCGTCGATTCCAACCAGAACCACCTGCATCCCGGCACGATGCTGACCTCGATGGTCAAGCGCGTCGACCTCGTCGCCTATCAGAGCTTCAAGGCGGCAGCGGGCGGCACGTGGAAGCCCGGCGTGCAGGTGCTGGGCCTGAAGGAAGGCGGCGTCGACTGGGCGCTCGACCAGTACAACGACAAGCTGGTCACGGCGCCGATGCGCCGGCAGATGGATACGGTGAAGGCCGGCATCATCTCCGGCTCGATCAAGGTCCACGACTACATGAGCAACAACACTTGCCCGTGACGGCGCGCCTCGACCTCATGCTGAGGAGGCCGCGCAGCGGCCGTCTCGAAGCATGGGCAACAGGCACCACGCCGCTGCCCACCCTTCGAGACGCGCCCTGCGGGCGCTCTTCAGGGTGAGGCCGGAGTCCGGCGCGGCTCCCGCCATCGAGCTGCGCGGCATCGACAAGTCGTTCGGAACGGTACGCGCCAACCGGGGCGTGTCGCTCAGCGTGGCCAAGGGTTCGATCACCGGCATCGTCGGCGAGAACGGTGCCGGCAAATCGACCCTGATGAGCATCCTCTATGGTCTCTACGAGGCCGATGCCGGCGAGATACTGGTCGACGGCCAGGCCGTGCGCATGCGCGGGCCGGCCGACGCCATCGCCCGCGGCATCGGCATGGTGCATCAGCACTTCATGCTGGTGGCACCCTTCACCGTGCTGGAGAACCTGGTGCTGGGCGCCGAAGGCGGCGCGGTGCTGCGGCGTGGTCTCGCTGCAGCGCGCGCCGAGCTGGCACGGCTGGCCAGCGAATACGGCCTGAGCGTCGATCCCGATGCGGTCGTCGGCGATCTGTCGGTGGGTGAGCAGCAGCGCGTCGAGATCCTCAAGGTGCTGTTCCGCGGCGCGCGCGTGCTGATCCTCGACGAGCCCAGCGCCGTGCTGACGCCGCAGGAGACCGACCAGCTTTTCCGCATCCTCGCGACGCTGAAGGAGCGCGGCGTCACCGTCCTGCTGATCACCCACAAGCTGCGCGAGATCATGGCGGCGACCGACACGGTCTTCGTCATGCGCCAGGGCGAGGTGGTGGCCGAGCGCCGCACCGCCGACACCAATCCCGAGGAGCTCGCCGAGCTGATGGTCGGCCGCAAGGTGCGCCTGACGCTCGAGAAGGACGCGGTCGCGACCGGCGATGTGCTGCTGAAGGCCGAGAAGCTCGACCTCACCGATTCGCGCGGTGTGAAGCTGCTCGACGGCGTCGACCTGGAGCTGCGCGCCGGCGAGATTGTTGGCATCGCCGGCGTCTCGGGCAACGGCCAGACCGAGCTGCTGCAGATCCTGTCCGGCATCCGCCGGCCGACCGGTGGCCGCTTGCAAGTACGCGGCCGGGTCATCGACACGAGCCATCCCACCGATCCGGCCGAGATGCGCACACTCGGCCTGTGCCACGTGCCGGAGGATCGCCAGCGTCAGGGCATGGTGGCGCCGTTCCGCGCCGCCGAGACATCGATCCTCGGCTATCACAAGCTCAAACCCTTCACGCGACGTGGCCTGCTCGATCACGTCGCGACCACCGCGCATTGCGGCCTGCTGATGGAGCGCTTTGACGTGCGCCCGCCGATCCCGGCGCTGCGCTCCTCCAGCTTCTCCGGCGGCAACCAGCAAAAGCTGGTGCTGGCGCGCGAGATGGACCGTACGCCGCGCATCCTGCTGGTCGGCCAGCCGACGCGCGGCGTCGACATCGGCGCCATCGAGTTCATCCACCGCCAGCTCGTGGCCGCGCGCGACGCCGGCTGCGCCGTGCTGGTGGTCTCGGTCGAGCTCGACGAGATCCTTTCGCTGTCCGACCGCATCGTCGTGATGTTCGGCGGCCGCATCGTCGGCGAGCTGCCGGCGGCGAAAGCCGACGAACGCACGCTCGGCCTGATGATGGCCAACGCGCATGCGTAGCGCCACTCCCGTCGTCCTGAGCGAAGCCGCGAAGCGGCGCAGTCGAAGGACCTTGCGTCAACGAAATCGACCGGTGGCGTGGAGAGAAGGCCCTTCGACTTCGCTTCGCTCCGCTCAGGGCGCTGGTGGAACATGAGCGCGGCGCCGCGCCGGGCCTTGCCGCCGTGGGCGGAGATCGGGCTGTTGCCGCTGGTCAATGTCGCGCTGGCGCTGATCACCGTCGGCATCATCGTGATGGCGATCGGCGTCGATCCGCTGCGGGCGCTCAACCTGCTGGTGGTCGGCGCGCTCGGTTCATCCGAGGCGATCGGCTACACGCTGTACTATGCCACCAACTTCGCATTCACCGGGCTGGCAGTGGCCGTCGCCTTTCATGCCGGCCTGTTCAACATCGGTGGCGAGGGTCAGGCCTATATCGGCGGGCTGGGTGCCGGGCTGTGCGTGCTGGCGCTCGACCGGTTCTTGCCGGGAGTCATCGTGGTGCCGCTGGCGATCCTCGCCGCAGCGGCATTCGGCGCGGCCTGGGCGGCGGTGCCGGCGTGGCTGCAGGCGCATCGCGGCAGCCACATCGTCATCACCACCATCATGTTCAACTTCGTCGCCGCGGCGTTGATGGTCTACCTGATGGTCAACGTGCTGATCGCGCCCGGCTCGATGACGCCGCAAAGCCGCGGCTTCGAGGGCACCCGGATGCCGGCGATGCACGAGGTTCTGGCGGCCCTCGGCATCACTGTCGCGCAATCGGCGCTGAATCTGTCGATCCTGCTGGCCATCGTGTGCTGCGTCGGCGTCTGGGCTTTCCTGTGGCATACGCCCTGGGGCTACGCGCTGCGCACCATGGGCCACAACCCGGACGCCGCGACCTATGCCGGCAACGACCTGAAGAAGCTCACCATGATCGCGATGTGCCTGTCGGGCGCGCTCGCCGGCTTTGTGGGCGTCAACGAGATCCTGGGTGTGCATCAGCGCCTGGTGCTCGATTTCACCGCCGGCTACGGCTTCGCCGGCATCGCCGTGTCCTTGATGGGCCGCAACCATCCGCTCGGCATCGCGCTGGCGGCGCTGCTGTTCGGCGCGCTACAGCAGGGCGGCGCCGAGCTCGCCTTTGAAATCCCGGCGATGACCCGCGAGATGGTCGTGGTCATCCAGGGCTTGGTGATCCTGTTCTCCGGCGCGTTGGCCAACCTGCCGCGGCCGTGGCTGCAGGCGCTTCTGGCGCGGGTACGACGCGCATGAGCGAGGGTTTCGACCTGATCGTGCTGACGCTCGCGGCGACCCTGCGTGTCGCCACGCCGCTGATTCTCTGCGCCATGGGCGGGCTGTTCTCGGAGCGCAGCGGCATCATCGATGTCGGCCTCGAGGGCAAGATGCTGATGGCAGCCTTCGCCGCCGGCACGGTGGCAGCGGTCACCGATTCAGCCTGGCTCGCGGTCGCCGCCGCGATCCTCGCCAGCACGGCGATGGCGCTGCTGCACGGCTTCGCCTGCATCACCTGGCGCGGCAACCAGGTGGTGAGCGGCGTGGCGATCAACATCATCGCCGCCGGCCTCACGGTCGTGCTGGGCACCGCGTTCTTCGCGCGCGGTGGGCAGACGCCAGCGCTGGAGCCCGAGGCGCGGCTGATGCCGATCACCCTGCCCGGTGCGGAGTCGCTGGTCGGCGTGCCGGTGCTCGGGCCGATCTATCGCAGCCTGATCAGCGGGCAGAACGTGCTGGTCTATGTCGCGCTGCTGTCGGTGCCGCTGACCTGGTGGATCGTCGGCAAGACGCGCTTTGGGCTGCGGCTGCGCGCTGTCGGCGAGATGCCATTGGCCGTCGACACCGCCGGCATCTCGGTATCGTGGCTGCGCTATCGCGCCGTGCTGCTGTGCGGCCTGCTCGCGGGCATCGCCGGCGCCTATCTGGCGATCGCGCAGAATGCCGGCTTCAGCCGCGACATGACGGCGGGCCAGGGCTTCATCGCGCTGGCAGCGATCATCTTTGGCAAATGGCGACCATTGCCGGCCTTCGGCGCCTGCCTCATGTTCGGCCTGCTCGACGCTGTGGCGATCCGCCTGCAGGGCGTGCGCATGCCGGGCCTTGGGGAGGTGCCGGTGCAATTGATCCAGGCGCTGCCTTACCTGCTGACCATCCTGCTGCTGGCGGGCTTCATCGGCCGCGCCGGCGCACCGCGGGCAATCGGCGTGCCCTACGAGAAGGAGCACTGAGTGGCCGCGCCCGATGATCTGCTGTCGATGGCCCGCACCATGATGGGCCGCGCCCACGCGCCTTACTCCAAGTTCCATGTCGGCGCCGCGTTGCGCGCCGAAGACGGCAGCGTCTACGGCGGCTGCAACGTCGAGAACGCCGCCTACCCGCAGGGATGGTGTGCCGAGGCATCGGCGATCGCCGCCCTGGTCGGCGCCGGCCGGCGCCGCATCGTCGAGGCGGTGGTGATCGGCGGCGGCGAGGCGCTGTGCACGCCCTGCGGCGGCTGTCGCCAGAAGCTGCGCGAATTCGCCGGCGACGATCTGCCGATCCATGTCTGCGGCCCC
>JAFAZJ010000043.1 GCA_019239835.1 Alphaproteobacteria bacterium | reverse complement strand
CGCCGAGATCGTCGACCTCGACGCCGACATGGTTGAGCGGCCGGCCCTTGGCGAAATCCTCGGCCGTGTAGCGCGCGTCGCGGCCGGTATAGAGCGCGATGTACTGCCGGTCGTCGCCGACATGGACCGTGCGGCCGCCGTCGCGCGCCGGGCCGCTCCAGCGCACGTGCCAGCCGAACAGCGCACCCATCAGGCGGGCGGTGCGGTCGGGGTCGGTGACGGTGATGTTGACGTGCTCGATGCGCGGACCAGGCATGACGCCGGCCTCCTTTGCTGTTCGGGATCGATCTGCTTGCCCCATCCTGCAACCTCAAGTTAACTTGAGGTCAAGCTTTTCCGGAGGCTCGCGTGGCGCCGCCCGTCCTGCTCACCATCGGCCAGTTGGCCCACCGCACCGGGCTCAGCGTGTCCGCTATCCGCTTCTACGAGCAGCGCGGGCTGGTGCGCGCGGCGCGCACCGGTGGCAACCAGCGGCGCTTCGCGCGCGCCGACATCAGGCGCCTGTCCTTCGCCCTGATCGCCCAGCGCCTGGGCCTTGGCCTCGCCGAGATCGAGCGCGCGCTGGGTGCCCTGCCCGAAGGCCGCGCGCCCACGCGCAGGGACTGGCAGGCCATGAGCCGGCGCATCCGCGAGACGCTGGAGGACCGCATTCGCCTGCTGGAGCGCACCCGCGACCTGCTCGACGGCTGCATCGGCTGCGGCTGCCTGTCGCTGGGATCGTGCGCCCTCTACAACCGCGACGACCGTGCCGCGCGCGCCGGCGCCGGCCCGCGCTTCCTGCTGGGCGACCGGCCGCAGGATTTCGAGGCTCCCGGCACGGCGCTCAGCGCGCCGCGACGGCGGCCAGCTCCGCCCTGAGTTCGGCGATGCCGTAGCCGGTCTCGCTGCTGGTCGCCATCGGTACGGGATGGGCGCCGACATGCTTGGCCGCGACTTTCGCCGCCGCCGCGATCGCATCGGGGATCTTCGCCGCCGGGATCTCGTCGACCTTGGTCAGCACGAGCTGGTAGACGATGGCCGCCTTATCGAAGTTGGTCATCGTCTCCTCGTCGGTCTTCTTCACGCCATGGCGCGAATCGATCAGCAGGCAGACGCGCTTGAGCGTGGGCCGCCCGCGCAGATAGGCGGTGGCGAGATCCTTCCACGCATCCTTCATCGACTTCGAGACCTGCGCGAAGCCGTAGCCCGGCAGGTCGACCAGCCAGAGCGTTCCGCCAAGGTCGAAAAAGTTGAGCTGCCGCGTATGGCCGGGCTTGGACGAGACGCGCGCCAGCGTTTTGCGACCGGTCAGCGCGTTCACCAGGCTCGACTTGCCGACATTGGAACGGCCGGCAAAGGCGATCTCGGGCGCGCCAATGCCCGGCAGCGACTCGATCGACGCGGCGCCGGCAATGAACTCGCAGGAGGCGGCGAAGAGCTTGCGGCCGGCCTCGATCGGATCCTCGGGAGTCACGCGAAATAGCGATCGAGCATCAAGCGGTAGACCTTGGCCAGCGCCTGAAGGTCGGCAACCGTGCTGCGCTCGTCGACCTTGTGAATGGTCTGGCTGACGAGGCCGAACTCGACCACGGGGCAGTAGGAGCGGATGAATCGCGCGTCCGAGGTGCCGCCGGTGGTCGAAAGCTCGGGGTCGAGGCCGGTGACCTCGCGGACGGCGCCGGCGATCAGGTTCGAAAGCTCGCCCGGCGCGGTGTAGAACGATTCACCCGACACGCGCGCCTTCATCTCGTAGCCGCCACTGCCGCCCACCGCCGCACTGGCCGCATCGAGACGGCGGCGGAATTCGGCGATCAGCTTTTCCGACGTCCACAGATCGTTGAAGCGGCTGTTGAAGCGCGCGCGCAGGGTGCCCGGCGCGACGTTGTCGGCGCTGTTGCCGACATCGACATTGGTCCATTGCAGCGACGTCGGCTGGAAATGCGTGCTGCCGTTGTCGATCGGCGTGTCGATCAGCGCGGCGATCATCCGCGACAGGCGGTGGATCGGGTTGTCGACCTGGTGCGGATAGGCGACGTGGCCCTGCGTGCCGCGCACGATGAGGTCGATGTTGACGCTGCCGCGGCGGCCGATCTTCATCATGTCACCGAAGCGCTCGGCGCTGCTGGGCTCGCCGACGACGCAGGCGTCGATGGTCTCGCCGCGCTGGGCGAGCTTCTTCATCATCTTCACCGTGCCGTTGATCGATGGGCCTTCTTCGTCGCCGGTGATCAGCAGGCTGATCGAGCCGCCGAAATCGCGGCCGCGCGCGGCAAGGAACTCCGAGGCGGCGACGCAGAAGGCGGCGATGCCGCCTTTCATGTCGACCGCGCCGCGGCCGAACAGCACGCCCTGGTTAATCTCCGCACCGAACGGCCCCACGGTCCAGGCCGAGAGGTCGCCAGCCGGCACCACGTCGCTGTGGCCGGCGAAGCAAAAATGCCGACCGCCCTTGCCGACGCGGGCATAGAGATTGGACACGTCGGGCGTGCCGTCCTGGCTGAAATCCATGCGCTCCAGGGAAAACCCACGCGGCCCCAGCGTGCGCTCAAGCAATTGCAGCGCGCCGCCCTCGACCGGGGTCACGCTCTGGCAACGGATCAAATCGCGGGTCAGCTCGACGACGTCGAGGGCTTCATTGGCCAGCGCGGGGCTGACACTGGTATCGGGCATGGGGTGTCCTAGGGCGTTTGCCCGTGCTTAGCCCCACCCTCGCCGAGGGGCAACCCCGGCGCTATGCTGGGGTCGTGGACGCCCGTGACCTGCAGGCGATTTTCACCGCCATCCTCTACTTCGGTACCTTCGCGGTGCTCGGATATGGCGGTCGGCGCCTCATCGACCACTGGATGGGCAAAAGAGGCGTCCACCTGTCCGAGGCGCAGGACCAGCTGGGAGAAAACCGGCGCAAGCAGACCGGCTTTCTCCTCGGCATCTGGTACCGGCGCGGGCGCTAGTCGCGCAGCAGCTCGTTGATCGACGTTTTCGACCGCGTGCGCTCGTCGACCGTCTTGGTGATGATCACGCAGTAGCGCGCCGGACGGTCGGGCCCGCCACCCATCGTGCCGGGATGAACCACGGAAAACGGCGGCACCTTGCCGATATGGACCTGGCCGGTCTCGCGATCGACGATGCGGGTGTTGGCCGAGATGAACACGCCCATCGACAGCACCGAGCCGGTGCCGACGATCACGCCCTCGACCACTTCCGAGCGCGCACCGATGAAGCAATTGTCCTCGACGATCACCGGGTTGGCCTGCAACGGCTCGAGCACGCCGCCGATGCCGACGCCGCCGGAGAGGTGGCAGTTCTTGCCGATCTGTGCGCAGGAGCCGACCGTGGCCCAGGTGTCGACCATGGTGCCCTCGTCGACATAGGCGCCGAGGTTCACGAAGGACGGCATCAGCACGACGTTCTTGGCGATGTAGGAACCACGGCGCGCCACCGAGCCGGGCACGGCGCGAAAGCCGGCCTTGGCGAAGCGCGCGGCATCCCAGCCGGTCGTCTTCAGCGGCACCTTGTCGTAGAACGGCGCCCCGCCCATGCCGGGGAACACCGCGCCACCATCCATCGGTACGCTATCGTAGAGCCGGAACGACAACAGCACGGCCTTCTTCAGCCACTGGTTCACCACCCACTCGTCCTTGAACTTCTCGGCCGTGCGGTAGGTGCCATCGTCGAGTCCGGAAATCGCCGCTTCGACGGCGTCGCGTACCTCGCCCTTGGTCTTGCTGTTGATGCCGTCGCGCGCCTCCCAGGCGGCGTCGATGGTGGACTGCAACTGTGCGGCACTCATAATTCTTCCCCCTTCAATCCAGGATCAGGTCGCCGTGGCTTCACGCTTCTGGCGCTGCTCGTAGGTCTGCATGTGGACATAGGCCTGGCGCAACACCGGCGTGGCGATGCCGGCTGAGCGGGCACGGGCGATCATGTCGCCGATGACGTGCTCGGCCTCGACGCGGAAGCTGTTCTCGAGGTCGCGCAGGATCGAGGCGGCGAATTTCGAGCCGCGCGTGGTGAGGTAGGTGCGCACGCCGTCCATCGCCCCGGCGCCGGGCTCGTGGCCGGCGGCGCGCGCGACCTTGCGGCACTCCTCGATCGCCTCGAGGATCAGGTCGGAGCCTTCGTCTGTTTCGAGGATGTCGCAGACGGGGCCGCGCAGCGAGCCGGTCAGCGCCGCCAGCGCGCACAGCATCACCCACTTGTCCCACATGTCCTGAACGATGTCGGACTGCACGCCGCCGTCGAAGCCCGAGGCGCCGACCGCCGCCGCAAAGTCCTGCAGGGCCGGCCGCGGCGCCTTGCCCTTCTCGCGCTCGCCGGTCAGCAGCGCGGCCAGCGGCACCATGTGCACCACGGTGCCGTCAGCCGCGAGTCCCGAGCTGATGCGCGCCACGCCGCCCAGCACCCGCTCGGCGCCGAAACGCGCGTCGAGCACGTCGAGATGCTTCATGCCGTTGAGCAGCGGCACGATCGCGGTGTCGGCGCCGATGCCCGGCGCCAGCGTGTCGACCGCCGAATCGAGGTCGTAGGCCTTGCACGAAAGGATCGCCAAATCGTAGGGCCCGCCCTCGGTCGCGTCGGACACGACCTTGACCTGCAGGGTGGCATCGCCCTTGGGACTGACGATTTTCAGCCCGTTGTCGCGCAGCAGCTGGGCACGCACCGGGCGCACCAGGAAGGTCACATCGGTGCCGGCCTGTTGCAGGCGCCCGCCGAAATAGCCGCCGACTGCGCCGGCGCCGAGAATCAGGAGCTTCATCAGCCGCGCCCGTCCAGATAGTCGTGCAACCAGTCGACCAGGTCTTCGGTCTGGTGATGGATCCAGTCGAGCGCCAGACCTTGCGCACGCTGCGTGCTCTCGGGCGTGCGGATCCACACCGTGCGCATGCCCAGGGCATGCGCCGGCTTCAAATTCACGGCGATGTCATCGAGCATGATGGCGCGCTGGGGCTCGACGCCGAATTTGCCGACGATGTCCCGATAAACAACCATCTCCGGCTTCGGGATGTAGTCGGCGGCAACGATGTCGTAAATGCCCTCGAAATGATGCGCCACGCCCAACCGCTCCAGCACGCGCTCGGCATGGCGAACGGTGCCGTTGGTGAAGACGATCTTGCGGCCGGTCAGTTTTTTCAGTGCCTCGTCGAGGCGGGGGGTGGCGACAACCGGCGCGTAGTCGATGTCGTGCACGTAGTCGAGATATGGCACCGGATCGACCTTGTGCAGGGTCATCAGCCCGCGCAGCGAGGTACCATGCGTCTTCCAGTATTCCTTCTGGATGCGCTTGGCCTCGTCGTAGTGCACGTCGAGCAGCTTGGAGATGAACTCGCCGATGCGCCGGTCGGTCTGCGCAAAGAGATCGCAGCGCGCCGGATAGAGCGTGTTGTCGAGGTCGAACAGCCAGGCGTCGGGCTGCGCGACTGATGTGATTTCGGTCATGGCCGCCCGCTCTAGCCGGTTGGACCGGCGCTGTCGAGCCGCCGCCCGCCGGTGACTCGCCGAACAACCGAGACAAACAGCCGGAACATCTTGGGCAGCAGCCAGATCATCAGCGCCACGACGATGGCCAGCAGGATCAGGAACACGACCGCGTTCTTGATCGCCAGCCACAGGCCGCCGACCACCGCGATGTCCTCGAGGATGGAGAGCCCGATGCTGCTGCCCGGCGCCACGCCGGTGGCGGCGACGCGCGTGCCGGTCTTGGTGGCATGGCTGCCGAAAGCCAGGGTGCCGCCGACCAGGGCGGCGGCAACGATGATCGCCGGATCGGCATCGCCCACGGCGGCGCCGGCCAGCACCGCGCCGGCGGGAATGCGCAGGAAGGTATGGATGAAGTTGTTGACCGTATCGACCGCCGGGATCTTGTCGGCGAAGAAGTTGACGGCGTAGAGCACGCCGGCCAGCGCCAGGATCCACGTCGATTCCAGCGCCTGCAGGCTCTCGGGCAGGCGCACCGCACCGACCCGGCCGGCGATACCGATGGTCAGCGCCGCGAGATACATGTTGATGCCGCTGGCCCAGCTGCCGCCCAGCGCGAGCGCCAAGGTTGCCAGCGTGTCCATGGCTACATCGCCCGCCGCGCCTTGAGCGCGGCCGCCAAGGTGCCTTCGTCGAGATAGTCGAGCTCGCCGCCCACCGGCACGCCATGCGCCAGACGCGAGACCTTCACACCCTCGACCTCGGCCAGGCGGTCGGCGAGATAGTGCGCCGTGGTCTGGCCATCGACCGTGGCGTTGGTGGCGAGGATCACCTCGCGCACCGTGCCGTTGCGCGCGCGGCGCATCAGGCCGGCGATGTTGAGGTCTTCAGGTCCGACACCATCGAGCGCCGAGAGCGTGCCGCCCAGTACATGGTAGGCGCCAGTGAAGACATGGCCACGTTCCAGCGCCCACAGGTCGGCGACGTCCTCGACGACGCAGACCAGCGAGTTATCGCGGCGACTGTCGCTGCACACGGCGCAGGGATCACTGGTGTCTATATTGCCGCAGACCGAGCAGGTTCGAATCGCCTCTGCGGCTCGGCTGATCGCCTGCGCCAGTGGCGTCATCAGCGCCTCGCGCTTCTTCAGCAGATGCAATGCCGCGCGCCGCGCCGAGCGCGGGCCCAACCCCGGCAGCTTGGCGAGCAGCTGGATCAGGCGTTCGATCTCGGGTCCGGCAAAGGTCTCGGACATCGAAGGGGCGTCATTCCGGGGCGCGGGCGAAGCTCGCGAACCCCGAACCTATGAA
>JAFAZJ010000155.1 GCA_019239835.1 Alphaproteobacteria bacterium | reverse complement strand
GATCGATCTGGTCGTGGTGAACCTCTATCCGTTCGAAGCCACGGTGGCGCGCGGCGCCGACTACGCCACTTCAGTCGAGAACATCGATATCGGCGGCCCGGCGCTGATCCGCGCCTCGGCCAAGAACCACGACTTCGTCACCGTCGTCGTCGATCCGCAGGACTACGCCGCGATCCGCGCCGAGATGGAGAGCAACGGCGGCGCCACCACGCTTGCCCTGCGCCGCAAGCTCGCCGCCAAGGCCTATGCGCGCACCGCCGCATATGACTCGGCGATCGCCAACTGGTTCGCGCAGCAACAGGGCGAGACCTTCCCCGAGCGCCTGACCATCGCCGCCACGCGCGTGCAGACCCTGCGCTACGGCGAGAACCCGCACCAGCAGGCCGCCTTCTACAGCGACGGCAGCAACCGCCCTGGCGTCGCCACCGCGCGGATCGTCCAGGGCCGCGAGCTTTCCTACAACAACATCGGCGACACCGAAGCGGCCTATGAATGCGTCGCCGAGTTCAAGGAACCGGCCGTCGTCGTCATCAAGCACGCCAATCCCTGCGGCGTGGCGATCGCCGCCGACCAATACAGCGCGTACCTCAAGGCGTATGCCTGCGATCCAGTGTCGATCTTCGGCGGCATCGTCGCGGTCAACACCACGCTCGAGGCGCGCACCGCGGAGGATCTCTCCAGCCTCTTCCTCGAGGTCGTGATCGCGCCCGACGCGACGCCGGAGGCGCTGGAGATCCTGGCGAGGCGCCGCAACGTGCGTGTGCTGCTGGCCGGCAAGCTTCCCGATCCGACGACCGCGGGCATGACCCTGCGCAGCGTCGGCGGCGGCTACCTGTTCCAGACCCGCGACAACGGCAAGATCAGCCGCGCCGATCTGAAGGTCGTGACCAAGCGCGCGCCGACGGCGAAGGAGCTCGACGACCTGCTGTTCGCCTTCACCGTATGCAAGCACGTGAAGTCCAACGCCATCGTCTACGCCAAGGACGGCGCCACGGTCGGTGTCGGCGCCGGCCAGATGAACCGCCGCGACTCCTCGCGCATCGCCGCGATCCGCGCCGCTGAATCGGGCGAGACCGCCAAGCTGCCGCAGAGCCCGGCGGTCGGCAGCGTCGTGGCCTCCGACGCCTTCTTCCCCTTCGCCGACGGCCTGCTCGCCGCCGCCGAAGCCGGCGCCACCGCGATCATCCAGCCCGGCGGCTCGATGCGTGACAAAGAGGTGATCGACGCCGCCGACGAGAAGGGCCTGGCCATGGTGTTCACCGGGATGCGCCACTTCAGGCATTGATCCCGCGCCTTCCAGCACCGATATCTGACGCAAGATCAGAGCGGTCCCATGAAGCCTTATCTGACACGACGACACACGATCGTTGGCCTGGGCGCCGCGCTGGCGAGCCCGGCGCTGGCGCAGGCCAACTTTCAGCCGCGTGACCTGACCTTCCGCGTCATCCGCAAGGGCAGCCCGATGGGCACTTTCGCGACGCGCTTCACGTATCAGGGCGACCGGCTGATCGCGCGCACCTCGGCGGCGCTGGAGGTGCGCGTCGCCGGGTTGCGCGTCTTCCGCTACTCGCACGAATCGACCGAGGTGCGGCGCGGCGATGAGCTGCTGTCGCTGCAGGCCGACACATACGACGACGGTCCGACCTACAAGGTGACCGCCACGCCGGGCGCCGGCGGCCTGATGCTCGACGGGCCCGATGGCAAGCGCACGGTGCCGACGCGCAGCCTGACCTCGAATTGCTGCTGGAATCCGGGCTTCGTGCGTCTACAGCAACCGGTGATCGACGCCGAGCGTGCGCGCTACGAGACGCCGCGCATCGATCCACTGGGCCAGCGCACCCTGACCGTGATGGGCGCGCCGCGCGCCGCCACCGGCCATCGCATGACCGTGTCGTACGCCAATGGCGAGCTCTGGTACGACGCCGCCGGCGAGTGGGTGTACGCGATTTTCAACGTCAAGGGCGAGAGCCTGACCTACGAGCGCATCGCCTAGGCGGTGCTATAGTCGGGGCATGAAACGCAGATCGGTCCTGGCCGGCCTGGCGCTGGCGAGTGCTGCCGGCGCATGCGGCAGTGCCTTCGCACAATCGTATCCCAGCAGGCCGGTCCGGTTCGTGGTCGGCTACTCGCCGGGCGGCGGCAACGACCTGATCGCGCGCATCGTCGCGGCCAAGCTGCAGGAGCGCCTGGGCCAGCCGGTGGTCGTCGAGAACAAGGCCGGCGCGCAATCGATCATCGCCGCCGAGATGGTCGCGCGCTCCACGCCAGACGGCTACACGCTGCTCGTCGCGCCGAGCGGGCCGATGACCATCAATCCCGCCGTCTATCGCAAGCTGTCCTACGCGCCGGACAAGGACTTCGTGCCGATCTCGCTGATGGCCGAATTCCCGCTGATGCTGGCGGTGGGCGCGCAACAGCCGGTGAAGAGCGTCGCCGAGCTGGTGGCCAAGGCCAAAGCCGATCCGAAGCAGGCGAACTACGCCTCCAGCGCCACGCCGTTCCAGCTCGCCTCGGAGCTGTTCAACCAGAAGACCGGCAGCGCCTTTCAGCACATCCCCTATCGCGGCAGCGGCGAGTCGGTGAACGCGGTCATGTCGGGCGACGTGCTGATGACCATCGCCGATTCAGGTCCGATGTCGGGACCGCTGAAGGGCGGTCTGCTGCGCGCGCTGGCGATCACCTCGGCCAAGCGCCATCGCAGCTTCCCCGATGTGCCGACCATGGCGGAGGCCGGCATAACGGGGATGGAGATCACCCTGTGGACCGGGCTTGTCGCGCCTTCGGGTACGCCGACCGACATCGTCGCGAAGCTGCAGACGGAAATCGCTGCGGTCGTTGCGCTGCCTGATGTGAAGGAGCGCTTCGAGCAGATCGCCGTCGATCCACGCAGCACGACATCGGACGAATACCGCGCCATCATCGCCAGCGACATCGCGCGCTGGAAAGCGGTGGCCGACGCCGCCAACATCAAGCTCGACTAGGGAGGCGTGCCATGGACGGCAACGAGGTCCGGCGCTCGACCGCCGCCTTCTTCCTCGAAGGCCTGAACGAGATCGGCATCGATTTCCTGTTCTGCAATTTCGGCACCGACCATGCGCCGCTGATCGAGGAGATGGCCGCGGCGCGGCGCACCGGGCGCAAGCTGCCGGGCATCGTGCTCTGCCCGCACGAGAACACCGCCGTGCACATGGCCGCGGGCTATGCGCTCGCCACCGGCCGCGGCCAGGGCGTGATGGTGCATGTCGACGCCGGCACGGCGAATTCGGCGATGGCCCTGCACAACCTCTGTCGCGCGCGTATCCCGGTGATGCTGATGGCCGGCAAGGCACCCTTCACTACGCGCGGCGAGCTCTTGGGTTCGCGCGACACCTACGTGCATTTCGTGCAGGAGCCGTTCGACCAGGCGAGCGTGGTGCGGCCCTATACCAAGTGGGAATACAACCTGCCCTCCGGCGTGATTGTGAAAGAGGCACTGCGCCGCGCGCACACAGTGATGTCGAGCGATCCACGCGGGCCGGTGTACCTGACGTTCCCACGCGAGACGCTCACCGAGCTGTGGTCGGAGAGCGCGATCCGCTCCTATCCCGGCGAGCGCTTCGGTCCCGTCGCCGCCAGCGGCGCCGATGCCGCCACCATCGACATGCTGGCGACGCGCCTGCTCGCGGCCGAGAAGCCGCTGCTGATCACCGCTTACTCGGGACGCAATCACGCCACGCCGGCGATCCTCGACCGCCTGGCGCGTCTCGCCGGCATCCGCGTCGTCGAATTCAGCCCGCTGCACATGAACATGCCGCAGGACTCGCCCTGCCATGGCGGCTTCGCGGCGGGCAAGCATGTCGCGGAGGCCGATGTCGGGCTACTGGTCGACGTCGACGTGCCGTGGATCCCGCAGGATACGCCCGACGATCCGCGCACCTGGTGGGCGCATATCGACATCGACGCCGAGAAGCGCGCCATGCCGATGTGGACCTTCCCCGGCAATCTGCGCATCCAGGGCGACAGCCACCGCGTGCTGAGCGATCTGCTGGCGACGCTGGAAGCGCGTGCGGATGCCGGCTTCCGCGAGCGCGCCGTCAAGCGCGTCGCTGCGATGGCCGAGGAGCAGGCCGCACGCCGCAAACAGGCCGCGGCGCTGGCTGCCGAGCCCGGCTCACTGGGACAGATCAACCCGCACCACCTCTGTGCTGCGGTGGCGCGCGCGTTGAAGCCCGAGGACATCATCCTCAATGAGGCGATCCGCAACGGGCCCGTGGTGTTCCAGCAGGTGCCGCGCACTCAGCCCGGCACGGTCGTGGGACTCGCCGGCGGTGGTCTCGGCTTCTCCGGCGGCATGGCGCTCGGCCTGAAGCTCGCCATGCCGGAGCGCACCATCGTGCAGTTCGTCGGCGACGGCACCTTCTACTTCTCCAACCCGCAATCGACGGCGTCGGTCGCGAGCCAGTACGGCTTGCCGGTCTTCACCGTGGTGCTCGACAACAGCGGCTGGGGGGCGGTGAAGGCCGCGACCCTGCGCGTCTATCCGCAAGGCGAAGCCAAGACCGAGGGCGAATTCGGCGCCACGCTGTCGCCGCACATGAACTTCGCCAAGGTCGCCGAGGCCAGTGGTGCGTATGGCGAGTTGGTGTCCGATCCGGCCGAGGTCGAAGCCGCCATCGCACGCTGCCTCGACGCCGTACGCAACGGCCGTTCCGCCCTGCTGCATGCCAAAGTAACCAAGATCTGAGGATCGCCATGCCCCTGTCCGTCGAAGCCCTCGATCACCTCGTGATGAATGTGAAGGACGTCGAGATCGCGGCGTCCTGGTACGAACGCGTGCTGGGCATGAAGCGCGTCGTCACCGAGCCCAGGCCCGGCCGCAAGGTCACATCGGTACACTTCGGCCGGCAGAAGATGAACCTGCGGCCGCACACGGCGACGCAGGAGCAATGGTTCACCGGCCGCGCCATCGCGCCCGGCAGCGATGATCTGTGCTTTCTGACCACGTCGACGCCGCAGCAGGTCGCGGACCACTTCAAAAGCTGCGGTGTCGCCATTGAGGAAGGGCCGGGCGAGAAGAGCGGCGCCATGGGCGTCCTTGTCTCGGTCTATTGCCGCGATCCCGACGGCAATCTGATCGAGGTCTCGTCCTACAAGTAGCTCAGCGATCGCTCAGCAGCTCGATCGTCTCGATCACGCCCGTCGCATCCGCCACGTTCTTGCCGGCGATGTCGAAGGCGCAGCCATGCGCCACGGACGCGAACAGTACCGGCACCCCGAGGATCAACGCCGAGGCGCGCAGCGGCGAGATCAGCTTGATCGGGATGTGGCCCTGATCGTGGAACATCGCCAAGTAGATGTCGTGTTTGCGCTGGCTCAGCAACAGATCGGCACCAACCGGCCCATCGATTGCCAGCCCTTCGCCGCGCAGCCGCGCGACGGCAGGCTTGGTGACACGTTCGTCGTCGTCGCCGAACAGTCCGTCTTCGCCGGCATGTGGATTGATGCCGAACACGCCGAGGCTGGGCGCCGCGATGCCGAGCTGCTTTGTCGTCGAGATGGCGGCGTGCGCGGCTGAGGCGACGAGATCGGGCGACAACCGCGCCAGCGCCTGGGCCACGGATTCATGCAGCGTGACGTGCGCGATACGGATGCCTTTCGCCACCAGCATCATGAACGCGCGGTCGCGCGGCGTTCGAGTGGTATCCGCGACGAGACCGGCATAGCCGCTGAACGGGATGCCCGCGCGGTTCACCGCGGTCTCGGAGTGCGGGCAGCCGATGACGGCGTCGACACGGCCTGCCTCTGCCAGGTGAATGGCGGCCTGGGCATAGGCGACGGTGGCCTTGCCGGCGCGCGGATCGAGCTGACCGGGTGCGTAACCGGCGGGATCGAGGCCAGGCGCTTCGACGAACTCAGGCACCG
>JAFAZJ010000110.1 GCA_019239835.1 Alphaproteobacteria bacterium | reverse complement strand
ATGCTCGACGAGCAGCACGGTGACGTGCTGCAGGTCGCGCACGCGGCGGATCTGCTCCTTCAGCACCTCGATCTCATCGTGGTTCAGGCCGGCGGCCGGCTCGTCGAGCAGCAGCAGCTTGGGGCTGGCGGCCAGCGCGCGCGCCAGCTCGACGCGCTTGCGGATCGGAAACGGCAACGGCCCCGCCGGCAGGTATGTGAACGGCTTGAGGTCCATGAACGCGATCAGCTCGACCGCGCGATCGGCGATGCGCCGCTCCTCGGCGCGCACCGAAGGCAGGCGGAATGCGTTCTCGAAGAAGCTGGCGCCGGTCTGGCTGTGGCACCCGACCTTGACGTTGTCGAGCACCGTCATCTTGTCGAACAGCGCCACGTTCTGGAACGTGCGGCCCAGTCCAATGACCGGGATGTCGTGGCGCTTCGAGCGCAGGATCGAGCGGCCTTCGAATTTGATGTCGCCGCTGCTCGGCTGGTAGAGCCGGCTGAGGCAGTTGAACAGCGTGGTCTTGCCGGCGCCGTTGGGGCCGATCAGGCCGGCGATCTGCCCGGGAAAGACGTCGAAGGTCACGCCGTCGAGCGCGACGATGCCGCCGAAGCGGACGGAGACGCCTTGAACACTCAGTAGGGGTTCGCCGGACGATGGCCGCAGGGCGCGGCTGTTCTCTGCAATGGCCATCATGGACGTCCGGTCGTCTCCTCTGCGGCCTGCCCCAACCCCGCCTCACGGTTCGCCGCCCGATGGCGTCGCCGTCCCGGTTCACCGAGCGCACGACCCGCCTGGTCGCGTCGCGGATGTCGAAGACCTTACCGCTCCCTGCCGATGCGGACGTATATCGCCCGTCGTGGCGGCGCACCTTGGACGATTCGACTTTGCCTTTCAATAGCGGCACCCCGACGCAGGATCGCTGTCGCAACGCGATTCCGCTCAGCGGACACGCCTCATTGGCGACTCAATCCCCCCACAGGGTTGACAGGCGCTGGTAGGGGGACCGATATCTCGCCGCCGCGCGGGGTTATGCGGTATCAAACCGACGCGCCCAACGCATGGCGGAGACATGGGGATGAGTAAATTCGTGGCGATCAGCCTGACCATGGTGCTGACCCTGGCGCCGCTGACAGCCCTCGCCCAGCAGACTCCGCCCGGCCCGCCGCGCATCGTCGACACCAATCCGAAGCCGTCGGTAAAGCCGCCCGGACCGGGACCCTCCCCTGCTCCTGCGCCTGTCCCCACGGCGGCGCCCAACGCACCGCAGCCGATCCAGCTGCCCGACTGGTTCAAGGAGATCGACACCGCAAACACCGGCGTCGTCACCCGCGAGCAGTTCGTCGCCTATCGCATGAAGCTCTTCGACCAGCTCGACGCCAACAAGGACGGCGTGCTGACCAAGGAGGAGTTCCTCAAGCTGGCGGAGCCGCCGTTCACGCCTGATTCGCCGAACCTACCGCCGCTGGCCGAGCGCAAGGCGTTCTACGAGAAGCAGTTCGACACCATCGACACCGACGCCGACGGCAAAGTGACGCGCAACGAGGTCCAGGCCTTTGTCGCGCTGGGCTTCCGCGAATTCGACATCGACATGGACGGCCGCGCGACGCGCGAGGAAGTGCTGCTCGTGATTCGCAAGGCGCAGGAAGAACAGCGTCGGATCCAGGCGCAGCTCGACGAGCGCAACCGCAACAACCCGGATCGCAATGGCGACGGCGTAATCGACCTCGAGGAGTTCGTGGCCTTCGAGACCGCCCGCATGCTGGACCTCGACGAGAACAAGGACGGCAAGATCAGCCTGCAGGAATGGCTGAAGGTCGCTGGCGATCCCAAGCAGAATCCGCCGGGGCAGATGAACTACCAGCAGCGCAGTGAGGCGCTGAAAAAGCGCTTTCAGGAGTTGGACACCAACAAGGACGGGTTCATCGACCAGGCCGAGATCCGCGTCATGGCCATAGCGCTGTTCAAGAAGATCGATCTCGACGGCAACGGCAAGATCACGCCGCAGGAGTGGCAGACCGCCAACACGCCACCTCCGCCGCCGCCCCCACCGCCACCTCCGCCGCCGCCCCGAGACGGGCCGCGCACGGGACCCAAGCCGGTGGCGCCCCCGACGCCCGGCGGGCTGCAGCCCGGCGTGCCGCTGAAATAGGCACCAGGGAGGATGAACCTGTCGGGACGCACCTTTAGGCTTCTCGCGGTGATTGCGGCGGCGTTGCCGCTGCTGGTCGCGCCGGCCTTCGCGCAGCAGTCGCCGCCGCCGCGGCGGCCGATACAGCCGCCGTCGTGGTTCACGGAGATCGACGCGGCGAACACCGGGGTCATCACGCGTGCGCAGTTCATCGCCCATCGCATGAAGACGTTCGACCAGCTCGATACCGACAAGGATGGCGTGCTGAGCCGGCTCGAATTCATGAAGCTGGCCGAGCCGCCCTTCTCGCCGCACTCACCTGATCCAGCGACGCTGGTGCGCCGCCGTGCGTTCTATGATCAGGAGTTCGCCGCCATCGACACCAACGACGACGGCAAGGTGACCAGGGCAGAGTTCGAGACCTCCGTGGCTCTGAACTTCCGCGAGTCCGACATCGACGGCGACGGCCGCATCACGCGCGAGGAAGTGATGCTGCTCGAGCGTACGGCGCAGGACGCGGCCGACAAGGCGCGCAGGGAGCGCTGCCGCATCGATCCCGACTGCAACGGCGACGGCTTCATCGACCTCGAGGAGTTTATCGAGTTCGAGACCGCACGGCTCCTGGAGCGGCTCGATTTCGACAGGGACGGCAAGGTCTCCCTGCAGACCTTCCTGCAGCTGGCCGGCCCGGCGACCAACATGCCGGGCCAGCCGACCTACCAGCAACGGCGCGAGCAGGTCCTTCAGCGCTTCAACGAGATCGACACCAACAAGGACGGCATGATCGATGCCGCCGAGATCCGCGCATGGGCCACGGCGCTCTTCAAGCGCATCGACCTCGACGGCGACGGCAAGATCAACCGGTCGGAGTGGCAGCTCGCCGGCGCGTCGCAGGCCAATCCGCCGACGCCACCACCGGTCCCACCGACGAAGCTGCCGGCCACGACGACAACACCGCAAAAGACGCCGCCTGCCACCACCGGCCCCAGGATCAAGCCGGTGCCACCTCCGCCACCGCCGCAGCAGACGCTTCAGCCCGGCGCCCCGCTGAAGTAGCGGGGACGCCTACGTCGTCGGCCGCCGACCGTGCGCTGGATGAATACGCAGGCGGGCGCCGAGCGTCACGTTGGCGCGTGGCTCGAGTCCGAGCCATGACCTGAGCTGCGGCGACAGCGACTCGAGCGTTTCAGGCGACAGGCTGGCGTTCCAGTTCTGCTGCTGGCGCACGAACGAGCGCGAGTAGTAGCCGAACAGCAAAGCACGCTCACGCGACTGCGAGACATTGGCCCCCGAGGTGTGCCAGACGCGGCCGTCCATGACGACGATCGAGCCTGCCGGCGCCTCGAACGGAACGGTCTTCTCCGCCGCGTTCTCGGGCAGCTCGGATGCCGACTGGATCTTATGGCTGCCGGGGATATAGCGCGTGGCGCCGTTCTCCTCGTCGACGTCGTTGAGGCACCAGATGATGTTGACGCTCCACGGCTGCAGCCACGGCTCCGGCACGACGATTCCCTGATCGGAATGCAGCTCCATCGATTTGCTGCCGGGCAAGGCAATGTTGGCGGTGAAGTTGGAGATCAGGAAATCGCTGGTCAGCAGCGTGGTGACGAACTCGATCGCGGTGGGATGCTGGATCAGCTCGCGGAAAATGGCGTCGCGCTCGAGCAGGTAGAAGACGCGCACGTTGTGCTCGTTGGGATCCAGCCCGATCTGCCGCGTCGGCACACCACGGCGTTCGCTTTCCTCCGCAGCCTGCCACAGCCTTTCTCGGATGCGATCCGCCTCATCTCGCGCGAGCACGCCGGGCACGACGCAGAATCCGTTTTCGAGAAGCTGGCGCTTCTTCGCTTCGAGATCCATGCCGCCCTCCATTGCTACTCGACAGTAACGCTCTTGGCGAGGTTGCGTGGCTGGTCGATGTCGGTGCCCTTCGCCAGCGCCGTATAGTACGCCAGCAGCTGCACCGCGACCGTGTAGAGGATCGGTGCCACGACAGGATCGATGTCGGGTACGGCGATCGAGGTCTCGGCCTTGGCGCCCAGTCGAGCGACACCCTGGGCATCGCTCAGCAGCACGAGCTTTCCGCCGCGCGCGCGCACCTGCTCGAAATTCGAGGCGATCTTGTCGAAGATCGCATCGCTGGGCGCCACGACGACGACCGGCACGGCATCGTCGATCAGCGCGATCGGCCCGTGCTTCATCTCGCCGCCGGCATAGCCTTCGGCGTGGATGTAGCTGAGCTCCTTGAGCTTCAGTGCGCCTTCGAGCGCGACGGGGAAGGACGAACCGCGGCCGAGATAGAGCACGTCGCGCGCCGCGGCGAGCGTGCTCTCGGCAATGCGGCGGTAATCGTCCTCCATGTTGAGCGTCTCGTTGATGCGCGCCGGCAGCTCGATCATCGCCAGCGCCAGCTTCTCCTCCTGCTCGCGGCTGAGCGTTCCGCGCGCGCGACCGGCGGCGATGGCAGTGTTGAGCAGCACGATCAGCTGCGTGGTGAACGCCTTGGTCGAGGCGACACCGATCTCCGGCCCGGCCAGCGTCGGCAACACCGCGTGCGAGAGGCGGGCAATGGCGCTCTCCGGAACGTTCACGACCGACAGCAGGATCTGCTTCTGCGACTTGGCGTAACGCAGCGCCTCCAGCGTGTCGATCGTCTCGCCCGATTGCGACACGGCGATGCAGACACCGCCCTCGGGCAGCGGCGGCTCGCGGTAGCGGAACTCGGAAGCGACCTCGATCTCGACCGGCATGCGCGCCAGCTTCTCGAACCAGTACTTCGCCACCATGCAGGCATAGAACGCGGTGCCGCAGGCCGTCATCGTGACGCGACTGACCTTGGTCCAGTCGAGCGGCAAGGACGGCGTGCGCACCGACCGCGTCGCCGGATCGAGATAGGATTGCAACGTGTCGCCGACCACGGCGGGCTGCTCGTAGATTTCCTTCAGCATGAAGTGCTGATGGTTGCCCTTGCCGATCAGCGCGCCCGACAGGCCGCTCTTCTTCTCGGGCCGCTCAACCGTCGTCGTGCCCTGGTAGACGGTGCAGCCGGTCGAGTTCAGCACCACCCAGTCGTCGTCCTCGAGATAGGTGACGCGGCTGGTGAAGGGCGCCAGGGCCAGCGCGTCGGTGCCGACATACATCTCGCCGTTGCCATGGCCCACGGCCAGCGAGCTGCCGCGGCGCGCGCCCATCAGGATGTCGTGGCGGCCGCTGAACATCGCCACTAGCGCGAAGGCGCCGCGCAGGCGCTCCATAGCCTTGCCCATCGCCGCTTCGGGCGACATCTGCCGTTCGAGATAGGACGTCAGCAGCTGCGCCACCGCCTCGGTGTCGGTGTCGGTGTCGAAGCGGCGGCCCTCTGCCACCAGCTCATCCTTGAGCTCCTGGAAATTCTCGATGATGCCGTTGTGCACGATGGCCACGCGGTCGGTGGCGATCGGGTGCGCATTGCGTTCGCTGGGCTTGCCGTGCGTCGCCCAGCGTGTGTGGCCGATGCCGATGGTGCCGGGCAGCGGCTCGACCTTCAGCCGCGCCTCGAGATTCACCAGCTTGCCCTCGGCGCGGCGGCGGTCGATGTGGCCGTTGATCAGGGTGGCGACGCCGGCCGAATCGTAACCGCGATACTCCAGGCGCTTGAGCGCATCGATCAGCAGGGGCGTGACCGGTGCCTTGCCGATGATGCCGATGATGCCGCACATCGTTGGGGGATCCTTTCAGGCCTTGCGGTTCTTCATCGCCGGATCGGCGGCGCGCGCCTTGAGCTTGGCGCGCATGGCGGGCGCCGCGCCCGGCTTGTTGTCCTGTCGCGCCCGGCCAAACGCCACCGCGTCGTCGGCGACATCTGTCGTGATCACGCTGCCGGCCGGAACATTGGTGCGATCGCCGACGCGGATCGGCGCAACCAGCGCGGCGTTGGAGCCGACGAAGGCGTCGGCGCCGACGACCGTGCGCCACTTGCCGAAGCCGTCGTAGTTCACGCAGATCACGCCGGCGCCGATGTTGCTGCGCGCGCCGATATCGGCATCGCCGACATAGGCGAGATGGTTGGCCTTCACGCCCTCGCCCAGGGTGGCGTTCTTGACCTCGACGAAATTGCCGATATGCGCGGCGCGACCGATTCGGCTGCCCGGCCGCACGCGTGCGTAGGGACCGACGATGGCGTCGTCGCCGATCTCGGCGCCCTCGATGTGGCAGAAGGCCTTGATCTCGACGCGATCGCCGATGCGCACACCAGGCCCGAACACGGCATTCGGCTCGATGCGCACGTCGCGGCCCAGCACGGTGTCGGCGCTCAGCCATACCGACGACGGATCGATCATCGTCGCGCCGCCGTCCATCGCGCGGCGGCGCAGGCGGTCCTGCATCGCCGCCTCGACCGCCGCCAGCTCGGCGCGCGAGTTGACACCGAGGAATTCGGCCTCGGGCCCTTCGACCACGACGCAGCGGTAGCCCTCGGCGCGGGCGTGCTCGATCAGGTCGGTGACGTAGTACTCGCCCTGCACGTTGGTTGGCCGCAGCTTCTCCAGCAGGCCGGGCAACAGCGCGCCGTCGAAGGCCATGACGCCGGAGTTCACCAGGTCGATTTTGAACTGCTCGGGCGTGCAGTCGCGCGCCTCGACGATCTTCAGCGGCTCGCCGGCCGAGTCGCAAACCAGACGGCCATAGGGCGCGGGATCGACGGCGCGGAAACCCAGAACGGCGACCGCGGCCTTGGCGGCGCGGCGCGCCTCGAGCAGCCGGCGCGTCGTGTCGGGGTTCAATAGCGGCGCGTCGCCCAGCACCACCAGCACCTCGCCACCGGCAGGCAGCGCGGACGTGGCCGTCATCACCGCATGGCCGGTGCCCTTGGGCGGGTCCTGCACGACTGTCGCGCACGGCGCGACGGTACGGCTGACCGCCTCGTGGCCGGCGCCGACCACGACCACGATGGTCGAGGGCTGTAGCGCGCGCACGGCGGCAACCACGTGACTGACCATCGGCACGCCCGCGACGCGGTGCAGCACCTTGGGCAGATCCGAGTTCATCCGCTTGCCGGCGCCCGCCGCCAGCACGACGACAGAGAGGGTCAGGGCCATCGTTCCTGTGTTGTTTGGCCCGCCAGGACGGGCGGGGCCGAGATTACCATGCAGGCGCCCCCTTGCCATCGATCATCCCCTGCCGCAAGAGAAGCAGCGCATGAAGCTGGATCTCGCCACCTTTCCCTTCCGCACCATCGTCTTCGACCTCGACGGCACCCTGATCGACAGCGCCCGTGACGTCGGCGAGGCGGTCAACCGGGTGCTGGCCGACCACGGCCTCGCCCCGCTGGACGACGCCACGCAGCGCACGCTGATGGGCGAAGGCGGCAAGGTGCGCACCCGCAAGGCTTTCGCACTGCGCGGCGTGAGCCTCGACGAGACCGCCCTGCGCGCCCGGGTGGGCGACTTCATCCGCTACTACGCCGAACGGCCGGTGGTGCATACGCGGCCCTATGACGGCGTCGCCGAGACCCTGGATGCGCTCAGCCGCTCGGGCGTGCGCCTGGCGGTATGCACCAACAAGTACGAGGCCTCGGCGCGTGACGTGCTGGGCCGCCTCGACCTGATGGCGATGATCAGCGACGTCGCCGGCGCCGACACCTTCGACGTGCGCAAGCCGGACCCCGGCCATGTGCTGATGCTGCTGGCGCGCATGGGCGCTCAACCGGCCGAGGCCGCCATGGTCGGCGACTCGGTGCACGATGTCCACGCGGGCAAACGCGCCGGCCTGCCCACCGTCGCCGTGTCCTGGGGTTACACCGAGATTCCGGCCCACCAGCTGGGTGCCGATGCGGTGGTCGAGCGCTTCACGGATATCCCCTTGGCGCTGGCCCGGCTGCGGCCGCCGAGCCCCTAGACATGGGCGGCCCGGCACCCTATACCGCGCCTCAATCGGGCGCGTAGCTCAGCGGGAGAGCACACCCTTCACACGGGTGGGGTCGTAGGTTCAATCCCTACCGCGCCCACCAACCGCGCCCCGCGCTTTCGCTGGTGTTGAAGAGCGCCTTGCCCCTCTCCTGGACGTTCCTCCACGACGAACAGCTGGTGATTGCCACCGGTGCCGGCGATGTCGTGCTGACGGATCTCATTCGCTTCATGCAGGCGTTGGTGCAGGGCGGGGTCCTGTCCTATCCGCGGATCATCGATCTCTCGCACGGCACCCTGGCGCTGAAGGCCTCCGAAATCCGCAACATCGCCCAGGGCGTCTCGGCCGCGACCGCGAACGGCACGCTGGGGCCCATCGCCGCGGTGGCCTTTGTCGCCAGGTCGGAAGAGGTGCGCGACATGGCGCTGCTGTTCGGCGAGCGCACGGCGCAGACAGACCGGCCGCTCAGGGTCTGCTCGAGCTTGGCCGAAGCGCGCGACTGGCTGTCGAGCCTGGAGCGCGACCAGGCGTCCTGACCTACCGCACGACGTTCGACTCGCCTGGCACGCGGCTGCCGGTGAACGGCAGCGCATTGCGGGCGTAGTCAGCCGACCTCGACAGCACGCCGTGCACCTTCATCAGGTCCCACATCCAGCGCCCGACCAGGTTCGCGCCGATCTTGTCCTGGCGGAGGTCGGTGGTGGGGCGGACCGGCCCACCTTCGTAGCGCGGATCACTCGGCATGGTCCGGTTGAGCAAGTTGTTGCTGTCCATCGGAATGGCATAGGTCTTGAAAAAATGGACGCCCTCTTCGGCTATGGCGTCGTAGGGCGTGCCGCCCATCGCACCGTGCGAGCACATGAACTGCCTGATTTTCATGGTGGTCGTCAGCCTGTCCTGGACCGACAGACCGACATTGCCGAAGCCGGCGCGCGAACCGGCCATCGGATTGCGCACCGCGTGCAGCGTGAGCGAGACGCTCGCGGGGATTTCGGCCGGGACGACAACCTCCGTCCACCCCTCCTTCCACGCCTTGAGGCTCAAGGCGACCGAGTCGCTGTACTTGTTGCGGGCCACCGCGTCGAACAAGACCATCACTTCGATCGGCTTGGCGCCGTTCCAGGCCTTCTGCCACATCTCGGCGAGCTTCATGCAATACGCGGCGCCGCGACTGTAGCCGACGAGAATGATCCGGCTATCGATCATGCCGCCGATATGGAGCTGCCTCCAGGCGCCCTTGATGATGGCATCGCCGTCGCTGCCTTCGTTGTTCGGGCCGATGAAGTAGAATTTATTGTCCTCGTGGCTCTGCTCGAGCACCTTGCGCACGAAGGTGCGTCTGAGGTCGTACTGATCCCAGTCCTGCGAACCCGTCCCCTCGATACCAATGATCATCGCGCGTCCCCCAACACGAGCGCTTTGCCGTAGTTGGCCTCATCGCCCGGCGGGGACATATCGAAAATGATTCAGTGGGCATGCCAAATCGGCATACCGCGCCAAAAGCAAAGACCCGCCGAGCCGGTTGCGGCCGGCGCGGCGGGTCTGAACGCTTTGGGGTACTGAGCGACTAGTCGAATTACTTCAGGCTGTTGGCGGTGTTGGTCATCATACCGCTGAGCTTGGTGCCGACCGTGGTGAACGCGGTGATGGCGGCGACCGAGATCAGCGCGGCGATCAGGCCGTACTCGATGGCGGTGGCGCCGGACTCGTCCTTGATGATCTTGCGAATGACCGAAAACATGTGTGTGGCTCCTATCTGCATGTGAAGAAAATCGAACGTTACGCCGGGACTTGAAACAACCCGGCTCCGTGATCCGGGACGAGCGCTTTCTGCCACGCAGTTAGTGCAGCAGGAATCACGGAATGGTCCGAGTTGAACCAATCACAACCTCAGTTTGGGAACGGCGAGGCGACGTCGTCGAGCGGCCACACCGGGCGACGCAGCTTGGTGTACTTGAACCGCCGCACGTCGGGCGAGCAGAGCGCGCCCGAATCGACCACCATGATCTCGCCAGCGATGGGCGCGAACGCGGCGCGGAAATGCTGCACGCTCTTGACCACCAGCACCCGGCAGCGCGCCGGGTCGATGCCCTGGCTGAGGAAGACCTGGCGGTCGATGGTCTGCAGCCGGCTGGAAATCGTGATGACGTCGATCCCGCCGATGCGCAGCACCGCCGTCGGACCCATCGAGTAGGCCACGCCCTGCTGCATCGGTCCGTCATTGACGAACTCTCCGTCCGACAGCAGCCGCACCGTCGCGGTCACGCGGATGGGCTCGCCGAACGACGGATCGTGATGGCCGCCGAGATCGACGGTGACGCTGTTGCCGACACCGGCCTTCATCGCTGCCTGCACGGCGGCGGGATCGAAGATCGTGCCCACGGCCGCGCCTTGCGCGTTGGCGTCGATCAGCGCCTTCAGCACGCGCGTCGCATCGCCATAGGCGCCGCCACCGGGATTGTCGGTGCCGTCGGCGATCACCAGCGGGCCGGCGGCATCGCCGCGCGACTTCAGCCGCGCCATCGCGTTTTCGACGCTGGCCATGCCCACCGTCTTCTCGGCCTTGCGATCCCAGATCTCCTGGCAGAGCTGGCGGGCGATGTCGCGGGCGCGGCCTTCTTTGCCGGGCTCGTAGCTCACCGCGACAGACGGGCCGACATTGGGAATGTCGGACGGACCGAAGCCCGCCTGTACGCTGACCACATTGATGCCCGGCTCCTTCTCGAAGGCATCGGCCTTGGCCAGCAGATCGAGCATCGGCCCGGGCTGCGTCGTGCGCCCGCCATCGGCACCCGAGATCGTCGCCGGCTGCAGCGCCAGGCAACGCGGGCGCTTCTTGCCCTCCATCGCCGACTGTACCAGCGCCGCACCCTGCTGCGCGCGCTCGTACTGGTCGATATGCGGATAGGTGCGATAGCTGATCAGCGCGCTGGCCAGCGCCGCCATGCGATCGGTGACGTTGGCGTGCAGGTCCAGGGTCATGCTGATCGGCACGTCGGCGCCGACGACGGCGCGCAGCGCTTCGAGAAGCTCGCCTTCGGGATCATCCGAGGTCTCGGTGACGGCCGCGCCATGGCAGGCGAGACAGATGCCGTCGATCTTGCCGGCCTTGCGCGCGCTCTCGACGATGCCGTCGCGGATATGCGCCCAGGTCTCCGCCGTCACCTTGCCCGACGGCGTGGCGTTGGCGGCGATCGAGGGCACGAGGTCCCAGCCATATTGCGCGGCGGCATCGAGCAGCCCGCCGATCTCGGTCTTGGTGCCCTTGAACTGGCTCGCCAGCCCGGAGCCCGGCGCCAGCCAGCGCCGGCGGTAGTCCTCGAGCGTGGTCGGCAGCTTCGAGAACGTGTTGGTCTCGTGCATGAACTGCGCGATCAGAACGCGATACGCCATGACATCACTCCCCGGGCCTGCGAGCCGGGGAACCATCGCCCGCGCTTGCGCGCGGGGTCAACGCGGCTATCGCTTCAGGAAGGGATTGAGCAGGCGCCCGAACAGCCCGGTGAGCACGACGGGCGCCTCGGTGACCAGCAGGCAGATGCACGGCTGGTCGGCATCGGCCACCGGCTTGTGCTCGACCGCCGGGTCGGCGATGCAGACGTCACCGCGGTCGAAACGCTCGTGGCCGTCGGCAAAGCCGCCGGCCAATACCAGCGTGTACTCGCTGCCGGCATGGCGATGCATCGGCAGGCCGCGACCGGCGCCGATGCGCATCAAGGTGGCGCGGTAGGTCTTGTCGCTCAGCGGCAGCTCGATCTCCTCGATCCCGCCCAGAGCTGAACGCCAGCGTGCGTCCTGCGGCAAATACCGGCGCAGCGGTGCCGGGATGTCGGTGCCGACGATTTTCTGCGCGTCGTCGTTGGACCAGGTCTCTGGTGCCGGCGTCGGCGCAGCCTCGATGCGCGCCAGGGTGCGCGCCAGGGCGTCGTCGTCGAGCGACTCCGCCGGCATCGATTCCAGCATCGCGCCGGCGACGGCCTCGAGCGTGGCGACGTCGGCGCGCGCTTCCTCGCTGTAGGCGAGATGCGCAGCGACGAGCAGCGCGGGGCCTTCGGCGAGCGCGCCACTGGCGTAGTCGAGCAACAGCTCCGACGGTGCGGGATGGCGGATCATAGCGAGTCACCTTGCAACGCCTCGCGCAGGCGCAGAAGCGCCAGGCGGATGCGCGACTTCACGGTGCCCAACGGCAGCTTCATCTCCTCGGCGATGGTGGAATGCGATTTGTCCTGGAAGAAGGCCATGCGCAGCACCTCGACCTGGTCGGCCGTCAGATGCTGCATCACCGCGCCGATGCGCTCGCGCATCTGGCGGCTGATCGCGGCGTGATCGGCGCTCTCGGGTGCCTCGGTCGAGAACTGCACGTAGTCCTCGGCATCGAAACCGGCATGGGTGGCGCGGCGCAGCAGGTCGACGCGCTTGTTGCGCGCGATGGTGAAGATCCAGGTGGCCGCGCCGGCGCGCGAGCGGTCGAAGGTCTCGGCCCGGCGCCAGACCAGCACCATGGTCTCCTGCGCCACTTCCTGGGCAGTGTCGGCATCGGTACCGGAACGCATCACGAACGCCTTCACCCTGGGCGCGAAACGGCGAAAAAGCTCGGCGAAAGCGGCGCGGTCCTGACGTCGCGCCACCGCCTCGATGAGGTCGGCAGAATCGTCGGCCGCAACCGGCAGGGTGAGCTGCGAGGTGTCGCTCACCGCCGCCGCCCGGCCCCAGCGCGGGGAGAAAGGGAATGCAGGAACGCGGGCAGCGACGGCAAGCATCCTCCATCTACGGAGGCACGAGCCGATCGGATCATGCCCGCTGCCCGCATGGTCAGCCCGGCCTGCCCTGCTCGCCCAGATCCCAGAACAGCCCGGTCATCAGCCGCAGCCCCTCGCGCGCCACCGGCGCCAGCATGTGCTCGTTCGGCGCATGCTGGCTGCACGAGGCGTAGGAATGCGGCACCCAGACCGTGGGCATGCCGAGGATGTCGACGAACACCTCGTTGGGTAGCGAGCCGCCGAGGTTGGGGATCACGTCGGGCTTCTTGCCCGTGGTGCGCTCGATCGAGGCGATGGCCATCTTCGCCCACGGACTGTCGGGATCGAGCCGCGTGGCGTTCATCAGCACCTCGCGCATCGAGGCGATCTCGATCGCCTGGAAGCCGTGCTTGTCGAGATGACGGCGCAGCGCCGGCAGGATGTCGTGCGGATCGGTGCCGACGACGAAGCGCAGCTGGCACCAGGCGGTGGCGTTGGGTGGGATGGCATTGACCACGCGGTCGGGGTTGCCGGTCTTGAAGGCCAGCACCTCGAAGCTGTTCCAGCCGAAGACGCGCTCGGGCGGCGTCAGCGATTCCTCGCCCCAGTCGCGGTCGATCTGCGGGCCATCGGGGCCACCGTCGATTTCCAGCCCTGACAGCGCCATGCGCACCGAGTTGGTCAGCGTCTTGGGCCGCCACTCCGGCACCTTGATCTGGCCGCGCCCGTCGGCGATGCAGGAGAGCGCATGCGCCATGATCAGGCCGGGGTTGGCCAGCAGGCCGCCCCAATTGCCGGAGTGATGCCCGCCCTCGCGCAAATCGAGCTTCATGATGAAGTTCAGCGTCCCGCGCGTGCCACCGAAGATCGCCGGCTTGTGCGGCTGCAGGCGCGGGCCGTCCGAGCCGATCAGCGCGTCGGCCTTCAGCAGCTCCTTGTGCGCGCGACAGAAATCGGCGAGGCCGGGTGAGCCGGTTTCCTCGCCGGTCTCGATCAGGATGGTCGAGTTGAAGCCCAGCGAGCCGCGCTCCTCCAGCACCGCCTGCAGGGCGGCGATGTTGATGGTGTGCTGGCCCTTGTTGTCGGCCGTGCCGCGGCCGTAGATGCGCTCGCCCTCGACGACGATGTTCCACGGCGACAGGCCCTGGCGCCACTGGTCGTCCAGCCCGCGGATCACATCGCCGTGACCATAGGTCAGCACGGTGGGCTTGCCGGCACCCTCGATGCGCCGCGCCACCATGAATGGCCCGAACTTCGGCACCGGGTTATCGATGACCTGGAAGTCGTAGCCGAGCTTGCTCAGGCTCGGCCCCATCTCGTCCGTGAGATAGGCGCGCAGCGCCGGGCCGCTGTCGGTCTCCTGGCTGGTCGTGGGAATCGCGACGCGACGCTGCAGCTCCGTGAGGAAGCCGCCGTCGTCGAAATACTTCTCGATGCGCGCAATTGCGCCGTCACGCGTGCCGGTCATCACTGCCTTCCCATGGGGTTACGCCGGCCACTGTGGAATAGACGCACAGGCGGTTCAAGCGCCCGGGATCAGCTGTTGGTACGTCCCTTGCGCCGCGCCACGACCTCGGCCAGCAGGCAGAGGATCTCCCACATCATGGTGGCGCCGACGAGCGCGGTGTTGCCGGACGGATCGAACGGCGGCGAGACCTCCACGACGTCGCCGCCGACCAGGTCGAGCCCGCGCAGGCCGCGCAGCATCCGCTGCGCCTCGTGCGTGCTGAAGCCGCCCACCTCGGGCGTGCCTGTGCCGGGCGCGTAGACCGGGTCGAGGCCGTCGACATCGAAGCTGACATAGGCCGGCTGGCTGCCGACGACGCGGCGGGCTTCGGCGATCACCTTCTCGACGCCGAGATCGTAGTACTCCTCGATGCCGATGACGCGGATGCCCTGCTCGTGCGCCCAGCGCATGTCGTCGTCGTTGTAGAGCGAGCCGCGGATGCCGATCTGCACGAAACGCTTGGGGTCGACCAGGCGCTCCTCGATGGCGCGGCGGAATGGCGTGCCATGCGTGTACTTGTAGCCGCCGAAATAGGTGTCCCAGGTGTCGCTGTGGGCATCGAAATGCACCATGCCCAGCGGGCCCTTGGTGGCGATGGCGCGCAGGATCGGCAGCGTGACCAGGTGATCGCCACCGGCCGATAGCGGCACGGTGCCGGCGGCATGGACCTTGTCGTAGTACGCCTTGATGCGCTCCATGCTGTCGTCGACGCTGGCCGGATTGACCGGCGTGTCGCCGAGATCGCCGCAGCGCGCCAGCCGATAGGGCGCGATGCCGGTAACGTGGTGCACGCGGCGCATCAGGGTCGACTGGTCGCGCATCTGGCGCGGGCCGTGCCGCGCGCCGGGCCGGTTGGTCGTGCCGCCATCCCAGGGCACGCCGATCAGGCCGATCTCGACCTCGGCCGGATCGCGAAACAGCGGCAGGCGCATGAATGTCGCAATGTCGCCGAAGCGCGGTACGACCATGCCCGACATCGGCTGAGGAAACCGCTCGGACTCGCTCATCGCACGCTCCTCCGGTCAACGCCTCTTGTAGATAGTGTAGCGCTCGACATCCATGAAGTGCTGATAGTGCTCGAAGGCCTGGGCGAAACGCACGTTGCGCTGGAAGTATTCGAGATAGCTGAAGGAACGGCCCTGGCATTGCGGAATGCCGGGAACGCGATCGACGATCAGCAGATCGGGCTTCTCGCGGTCGAAATCCTCCGATACCGACTCGTAGATGAAGCGCTCCGCGTCCTGCATGTCCTCGGGCGCGGTGTAGAGCGTGGCGAATTCCTCGCAGTCGGCGTAGATGCCCTGCAGCACCCACATGGTCTGGAAGCGCATCGCCATGCGGGCGTGCGCGTAGTTGATCATCGGGTAGTGCGGATAGATGCCGGGCGAGAGGATCAGCAGGGTGCGGTTGGGCGCGTTGCGTTCGACGATGTGCAGCAACACGCCGGAGATGCTTTCCTGGAAGTCGCGCTGCTTGTGGAACGGCGTCATCGACAGCGCCGTCTGGAAATAGAGCAGGATCAGGAAAGTGGCGCCGATCGCCGCCACCGGCCGGCGATGCGCCTCGCGGCTGAGCGGCAGGTAGCGGTCGACCATCTGCGAGAGTGTCACGGCGGCGAGCAGGATCGCCGAGCCCAGCGCCGGCAGGACGTGATAGGACCAACCCTTGGCCTGTGCCGCCGCCGCCAGTGCGGCACCCACGCCAAAGGCGACGATCACGCGGGCCGCCACCGTGCGCGACAGGAAGATCGCCAGCGCGCCCAGCATCAAGAGCGCCAGCAGGGTCGGCAGCACCGTGGCGCCCAGCAGCACCTGGCGCCAGCTCGTGCCGCCCATCACGGCGTAGGAGTCGAACATGATCGGCAGCACGAAGCGCCCGTAGTTCGGCGTCCACAGTACAGTGTAGGCGAGATGCGCCACGGCGACGCCGCCCACGATCCACGGCACCGGGTCGCGCAGCATCGGCCGGATGCCGCGATGCACCAGCACGTAGCCCTCGACCGCCAGCGGAATCAGCATGAAGTGCGGCTTCTGCGCCAGCGCGATGCCGGCGCAGAGTGCCACACTCCAGATGAAGGCACGCGACAGGCGGCCCTCGGCACCTTCGGCGCGCGCGCTGGCGAGCAGCACGTAGGGCGCCGCGGCGATCATCATCAGATGCTCGCGCTGCCCGAAATTCTCGTTGGGCAGCACGATGAACAGGAACAGCAGGGTCGGCGGCACCACCGCTTCGGTCAGCGGATGGGCCAGCGACGGCACGACATGCACCAGCTTGCGCGAGGCCAGGAACGAGGCGGCGATCGCGGCGAAGAAGCACAGCGTGAACCAGGTCATCGGCGTCCAGCCGATGAACGGCGTGGCGCGCGACAGCAGCTCGGGGATGGCGTGCAGCGCGAACACCAGCGGCAGGTTCACGTCGATGATGTCGACATAGAGCCGCTCGCCGTTGACCCAGCGATGGGCGATCTCCAGCAGGCAGCCGACATCGTGGTTGATCGGCGGATAGAGGTAGCCGATCGCCCAGCCCGCCGGGATCACGATCAGCAGCAGCTTGATCAGGCGCGCCGTCACATCCGACAGCGCATCGCTGCGGCCCAGGCGCGGCAGCCACCAGCGTGGTGAGCGCAGGCGTGCCGTCTCGAGCTCGCGCTGCCGCTCGGCGGAGGCCGGCGGTTTCGGCGGATGAGAGTCGGGCAGGTGCGTGTCCACGAGGGGAAGCGATTGTCTGTTGGGCTCACAAAGTACCAGAGGCCATCCGGCGCTGCCATCGTGGCCGGACCATGGCATGGTGGATCGATGGAGCGCCGCGAATACGAGAAGATGGCCGCCGTCGAGGACCGCCTGTGGTGGTACCGCGGCCTGCGCGCGCTCGCCGGCGAGCTCTTCGCCCGTCATGCCGCGGCGCGGCCGGAGCCGATCCTCGACGCCGGCTGCGGCA
>JAFAZJ010000314.1 GCA_019239835.1 Alphaproteobacteria bacterium | reverse complement strand
ACGCCCTCGACGTAGCGGCTGCCGCCGTTGTTGCAGAGATAGAGCGCGCCATCGGGGCCGACCGCGAGACCGTTGGGTCCGCCGCCGGCGGCGGAGTACAGCGAGACCTTGCCGTCGGGCGTCACGCGCGAGCAGCGCGCGTTACGGATCTCGGTGAGGATCACCGAGCCGTCGGGCATCACCACCGGCCCCTCGGGAAAGCCCAGGCCGGTGGCCAAGATCTGCACGTCGGTCATCGCTGAACCCCTCTCTCCTCACCCTGAGGAGCGCCGCAGGCGCGTCTCGAAGGGTGGGCTACAAATCGGGTGTGTTGCCCATGCTTCGAGACGGCCACTGCGCGGCCTCCTCAGCATGAGGCGCGTGTCAGATGCTGATGTCGAGCAGGTTGTAGTCCTTGATCGAGGCCTTCGCCGCCGCGTCCCAGGTGTAATGCTCGCCCGACTGCACATGCGGCTGGTAGGCGAAGGGCGTCTCGTGCGGGAAGCGCTGGCGGCGCGCGTCGATGGCGTAGCCCAGCATCTTCGAGCGTTCGTGGATGTGCTCGGCGGTGTAGATCGTCGGCTTGGCGTGGATGCCGCCGCCCTGCACGTCGAGCACCGACCGGCGGCGATGGAAGCCGAAATTCAGCGTGACGCGCCAGTCCTTGCTGGTGTTGGCGAAGGAGCCGTGCACGGCCTGGCGATTGGTGATCGCCACGTCGCCCGGCTTGCAGACGATCGGCACCGCGTCAGGCAGGCGATCGCTGCCCGCGGCCGCCATCATGGCTTTGATGTCGACCTTGTTGAGCTTGTGCGAGCCCGGGATCACCCAGACGCCATTGGCCGGCGTGCAGCCGTAGAGCTGGGCCATGGTGTTGAAGCCATGCGTGCCCTGGTCCCACTCGGGATGCTCCCAATGCGTCACGCCATCGCGATGCCAGGCGACCGAGGCGCCCAGGCCCGGCTCCTTGACGAAGATCGCCTCGTTGAACGGCGTGAAGTCCGGCCCATTGATCGCCGCGGCGACCGCCAGCAGCTGCGGATGGCCATAGACGCGCAGATGCGCCTCAGAGAACTGCAGCGAGCCCAGGATGAGATAGACGATGTCTTTGGGCGCGTTGGCGGCGGCCTGGGGCTCGTACATCTTCGCGGGATGGCGGCCATTGGCGAGCTTGGTGCCGCCGAAGGGATCGCCGAGCGGCTTCGACCATAGGAGATTCGGCGCCTCGCAATCGGCGCTCAGCGCCGGCCGGCCCTTGGCGTCGACCGGCGAGCCCTTCTCGCTGGGCAGGCGATCGAGGATGGATTTGAGGTCGGCCTCGATGTCGGCGAGCTCGTCCGGCTTCAGCACGCCCTCGAAGACATAGAAGCCACAGCGCCAGTAGGCGTCGAGAATCGCCGGGTCGAGCTTGCCGTCCGCCGTGAAGCGGATCGGGCCGCGATTGCCCAGCTCGTAGGCGCGTCTCTCGCCGGCCTTGAGGTAGGCCTGCATCGCCGCCTCTTCCGGGCCGTAGTCGACGGTGGTCGTGCGCGCTGGTGCGTTCATGGCCGTCCCTCCGTTGCCTAGACTTTGGTCGAAGATAGGACCGTGCGGCAGGCCCTGACAATCGGCGCAGCTTGCCTTCCCCGGCAGGGCAGGCATGATGCAGCCAACAAAGAGAACAGGCGCCTTGGGAGGCGACGGTATGGGTAGTTCAGTGCGGCCGCGTCCGGGCGGACGTGATGTATAGCTACATCGCGCGAAGGATGGCGTTCGGGGCGATCACAGTGGTCGGCGTGTCGATCATGGTCTTCGTGATCATGCGCATCCTGCCCGGCGACCCGCTGGTGGCGATCTTCGGACCCGAAGGCTTCACCAAGCTCACCGAGGAGCAGCGCGCCGGGTACATGCGCGAGCTGGGGCTCAGCGACCCGCTCTGGGTGCAGTACTTCGCCTGGGTAAAGAGCATCGCGGCGGGCGACTGGGGCCACTCGTTCTTCCGCTCCGAAAGCGTCGCCGACATGATCCTCAGGCGCGGGCCGCTGACGGCGGAGATCGCGATCCTGTCGGTAGTGCTGTCGTGGATCGTCGGCATCCCCGTGGCGCTGATCAGCGCGTTGAAGCCCAACACTCTGGGCGACAGCGTCGCACGCTTCATCAGCATCCTCTTCATCGCCGTGCCCGGCTTCTGGGTCGGCATGCTGATCGTGCTCGGCCTGCTGTTCTGGTTCGGCTACCGCGCGCCGTTGGCCGGCGCATCGCTGTTCGCCGATCCGCTGGCCAATTTCCAGCTGGTGATCGGCCCGGCGGTGGTGCTTGGCCTGGGCCAGGCCGCCTATATCGCGCGCATGGGCCGCTCCAGCCTGCTCGAGGTGATCCGCGAGGACTACGTGCGCACGGCGCGCGCCAAGGGGCTGAACAACCGGCTGGTGATCGCGATGCATGCGTTGCCCAACGCGCTCTTGCCGGTGATCACCCTGTCGGGTGTGCTGCTGGGCCTGGTGCTGGCCGGCTCGATCCCGGTCGAGCGCGCCTTCGGCACGCCGGGCCTGGGCTTCGCCATGTTCACCGCGGTGAGCGAGCGCGACGTCTTCGTCATGCAGAACCTGGTGTTCCTCTACGCCACGGTCTTCGTCATGATCAATATCGGGGTCGACGTGGCCATCGCCCTGCTCGATCCGAGGATCCGCTACCGATGACCGTCACCGCCGCCGACCAGAAGATCGCCGCGCGCGCCCGGCCGCACCGTCGCTCGTTTCTGCGCGGCGTGACCACGCTGTTCCGCCGCGCGCCGTTCTCGGCCTTCTGGGGCGTGGTCGTCGTGCTGATCATCGCCATGGCCGTGGCGGCGCCAATCGTCGAGCCCTACCCGCCGCTGAAGGCCGATTTCCGCGCCATGGGCAAGCCGCCCAGCGAGAAGCACTGGTTCGGCACCGACCAGGTCGGCCGCGACACGCTCTCGCGCGTCATCCACGGCAGCCGCTATTCACTTGTCGTGGCGATCGGCGCCGTGCTGTTCGGCACCACCCTGGGTGCGCTGTGGGGCCTGGCCTGCGGCTATTTCGGCGGCCGCTTCGACATGGTCAGCCAGCGCATCATCGAGTTCCTGCAATCCTTCCCCGACCTCATATTGGCCATGGCGATCGCGATGGCTTTGGGCGGCGGCATCGGCACGG
>JAFAZJ010000177.1 GCA_019239835.1 Alphaproteobacteria bacterium | reverse complement strand
CAGCGCTCGATACCTGCGGCCAGGGCGTGCGTGGCGAGAAGGCCAGGATCGATCGACGATGACGACACGCCGAGTTCGGCGCGCGTACCAAGATCGCGCAGCTCGCCGGCCAGCCGCTGGGCGCCGTCACCAATGACAATCGCCCGGCGGTCATCCAGACGCATCGCCAGCATCTGGGCCGTCGCGGCGAATGGCGCTGCATCGGGCAGTTGCATGAAGTAATCGCCGCGGCCGGACTCGATGGCGACCACGATCACGCCGTCGGCATGGGCTCGATCAGCCGCCGCGACGCCCAGCAGCAGCGCATCGGTCGTCGCGATGCCGGCGATCGGAATGCGCAAGGTCAGCGCCAGGCCGCGTGCCATGGCGACGCCGATACGCACGCCGGTGAAGCTGCCGGGCCCGATCGTGACGGCGAGCAGGTCGAGGTCCGAGGGGCGCCAAGCCCTGTCCTGCAAGGCTTTCTCGATCATCGGCGTGAGCATCGCGGCGTGTCCGCGTGTCATCGCCTCGGCATCGGATGCCACGACGTCGATCGTCTCGCGTTGCTCGGCCAGCGCCACGGCGCAGCGCGCGAAGCAGGTGTCGATCGCCAGAACGCGCCACGCCGAGCCCGAACGCGGCTGGCGCGGGACCACGACGCGCGGCATCTTGGCGTCCATGGACATCGTTGAAATCACCGCTCCTGCTTTCGACGTCGACATCGCGCTCGCCTACGCGACATCGGCCAACATAACCGGACGGCCGGTCTACCGGAATGCCCGCTGCTACCTCAACGGCGAAGCCGCGCGATTGCTGTCGCGCGCCATCGAGCTTGCGGCACCGCTGGGCCTGCGCTTTCGACTCTTCGACGCGCTCAGGCCCGTCGAGGCGCAATGGACGCTGTGGAATGCCGATCCCAATCCCGAGTTCCTCGCCAATCCGCGCAAAGGCTCGCCGCATTCGCGCGGCGCCGCGGTCGATCTCACGCTGATCGATGGCGAAGGATGCGAACTCGACATGGGCACGGGCTTCGATGCGTTCACGCCGCTGTCACATCACGGCCGCACCGACGTGCCGGTCACCGCGCAGCGCAATCGCTTCCTGCTGATGGGGCTGATGACGGCGGCGGGCTGGGACTTCTATCGGAACGAATGGTGGCACTACCAACTGTTTGATGCTCGACGATTTCCGCTCATCGCCGATGCGGACCTGCCGGCGTCGATGATGCGCTGAACCTGGTGTTTCAGCTTGGTGACAGCCGCGCGCTGTCGAAGTCAGACAGCTGATTTTCGCGGATGATGTTGCGCACGTAGTTGATGTACTGCGCACCGAGCTGCGAATAGCGCAGCAGCTGGCCGATCAGCCTGTAGCCGTCGGGCTGCGTGCCCTGGGCACGTTGCTGCGCGCGGTCGACGCGGAACGAGGCGTAGGCGAAATGGCTATTGAGGTTGAGGAAGTAGGCCTCGACCGATTCGGAGACATTGGCGAAGGGCTGCGGCATCGCCGGCCCGGCCTTCCAGGGGACGTCCACCGAGTGGCGTCCGCTGACCTGGATCTGGCCGAACAGCGAATTGCCGACGCGCGCGGCGTAGGACGTGCCCCAGCCGCTTTCGACGCCGGCCTGGGCGATCGCCATCGATGGCGGCACGATATCGACCCGCTGCAGCATCTCGGCGATGTTGCTGGGATCCGCGCCGTAGCGCTCGGCGAGATCGGCGAGCCACAGCCGCTCGGCGATGCTCAGCTCGCGGCCGCTCGCCGCGATGTCGCGCAGGCGCAACAGCTCGATGCGCTCGGCGAGGATGCGCTCGTTGACCTCGAGCACGATCGGCAGCAGCGCCTTGATGAACAGCCACTTGCGCTCGTTGCCGTCCTTCATCGCGGCGAGATCGCCAGGCACGCGATCGATCTGCAGCGCCGGAATCGGCTGGCCGCGGCGCGCGTGGTCGAGCGAATAGTCGTGCGCCTGGAAGACTTGTGCGAGCTGCTCGGTGTTGGACACGCGCATCGCGACGACGCGGTTGCGGCGTTGGCTGTTGTAGGCGTGCGAGAGCCAGCCGTGCATCGGTCGTGCTTCGACTGCCGGCGCGTGCGGCGTTGCGACGATGCGCGCGAGCGCGGCGTTCACCGCCAGCGCAGCACTGCGCGCCATGTCGTCGTAATCCTCGAGCACCGTTGCCAACGCTTCAAGAACGCCGGGCGGCGGCGCGAGATCGCGCTCGGTCAACGACGGCGCGGGAACAGGCTCGGGCACATAGCTCGCGAGCTGGACGCGTGCGGCGATCGAATCGGCAGGCTTGGGATCGTGCGAGGAATCGCCGATGGCCTTGGTCGGCGACAGCGCAAAGGCGGCCACGGCGCAGGCTCCGAGAGCGCCGATGAACGAATACTGGCGCCCGACATCGGACACGCGATGATGCATGAGCATGGCTGACCGCCTGGCTTTGCCTTGACTGCGACGAACGAACGAACCCTCCGGCTTCTGGCATGCCAGAAGCCGCCCAACGCTCCGTTGTCCGATACGCTTGGACTACGTGACCGAGCGGACCTCGACCACCTCTGGCACGTAGTGCCTGAGGAGATTCTCGATCCCCATTTTCAGGGTCGCGGTCGAACTCGGGCAGCCCGAACACGAACCCTGCATGTGGAGGTAGACGACGCCGTCATCGAACCGATCGAACACGATATCGCCGCCGTCCTGCGCTACGGCCGGACGGATGCGCGTGTCCAACAGTTCCTTGATCTGCGCCACCACCTCGTCGTCATCCGCCGCGTCGCCCTCTCCTGACGTCGCGCCGGCGTCCTCGGCGAGAACAGGCTCGCCGGAGGTGTAGTGCTCCATGATGCCGCCGAGAATGGCGGGCTTCATGATCTGCCAGTCGACTTCGTCAGCGCGCGTCACGGTGACGAAGTCGGAGCCGAGAAACACACGACGCACACCGTCCACGTCGAACAGGCGTCGTGCCAGCGGCGAGCGCCTTGCGGCCTCGGCGTCGGCGAAATCGGCGGTGCCATTGGGCAGGACCACCCGACCCGGAAGGAACTTCAGGGTCGATGGATTGGGGGTCTGCTCGGTCTGGATAAACATTGCCGGTCTTGTGTCTCTCATCATCCGCGGACGGCCCTCATCGGCCGGTCGCGACAAGGGCGAGTTAGTCAGCGCTCAGATTGGCTTCAAGATCAAAATCATGATCAATTGATCATGTTATATGGAAAATTGCGCATTTGCCGTGGTTTATCAATAGTGAATTGGCTTCTGAATTTTATTGTGCTTTTTTTGTGTTCCGCAGAGTCAAGAATAAAAACTGTGGATAAAACCAGTCACTTACCGCATTGCACACAAGGTTTCTGCAGAAATACTCAGGAAATCGCGTCGACCTGCGCGTCGCTCAGGGCGCCCGGCACGATGGTGAGCGCGCAGCGCAGGCCGCCGGCGTATTTCGACGCGATCGAGGAGACCAGCGGGCCCGGACCTTCCGTGCCGGTACCGGCGGCGAGCACGAGAACGGAGATGGTGGCGTCCTCGGCCAGCAGCTTCAGCAGCTGCTCGCGCCGTCCGCCCTCCTTCAGGTGCAGGATCGGCGGACGGCCGAGCAGGCTGGCGACCTCGTCGCCCACCTGCGCCAGCCTGGCCTCGGCCTGCTGGCGGGTCTCCTCGCGCAGCAGGTCGCCGATCGCCGCCCAGCTCTGCGGCTCGGGCGATTCCATGACGTTGAGCAGGGCGACCCGGCCGCCCACCCGCTTGGCGCGCCGGCAGGCATAGCGGATCGCCACGTGCAGCTCCGGGGAGTCGTCGACGACGACGAGGAAGACCCGCTCGCTGGCGGTCTCGGCGGCGCTGGTGTCGGACATTGTCGCTTCCTCCCCGCGTGAAGCGGCTGCACCGGCTAGAACCGGCGTGCCACGGCCCCTGTCACCCATCCTACGACCAACGCCATGGCGATGGCGACGCCGCCGTACATCGGCGCCTCGTCGCGCGCCCATTCCGAGATCTCGGCGCTGAAGCCGGCCTTGCTCACGATCAGCGGCTTGGATACCGCGGTGACCGGCTGGCCGTCGCGCAGCACGTAGGCTGTGATCTCGTAGTCGCCCACCGGCAGGCGCGAGGGGAATTGCAGCTCGGCGCGGAACAGCCGGCCCGACAGCACGGTGATCGGCGCGATGCCTTCGGGGTAGAGGCCCTCGCGCCGCTTGGCCTCGATCAGGCCGCGCTCGAAGGCGCGCAGCTCGGCGGGCGAGCGCCGCTGGGCGCCTTGGGCGCGGATGGCCGCCATCCGCTCGTCCAGGGTGATCGCCACGCCGGGCACGCCGTCGGTCGGCAGGATCTGCGCCAGCGGGCGGTTGGCGGCGATGGCGTAGTAGGTCGGCACGTCGTCGAAGGTCTGGCGCGCGCCGGTCACCCACAGGCCCAGCACGCGCTCCTTGCGCAGCACGGTCTGGCGCGAGGGCGCCCCGGTCACCGTGACGATCACGTCGCCGGGGGCATCGAGGGAGCCGTAGACCAGGATGTCGGTGCCGGCGAAGGCCGAGGTGATGGCCACGCGCGGCCGCGACAGGTCGAACAGCAGGGCCTGGGCGCTGGCGGGCAGGCAGGCGGCCATTATCGTCATGGCCACGAGGAGGGGGGCGGCGACGCGGATCATGGGCCGCGCACCGCGGTGCCCAGGGAGTAGATGGCGCTGGGCCGGGCGAAGAGCTCGAAGATCAGCTCGGTGGCCATGGCGAGGATCAGCAGCGCCAGCAGGGCGCGCAGCTGGAAGCTGGGCAGCTTGGCCGCCACCCGCCCGCCGATCGGCGCGCCGATGGCACCGCCGATGATCAGCAACAGGGCCAGCACCACATCGACGGTGTGGTTCTGCGTCGCCTGCAGGAAGGTGACGTTGATGGCGACGAAGACGATCTGGAACAGCGAGGTGCCGATCACCATCAGAGTCGGCATGCCGAGAATGTAGATCATCGCCGGCACGATGATGAAGCCACCGCCGATGCCGAGGATCGCCGACATCACGCCGATGACGAAGCCCAGCCCGAGCGGCAAGAGCGCGCTGATGTAGAGCCGGGACTTGTAGAACCGCATCTTCAGCGGCAGGCGGTGCACCAGGTAGTGCTGGTGCAGCTTGCGCCGGGGCGCCTCGGGATTGCGCCGCCGCCGCCAGGTGCGCACGCTCTCGATCAGCATCAGCACGCCGATGCTGGTCAGCAGCACGACGTAGCCGATGGCGATGGTCAGGTCGATCTGGCCGATGCGCTTGAGGATGCCGAACAGCCAGATGCCGGCGGTCGAGCCGAACAGGCCGCCCAGCAGCATGATCAGGCCCATGCGCACGTCGACATTGCCGCGCTGGAACTGCGTCAACAGGCCCGAGACCGAGGTGGCGATCACCTGGTTGGCCTGGGTCGCCACCGCCACCGCCGGCGGCACGCCGACGAAGATCAGCAGAGGGGTGAGCAGGAAGCCGCCGCCGACGCCGAACATGCCCGCCAGCACACCCGCCACCCCGCCCAGCGCCAGCAGCAGCGGCCAGGTCAGCGAGATCTCGGCAATGGGGAGGTAGACTTCCACGACTGCGCTTCCGGGCGCGCCGGTCCATCTCCGGCGACACCGATTCTCTTGTGCGCGCTTCACTGGGCGGATGCAACGAGAGCCTTTTGTCCCGGGCCGATTTTCGACCGCGATCTCGCCCCAATCGAGTCGCTAGGCGCTTCCTACAGCACTTCGTGAAATCCGATCGCAACACCTGTTGCGGCGCGAGTCGCGATGCCGACGAACACCGCATCCTGCAGCCACGCCAGCGCCGGATCCGCGGTCTCGAAGCGCGGGCTGGTGCGGAAGTAATAGCTGGCGGAATCGACGACCTCGCCACGTCCCAGCGCCGCCAGGATCTCGGGCGAGGCGACCCGCACGCCGTCGTTGCGCACATAGACCAGCGCGCCCGAGGCAGCACGGATCGTGTAGCGCGCCTCGACATGGATCGCGCCATCGGGCCGCACGACTTGCCAGTCGGCGCCACCCGGCAGGATCTCCCCACTCAGCCGCGGTCCCGACACCTCGCCGCCAAGGATGTCGACGACGCGGCGATGCCCGGCTGCGGTTACGCCAAGGTCGATCACCGGCGCGACCTTGACCTTCACCATGAAGGCGAAGCGCAGACGGGGCGATGTAGACAGGAACGCGTCGAGATCGGTCATCGCTCAGCGCGGGCGGGCGAGCCACGTGATGCTGAGATCGCTCCGGGGTCTGGCGCGGCAGGCCAAAGTCTGCCCCGCCTTGATCTGCTCGGGCCGCAACGCCGCGTCGCCGCGCGGCAGCAGCGTGACCTTGCCCGATTCGAGCTTGCTGATGCAGGTCGCGCAATTGCCGGTGGCGCAGGCGTAGGGGTAGTCGATGCCGGCGGCGACCGCCGCCTCGAGCACCGTGTGGTTGCCGGCGCAGTCGATGGTCTGGCCGGTGTTGCCGATGGTGACGCGATACGTTTTCACGGCGAGTCCCCTCACGCCGCCGGTGCGTGGCGTCGCGACGCCGTCGTGCGCACCGAGCCGAATTGCGGGAGGTACCAGGAGACGGACGGGAAGCGCGTCAGCGCGTAGCCGTAGACCGCCAGGCCGATGGCCGGTTCCTTGCCCAGCACCATGGTGCTGTGGATGTCGTGGTCGGCCATCGCCATGCCGTGCCCTGGCTCGACCGTCACCTCGCCGACCTTCAGCACCGTGGCGCGACCCGGCGTGGCGCCGTCGTCGGTGCGGCGGAATAATTGGTGGCGCTCGCGGCCGGCGAGCGCGGCGTTGACGCACCAGATGCCATGGTCGTGCGGCGCCGCTTCCTTGCCGGGCAGGCTGATCGTCAGATAGAGGCCCAGCCCGTCGTTGTCCTCGACCAGCAGCGGATGGTTGCGTCCCTGTGCCACCGGCATGGCGAAGTCGGCAAGTGGGAACAGCTCGGTGCGCTTGGCCAGCGCCACCAGCTTGAGCTTCATCTCGTGCAGGGCCGAGGGATAGATGCCCTCCTTGTCGACGATGGCGTGGACATCGGCCAGCAGCTTGGTGCAGGCACGGTTGCGCTTCTCCGCAATGCTCATGGTGGCTCCCGATTGGTTGTCGCGAGCCTAGAAGCCCATCCGTGCCGACGTCCAGCGCGGAACAGCTCAGGTTGCCGTCAGTGAATCTCCGGCTCCGGTACCTTCGGGCCGGCATCGGCGCGCAGGAAGTCGAAGTCGCAGCCCTTGTCGGCCTGCTGCACGTGCTTGGTGAAGATGAAGCCATAGCCGCGGCCGTAGACCACCGGCTGCTGCTTCCAGCCGGCACGGCGCAGCGCCAGCTCCTCGTCGCTGACCTTCATGTTCAAGGTGCGGGCGGCGACGTCGAGCTCGATGATGTCGCCGGTCTTCACCAGCGCCAGCGGACCGCCGACATGGCTTTCGGGCGAGACGTGCAGCACGCAGGCGCCGTAGCTGGTGCCGCTCATGCGCCCGTCGCTGATGCGCACCATGTCGCGCACGCCCTGCTTCAAGAGCTTCTGCGGGATCGGCAGCATGCCCCATTCCGGCATGCCGGGGCCGCCCAGCGGGCCGGATTGCTTGAGCACCAGCACGGTGTCGGCGGTGACATCGAGGTTCGGATCGTCGATCCGTGCGGCCATGTCGTTGTAGTCCTCGAAGACCAGCGCCGGTCCCGAATGCTTGTGCAGGCGCGGCTCGGCCGCTGCAGGCTTGATCACCGCGCCATCGGGCGCGAGGTTGCCCTTGACGATCGCCAGCGCGCCGTCGGCCTTGAGCGCCTTGTCGACGTCGAGGATCACGTCGGGGATCAGCGTCTCGGCGCCGGCGATGTCCTCGCCCAGGGTCTTGCCCGACACGGTGCGCGCGTCGAGGTTTAGCATCGGGCGCAGCTTCTCGAGGAACGCGCGCAGGCCGCCAGCGTAGAAGAAGTCCTCCATCAGGTACTGGCCCGACGGCCGGATGTTGGCGATCAGCGGCGTCGTGCGCGCAATCTCGTCGAAGCGGTCCAGCGTCAACGGGATGCCGGCGCGTCCCGCCAGCGCCACGAGATGGATCACGCCATTGGTCGAGCCACCCATCGCCATCAGCGCGCGGATCGCGTTGTCGAACGACTTGGCGCTCAGGATGTCGGAGGGCTTCAGATCCTCCCACACCATGTCGACAACGCGGCGTCCCACAAGGCTCGCCATGCGGGCGTGATTGGAGTCAGCGGCGGGGATCGACGATGCGCCGGGCAGGGTGAAGCCCAGGGTCTCGGCCATCGACATCATGGTGGCGGCGGTGCCCATCACCATGCAGGTGCCGAAGCTGCGGGCGATGCCGTCTTCCATCTCGTCCCAGTCGGCGTTCTGGATGCCGCCGGATTTCAGCTCCATCCAGTACTTCCAGACATCGCTGCCGGAACCCAGTGGCTTGCCGCGCCAGTTGCCGCGCAGCATCGGGCCGGCCGGCACGACGATCGCCGGAATGTCCATGGAGATGGCGCCCATCAGCAAGCCGGGGATGTTCTTGTCGCAGCCGCCCAGCAGCACCGCGCCGTCGATCGGATTGGAGCGCAGCAGCTCCTCGGTCTCCATCGACAGCAGGTTGCGGTACATCATCGTCGTCGGCTTCATCAGCACTTCGCCCAGCGAGATCGCCGGCATCTCGATGGGATAGCCGCCGGCCTGCCAGACGCCACGCTTCACCTCCTCGGCGCGCTGGCGCAGATGGAAGTGGCAGGAGTTCGCCTCCGACCAGGTGTTGATGATGCCGATCACCGGCTTGCCGGCCCAATCCTCGCTGGCGTAGCCCATCTGTTTGGTGCGCGAGCGATGGCCGAAGGAGCGCAGATCGTCGGCGCCATACCAGCGATGGCTGCGCAATTCCTCGGATGTCTTGCGGCGAGTGGTCATGGTCGTCCTTCCAGGAGCTGGAGATGGCGATCGAGCGAATCGAGGAGCAAGCTCGCCATCAGATCATCGTAGCCAATGCGGTCGCCGTCGGCCTGGGCGCGCTCGATCGCGTCGATATAGTCCGGACGACGCTCCGGGGGCACTACCAGCGGCGGATATCCGGCGCGCAGCAACAGCAGGTTCATCAGCAGGCGGGCCGTCCGTCCATTGCCGTCGGCAAAAGGGTGGATCGACACCAGGCGCAGATGCGCCTCGAGTGCCAACTCCGGCGACGGCGGCGAGGCTGCGAGCCGGGTGGCGAAGTCCGCCATCAGCCCTGGCACGGCGGACGGTTCGGGAAAGACCGCGCGCGAGCCGGCGACGAAACGCGGCTGCTGGCTGTATCGGCCGGCTGCATCGCCGCCCGTTTTTCCCAGGACAAGGCCGTGGATCGACCGAAGATCGATCTCGCGCAGCGCTGCATCGCGCCCGGCGAGGCCACGCACGAAACGCAGGGCGTCGCGGTGATCGGTCGCCTCCATGTGATCGCGCAGCGGCTTGCCACGTACCGTCAGTCCCTTCTCCAGCACGATGGCGGTTTCGGAGCGCGTCAGTGTGTTGCCCTCGATCGCGTTTGACGAGTAGGTCAACTCGACCTCGTACCAGGCCTCGAGGCGAGCGATCAGCTCGGGTGCGAGCGGCCGGCTGTCATCGAGCGCAGCCTTGCGCTCGGCGATGCGCCGCCAGACATCCTCGCTCACGATTTCTCCCGATGCATGCGCGCATGGTAGTCGTGCAGCGTACGAGGCCGCAAATCGATTGTCGGAGGACGTCATGCGCATCATCTGCCGCGAGCTGACGCCCGAGCTGTGGCCCGACCTCGAGCGCCTGTTCGGGCCGCGCGGCGCGGTCGGCGGCTGCTGGTGCATGTTCTGGCGCCAGCGGAAGGGCGAGAAGTGGGACGCGGTGAAGGGTGACGAGAACCGCCGGCGCTTCGAAGGCCTGGTCTGCGGCGGCCGGGCGCATGGCGCGCTGGCCTATATCGACAGTGAGCCGGTGGGCTGGGTGTCGTTCGACAGGCGTCCCGACTTCGACAAGCTCGATCGCGCGCCGAGCTTCAAATGCGCCGATGCCGGCGAGGTCTGGTCGGTGCCGTGCTTCTTCATCAAGGCAGGTTTCCGCGGCAAGGGCGTGGCCTCGGCGCTGCTGGGCTTCGCGATCGAGCGCTTGAAGAAGCGCGGGGCCGCGATCATCGAGGGCTATCCGGTGAAGCCCGCCAGGGACGGCGCGCCGTCGCCGGCGGCCTTCGCCTGGACCGGCACGCGCCGGCTATTCGCGGCGCACGGCTTCAAGGTCGTCGGCAACCGCGACGGCGGCAAGCAGCGCGTACGGTTGACGATCGGCTGAAGCTATTTCTGCAGGATGTCGACGATCTCGCGCAGCTGGGTGCGCGCACGCATCAGGTAGAAGCCCTGCGAGGCGAGATGGCTGGGCAACACTGTTGAATCCGGCCGGCCGTTGATAACGACGGGCGGCTGCAGGTGGGCGGCGGCGCGGAACGACTCCAGCATCTGTGCCCAGGACGCGGTGAGCTGGCGGTCGGTGATCACCGTCTTGAAGTCCTCGCCGATCTCGCGCAGCAGGATGAACTGGCCGTAGAGGCGCCCCTTCACCGAGTAGAAGATGTCGTCGCACTGCATGTCGAAGAGATCGCCGCCATGCTGCTGGACGTGCTGCTCGAGCCGTGCCGATTCGGAGCCGAGGTCACCGGCGAAGCGATCGAGGATGAACTGCAGATTGTCGGCGCGCCGGTCGTAGGTCGCCTGTCCGGCGGCCAGGCGCTTGTTGTAGTTGATCAGTGAGCGATAGCCGGCGCGGTATTGCTGCGCCGAGGTCGCCGAGGGCCAGATCGAGATGCTGGGATCCCAGATCCAGCGATCTCCGCGGAACTGGAACTGCCCGGCGGCATCCTGCAGGTCGTGGTCGATCTGGCTGGAGCCGCGCGTGCGGCCGAGCTGGTCCTTCAGCTCGGTGGTGAAGCGCGCCACCGCCGCCATGATGCCCATCTGGAAGTTGGGCATGTTGTCGAGCGCCCAGGCCGGCAGGAAGAACGGATCGCTCGCCACCCAGCGATGCTGGTCGACCTCGCGCGTCACCAGCGCCGCGGCCACCGCGACGGCGCGGCTTTCGCCCGGCGCGACGTTCTGCGGGCGGAAATCGAGGTTGTCGTCGATGGTGTGCACCACCAGCATGCCGATGGTGTAGTAGAGCAGCGGCACCACAGGGATCAGCAGCCACCAGCGCCAGCGTCGCCGCGGCGTCGCGCCGGCGCCTGTTGAGCCGCGCAGGCGCGGCCGCCACGCGAGCACGCGACGCCAAAGAGGCCTGGGCTGGACGGAGGTCGCCGAGGGGCGGGGTTCCGGATCGAACGACATGGGCGCGGGCTGTCTCGCAATCCCTTCGGGGGTGCGCCGGGCGGCAACGCCACTGTAGCACGCCGGCCATGATCATATGGAGACGCTTTGCCGTTGCGCCAGTGCGGCGAAGCTCGCCATCATTCGCGACATCAGGTGCAACGAAGAGGATTCGCGCGATGGCGCTCGACCCGACCATCCGTCTGCTGCTCGACGCGGCGATCGCCGCCGGCCGGCCGCAGCTGCATACGCTCTCGCCGGTCGACGCACGCACCATGATGCGCGACACGCGCGCGCCCATCCAGGGACCGATCCTCGACACGGTGGCGCAGGAGGACCGCAAGATTCCCGGTCCGGCCGGCCAGATCCCGGTGCGCATCTACCGGCCTAAAGCGGCGCCTGCTGACGCCAGGCTGCCAATCCTCGTCTTCTTCCATGGCGGCGGTTGGGTGATCGGCGATATCGAAACGCACCACACGGTCTGCCAACGCTTCGCCCAGGACGGCAACCTGCTCGTGGTTTCGGTCGACTATCGCCTCGCGCCGGAGCATCGCTATCCCGCCGCGGTCGACGATTGTTGGGCGGCGACGAAATGGGTGGCGGCCAATGCCGCCTCGATCGGTGGCGATGCTGCTAAGCTGGCGGTCGGCGGCGACAGCGCCGGCGGCAATCTCGCGGCGATCGTCGCGATCCTGGCGCGCGACGCCGGTGCGCCGAAGATCGGCTACCAGTGCCTGATCTATCCCGCGGTCGATGCGCTGGCCAACACCGGCTCGATGGCGCGCAACGCCGAGGGCTACCTGCTGACCACGGTGGCGATGAAGTACTTCTACGACCACTACGCGCCCAACGTGGCCGACCGCGCGGACTGGCGCTGCTCGCCGCTGCGCGCCGCCAACCTCGCGGGCGTCGCGCCGGCGATGGTGATCACCGCCGGCTTCGACCCGCTACGCGACGAGGGCGCGGAATATGCGCGTCGCCTGGCCGCCGACGGCGTGACCGTCGAGTACGTCGAGTATGGCAGCCTGATCCACGGGTTCTTCGGCATGCCCGGCGTGCTGCCGCAGGCACGACGCGGCATCACCACGGCGGCGCAGGCCGTGCGCGAAGCGCTGGGTGGTTGAGATGGCGCTCGATCCCGAAGTCAAACGCCTGCTCGATATCGCCGCAAAGCTCAACCCGCCGGCCTGGGAAAGCGTCGGCGCCGTCGCTGCACGCGAGATGTTCCTGAAGTCGCGCGGCGCGTCGGGCGGCAAGCGGCCTGAAGGCGTGGTCTCGAGCGATCGCACGATCCCCGGGCCGGGCGGGCAGATTCCGGTGCGGATTTATCGTCCTGCCTCGGTACCCGCCGGCCAGGCGCTGCCGGCGCTGATCTACATTCACGGTGGCGGCTGGGTGATCGGCGACCTGGAAAGCCACGACGTGACGGCGGCGCGGCTCGCGGTTTTCGCCGGTGTCGCGGTGATGTCGGTCGACTACCGGCTGGCGCCGGAGCATCCGTTCCCCGCCGCCTTCGACGACGTGGTCGCCGCCTTGCGCTGGCTGCTCGCCAACGGCGCGTCGGTTAGCATCGACAGCAAGCGCCTGGCGATTGGCGGCGACAGCGCTGGCGCCAACATCGCCGCCTCGGCCGCGATCCTGGCGCGCGACGAGGGTATCGCCGCGCTGCGCTTCCAAATGCTGTCCTATCCGGTGACCGACGCGGTGACGACGACCGAGTCGTACCAGCTCTTCGCCAACGGCTACGGGCTCACTTGCGCCAGCATGCAGTGGTTCATCGATTGCTATCTGCCCAACGAGGCCGACCGCATCGACTGGCGCGCTGCACCATTGCATGCGCCGAGCCTGAATGGCGTTTGCCCGGCCTTCGTGATGACCTGTGGCTATGACCCGCTGCGTGACGAGGGCCGTGCCTATGTGCGCCGTCTTAACGACGCGGGTGTGCGCGTCGACCATGTCGAATTCGGTGGCATGAACCACGGCTTTCTCGGCAGCTACGCGCTCCTGCACACGGCGCGACGCGCCGTCGCCACCGCGGCGCTGGCCCTGCGCGAGGCGCTGCTCGAGCGGGCCGCCTGAGCGCGTCTGCCCCCGCCGACAGGCCGGTACCCATGGCGGTGCCGGCGCTGGTGATCGCGCTGGCGCAGATGGGCGATTCGCTGATCTATGCCGTACTGCCGCTCTACGCCGATGCTTTCGGTGTGTCGCTGTTCGTTGTCGGCATCCTGCTGTCGCTCAACCGCTGGGTCCGGCTGCTGGCGAATTCCATCGTCGCGCATTTCACCCATCGCATCGGCGTGCGGCCGATGATGATCACCGCCGCCGCGACGGCGACGCTGTCGACGCTCGCCTACGCCGTGGCGACACATGAGATCATCCTGATGGGTGGGCGCGTGTTGTGGGGCATCTCGTTCGCCGCGCTCAATCTTGCGGTCCTGTCCTATGCCGTTTCCGACCGCGCCAACGCCGGTAAGCGCGTCGCGGTGAACCGCACGGCGCTGGGCGTGTTCCAGGTGATGTCGCTGGCCGGCGGCACGGCGCTGGTGGCCTTCGTCGGGCCGCGCGACGTGTTCCTCATCATTGCCGGCTTCGGGTTGCTGGGGATGCTGCTGTCGCTGCGGTTGCCGCCGCTCGACATCGACGATGGCAAGGCAACGGGGTTCACCCTCCCCAAGCCGGGACGGCTCGACCTGTGGGGTTTCGCGCTGGGCCTGGTCGTCGACGGCATCTTCATCGTCACGTTGGCGCTCCTGCTGAAGGACACCAAGCTGCCGGTCCCGCCCGTCGTTACCACCGGCCTGCTGCTTGCGACGCGCTGGGGTATGGAGGTGGTGACAGCGCCGGTTGGCGGTGTGCTCGCCGATCGCTTCGGCGCGCGTCCGCTTGCGCTGCTGAGCGGCGTGGCGCTGATCGGCGGCCTGGTGCTGATCGCCGTGGGCCACGAATTCGCCGGCAGCATCCTCGTCGTCACGACTCGCGGCCTGTTCAACACCCTGGTCCCGGTGATGGTGGCAGAGCGCGCGAAGAGCGGCCTGCTGGCCTCGCAGGCGACGTACTCGACTTGGCGCGATCTCGGCGCGGCGGTCGGCCCTGTCGTCGCCGGCGTGGTTTTCGCGGCAGTGCCGCAGGCGCCGCTCTATGGCACCTGCGCCGCGCTGTTGGTGCTCGGCCTGTGGTGGTGCGTGGCGCGCAGCCGCTAGAGCGTGATGGGATTGGATTGGGAGTATCCGGCAGCAGCGAAGTAGTTTGAGCATTCTGCGGGAGTTGTGAATGCAAGGATGTCGGCGATGGCGTTGTAGACGGCCTCGCCGGTGCGCCGTGCA